>CAZMBK010000101.1:0-5113 GCA_964564315.1 uncultured Sulfurimonas sp.
CAATTTCAAAAGCAATAACTGCGAAACCAGCTAAAATAGTAACAATAGAACCAAATATAGCTCTCTTACTCATTGCCATATAATCTTCAAAACCAAATACATCACCAAGCGATCCAACGATACATAGACCAGTTGAACTAACAACAAAGAATATATACATTGCGATAAGAAGTCCCCATGGATGTTCTCTTGTAACATTATATGCATGATGAGAGTGCATTAAGTACTCCACAACACCCCAACCAAATGCGGCAAGCAGTGATATAGTTATTATAAACATGAACATATTTAAAGGAGTTTTTTCAAACTGCATTAAACTTTTAAGAGTAAACTCTTTCATTGGTATAATTTTTTTAATAAAATTCACTATATCCTCCTTATGTTAGATAGAAAAGTTTTGGATTTGTTCCAAGATGAGATTTCAGACTAAAATGCTCTCTTGTACGTAACAACTCACTAATTTCACTCTCTGGATCATCAAGATCACCAAATGTTCTAACCTTAGTAGGACAAGTATTTTGACATGCAGTAGTCGTTTCACCACGAGCAAGTCTAGTATCTGAACAGAAGGTACACTTATCAACAGTCATAGTTCTATCATCAACATAACGAGCATCATAAGGACAAGCATTCATACAGTATGAACATAAAATACACTTATCTGCATTTACACGCACTACACCATTTTCATCATAGTATGTTGCATGTGTAGGACATACTTCCTCACATGGAGCATCATCACAATGTTGACATTGACTCGGTAAAAATGCAGCAGATGCGATATCTAAAAGTGGCCACTGGCCATCAGGATTATTTCCACCAACCCAAATTCTATGTTTTTCTGCACCTAATTCTACACCATTTTCTTCTTTACAAGCTACTTCACAAGCTTTGCAATTGATACAATTTTTGTAATCAAGTGCCATTCCATATCTAGCCATAAGTTACACCTTTTTTATTTCAACATTAGTTTCATGCATAACAGCTGAACCATACACAGGCTCAACCTTATCTTCAATCACTGCATTATCATTACCACCATTTTTATATGCCCATGTCAACTCTTCACTCTCTTCACCAAAACCATGAATAAAGAAAAGTGTATCTGGACCTATTTTTTCTGTTGGATATGCTCTTAAACGTGTAGCACCTGTACTACTAGAAACTTCTATCATATCACCAAACTTTATGCCCTTTTTATCGGCAATACGTTGATTAATCCAGATATAGTTTGTCATAATTAGGTCATGTAACATTGAATTGTTCGATGTTCCACTTTGAGTAAACTGTGCATGACGACCAGTAAGAAGTCTAAATTTACCCTTTTCTACTTTAAAGTCATACTCATCTCTCCAGATTGGCATAGGATCAACACCTTTAGATGCAAGATTTTGTAAATTACATTCTACTTTTCCACTTGGAGTTTTAACTCTACCACCTCTAACACTATATGCTTTCTCTTTTTCAGGATAATACTGATGCTCATTTACACTAAGCTCTTTGTAAAACTTATCCATATTTGGATAAAAAACACCCTCTTTAACAAGAGTATGTGCAGCTTCTTCGCCATATATTGAAGCAACCATATGATGATTTACTTCTTCTTGAGTTCCTTCAAATGGAAGTGTTAAATCAAACTCAGCATAAACTTCTTCATATGAAGAGTCTTCTAGTTCATCTTGAACTTCTTCATCATGTTTCTTAGTTATATCAAACAGTGGTTTAGAAATTTTAGCTGTTAAACCTTGTAAAATTTCTCTTACTGGTTTAGTTTCAAAAAGAGGATCTACTACCTTATTTCTTACTGCTATAGAGGGTTCAACACCACCAAAAGTTTTTACAGGGTCAGTTCTTTCTAAGTAAGTACACTCAGGCAATACAACATCTGCATACATAACTGTATCACTTGGCATTGTATCAATAGTAACAACTAAATCCATTTTCTTTAACATTTTAGCTGTTTTTGCTGTATTTGGCATATTCATCATTGGATTATGTTTATAACAAAACATTCCTCTAACTTTATATGGCATTTTATCTTCGATGTATCTATTTCTCCATGAAATCCATGAACCACCACCACTAACAATAGCACAATCAGCATATCCAGCTTCACCTTTTGCAGGATGATCTTTTTTACTAATAGCTCTTGCTTCAGCTCTATCATACAGTGGTTCTAAAGCTTCGTGTTTACCTAATTTTAGTTTTTTACCAAAAATAAGTCCACCTTTAGTATCTATACCTCCACCCAATCCTTGAAAAATTGCCTGCGCACGACGAAGTTGAAAATCATTTGAAGCGAATGTTGATCTTCTTCCTGGATAGTAGATAGCTTTAGGAGCATGTGCCATAAAGTCTCTTGCAATCTTATAGATATCTTTAGCTCTTATACCTGTAATTTCTGCAGCCCACTCTGGAGTATATTTATTCGTTATTACACTCTCTTTATATTCATTAAAACCATTAAAATGTTCTGCAACATACTCTTTGTTATATATTTCTTCTGTCAAAACAACATATGTTAATGCTAAAACAAATGCTAAATCTGTTCCTGGTTTAATTGCTAACCATTTATCAGCTTTTGCAGCAGTATTTGTAAATCTAGGATCTACACATATAAGTTTTGCACCACGACCTTTAGTTCTTTTAAAACAGTCCATAGTATCAGGAGTTACAATTGCTTCAGCTCTATTTGCCCCTGCCATTACAATATACTCAGCATTATCTAAATCTGACTGAGGATATGCTCCGAGTGTTACACCATAACCTGAAACAACCGTTTGTAAACAAAGAGAAGCATGATTTAACCAGTTTGAAGAACCAAATGCTTGATAAAATTGTTTAAATGTATGTTCAGCCATACCTTCACCTGCACAAAAAAGCATAGATGAACGGTTATCTTCTTCTTCTTCTAAAATTTTTGCTAATCCTGGAAACTTATCTGTACCATTTAAGATTGCATTATATGCTTCATCCCATGTAACACGTTTAAATTTTCCTTCCCCTTTCTCGCCTACACGAATCATTGGGTATTTTAATCGATCTGGGTCATAAATAGCTTGCAGTCCGGCATTACCTCTTGGACAAAGCATATTTTTAGATTTTGGAAACATTGGATTAGGATTTAATTTTGTAATAATTCCATCTTCAACTCTTGCAATTGCAGCACATTTATTAACACACATTTCACATAATGTTGCAACTTCTACAGCTTCACCTGTTCCTGTTTTTTCAGTAATTTTACTTGGAATTCGACCATTTTTAGACTGCTGTTTATTAGCATGTTCGCTGGAAAAAAGGTTTGTAGCACTTATTGCTGATGCACCAGCAACACTTAATGCCACACTTCCTTGAAGAAATTTTCTTCTAGAAACTTCTACACTCATAAGCATTTCCTCTTTATAATTTTCTAACTGATATATAAATTTATAAAAACTTATAAAAGACATTAGATAAAGCCATTTTAATATATATTAACTTATAAATAACTTTTGTTTAACTTATATCTAGCATAAAAATAAGTTATTGTAACTAATTTGAAAGGAAATGGAAAGATTAAGGAAAAACATCACTTATATAAAAAATAAGTGATGCATTTTTTTGTATTTAGTATCTGTATCTTATATATGCTCTTATATCTTGTGCTTTATCTACTGGATTCATACCATTTGCTAAAGCTTCTGACATTGTCATTGGAGTACCTGCATCTCCAAAAAATCCATTACTACCTGTATATTTATAGTCAATATATGTATAACGAACTTGTGCAGTTAGTTTTTTACCTATTAAATCTTTGTTAAACCATACTTCATAAGCATCACCACGTGTAGCTAGTTTACTTCCAACTAAAGTATCTTCACCATAAGTAAAACTTCTCCAGTATTTATCTCCATGGTTATACTCTATACCAACTCTTGCATCATCTATAAGTTGACATGGCCAGTTTGCACCAACATAAACAGATCTACCAACTTCATTATCACTTGAACCTAACATAGTGCTATCAGGAGTAGTTCTACTATACGCATATGATGCAAAAAAGACAGTTTCATCTAACATATCAGAAATCTCATCACCAATTCCATCAGCCACAAAACTTACAGCACCACCAGAAACATCACCAACCTGTTCAAATTTATATTTTGGTGCTGCTGCCGAACCAACAGATACCATACCTGGTAAATTAAAAGCATCAAACCAAACAGTATGTAAAGAGTATTGCCCATCATCATAAGGGTTAAATAAAATACCAACTAAATCAGTATTATCAAAACCATCTACTTTTGAATAATCATTTGATGGAGGATTAGAAGGAGAAAAAGTCCCATCTAGATTTTGAGTTACACCACTAAATCTTGAGGTAGAATTAGACATACCACGACCAAAACAAAATTTTAATGACATACCTGAAATATCTGTTAAATTTTCAAGTGAGTAGTAAAAACTTGCACCATCAAATTCCATATTAATATTATGCCCAATAGCAGATTTTGCTTTAGCATCTTCTCTATAGTTAACTAATAGACCATCTGTAGATGGTCTTCTACCAATACTTGCAGTCCATGGAATATCCATACCTAAGAAAGTATCATTTTTATAAAGAAAGTATGCTTCTTTTAGGCGAATTTCATCTGATGGATTTACTGTTTCATTTACAATCCAATCGTAATAGTTAAATCCTTGAGAAGGTGCTGTTGCTTGCCCATAAATCTTGTTATATGCTAATGTACCATAAAATGCTAAATTACTTGTTGGTGCATAAGCCATTTTAAGCCATAGTCTATTGCTAAATATACCATTTGAACTAGTATTACCTTTTGCATCTTTATAACTAATATAATCATATGACTCTCTTAAATCAGCATTAAATTTCAGGTTATCATTATTTGCTAATTTATTGACCGCACTAATTTTTTTTGAGTTCTTTTTCGCTTTTTTCTCTAACTTAGCAATTTTTTCATCTTGTGTCTTCTGCATCTGTACTATTTGTGCTTTAAGGGCATCTATCTGCATCTGTGTACTGTTTTGCTCTTTGCTATCTGTATTTGCATATACTCCTGTAGCAAACAAAGCTACCATAGAAAGTGTAATAATTTTTCTCATACCAATTCCT
>CAZMBK010000102.1:0-5000 GCA_964564315.1 uncultured Sulfurimonas sp.
GCTTCAAAAAAAGCTTTAGCATGATCTTTATCACCTGTTCTACTCATACTTACTGCTGTATGAAGCATCAAGTTAGGCATATAAGATGCCTTAGAATAAAGAGAAGAGCTCTTTTTAAAGTATGAAATTGCATTTGAATAATTTTTTCTTTTATAGTTCATCTCACCTATCATATAGTGAGCATAAGCTGGTTTATAACGCTTTTTTATTAGGTGCTCAAAATATTTTATAGCATCAGTATAGTACTTCTTTTTAAAAAGAGCATTTGCCTTTTTATAGACTTCTGCTGAACTCATACTGTCAAGTTTTGATTTTGATGATTTTGAATTCCCTCTACTTTTTAACTCTTTGGCAATTAATGCTTTAAATCTATTCACATCATCAACAAGTGTATTAAACTCATCTTTAGATACATACTTTGCATTTATAGAGTCTATAAGAAGAGAGACTTCAGTAATCGCAACTTTAAGCTGTGCAATACTTTGAGTATTTTGTTCTATACTTTCACTTAAACGTTGCTCATACTCACTGCTACTACGGATTGCTTGAAGACTCTTTTCTTTCTCTTTTTTGAGAGTAATCCTATTGTTATGTGCTTTTCTACTCAAACTTTCGATAACACTCTGTAATCCATCAATACGTTCACGAAGAGAATCAAGTTCATTGGCCTGATTATTACTCTTTACAGCTACTTTATTGAGTTTCTGTTTTGTATCTAAAATGATTTTTTCGTTAGAAGTAAGACCATAAGGAGTTGGACTATCTAAGTCACCCGCACCAAACGCAGAAGGTTCAGCACAGAGTGAGAGAATGGGGAATGCACAAGAGAGTAAATAAACTATCTTTGAGCGTTTCATAAATACTGCTACAAATTACGGTAGAAGTTTGAAATCTACACGGCGATTTTGTGCATAACACTCTTTAGTTTTATCATTACAAACAGGATTTGATTCTCCATAACTTACCATAGAAATACGATTTCCATCAATACCCTCAGCAACTAAAGCTTTTTTAACAGCATCGGCACGCTTAAGACCAAGTGCAAAGTTATACTCATCACTACCCCACTCATCACAGTTACCTTCTAGTTTTACATTATAATTTACTGCACCTGTTTTACCAAGCTCTGCTGCTTTAGAAATTCGAGTCTGCATCTCAGAGTTAATGTTAAATTTGTCAAATGCAAAATATACAGCCGAAAGTTCTGATTCAATATCAGACATACTCATAAGAGTATGAGAATTTGCATTAGAACTAGAATCAACCATACTCTCTTCAGCCGATACAGTTTCTGTCTCAACTGCTGCAACTTCCTGTGCAACTGCTGGCTTTTCAACTTCTTGAGCTTGACTATCAACCGCTGGCTCTGTTGAGCTACATCCACTAAATGCTAAAAGTGCTGCAACAACACCTGAAAGAACGATACTTTTCATATTATGATTTCCTCTATGTTTTAAAAATTGGTTAATTATATCTAAAAAATTATAATTATTGTTAAATATGTATAATTTTACCAGTCCATTGATTGAACTTTTCCATATTTGAGAGGAAAAAGGTAGTTCTTATTATGGTTCAATCTAATAATTCCTATACTACTTTGATTTTTATAATTTTTTATAAAAAGAATAGCATCTCCATCCTTAGAAAATCTTGGAAATTCATTATTACCCGTTACTGTAAGGCGTCTAATAAAATCTGTTTTCATTGAGATGAGATGAAGGTTAAAAGTATTTCGCTCAAAAGCATTTGATGTTTCTCTTGCTTTATAAACAATATACTCTCCATTTGAACTACAAGCTGAATTACTTTTGCCATAATAAACCATCTGTTCAACTTCTTTCGTATCTAAATCTTTAGAGAATACATTTGGATATCCTAATCGTCCTGATATAAAAATAATCTTTCGTTCTCCCATAAACTGAGCATTTACATCAATTCCACCATATCTTGTTTCTCTCTTATACCGTTTAGTATCTACCTTATATGTATAAATATCAGGTTGTCCATTTTTTGCCATTGTTAAAAGAAGTGTATTACCATCGCTACTTACATCAGAACAGACCATCATTCCGTCAGAAGAGATAATTTTTGAAACCTTTAATGTTTTAAGGTTAACATATTTAAGTGTTGGACTTTTTCCATCTAAAGAGCTGTAGTAAAATCCTGTTTGTGCTTCATTTGCCCACTTTGGAAAAAGGTTAAAGCCTCCTTTCACTATAGTATGCTGATAAGCTAAGGAGTAGTCAGAAATAACAATTTCACTTTTCTTAGCACCAACTACTCGTGAAAATATAACTTTTCTTTTCATCCATGCAACAGATGGTTCACCCATATACTCATTAATATCATATGCCATAGCATGGGTTACAAACATATATATATTTGTACGACTTACCTTGTAACTTTTAGAAAAAAGTTCTTCGTTATTAGAGATAAGTTTCATTTTTACACTCAAGGCATTACTATCCATTTTGAGCATCTTATAGCGAAGAACATAGTTTCTATCTTTATTTTCAACAACAACGGTTGATGCATCATAATCTACTACTCGATGAAACCTATCAACATTAAAAATACTCAATACATTTAAATCTGCAACAAGTGATTTAAAAAAAGTCATTTTAAATGTCTCATCATACTCTTGTGATGAATCCTCAACACCTAAAGATGGAAGTGAATCAACTTTTTTAATAACCTCAATAGTGGCATCATTCGCAAACAACAACCCGAACATAAACATAAGTGAAAATATTATTTTCAAATCTACTCCTTAGATATAAGTATAACTATTGTTCTACTCGATTTTTTCTGTGGATTTTTTGGAAAAATGACAGAGAAAAGACGCTCTTTTATTTTGTCGGCCTCTCTATTTAATGCTTCATTATCAGAATAACTTAAAATCCTAAAATCTAAAACTTTACCAAGACTATTTAACTCAATAACAGTTTTCACACTACTACCCTCTGAGTTAGCTGGTACCTTAAAATATTGGTAAACAATTGCTTGAATTTTAGCCAAATATTCATTAACCTGCTCCGCAGTAGAAGAAGCTTTGTTTTCATTATTTGTTTTTACACTCTCTAAATTATTTACCTTTTCACTAAGTGATTCAACTGTTTTATTTTGAGTTTTTTTTATCTTTTTTTGTATCTCTAAAAGTCTTTTATTATTAAAAGTTTTTGGTTTCTCTTTTTTATGCACGATTTTCTTCGTCCAAACATCATTAAAGAGATTATTAATATCTACATTTTTGCTTGCAACGGGTGTACTTGTAGTAAGAGTCGTTGATTTTTGAACTTTTTTTGCATCTCTACTTTGAATTTTTGGAATTTCCAGAGATATAGAAATATAGTTATCTTTTTTTAAGGCAAATGTTTTTGCTAAAGTAGGTTTAAATAGGACAAATGCAAAAGAGAACAAAAATAGTGTGAAAAGAGAGAGTGAAATAAAACCACTCAGGTAGAAATACTTGCTATTATTATCCATTGGTAGCTAATGAGACCTCAGAAAAACCAGCCTGCTTAACTGCTGCTAAAATAGACATAACAATTCCATATTCTAAACTTTTATCAGCACTAATAAGAACCGTAGCTTTTTTATCTAACCTACTTGCATATAGGGCAAAATTATCCATGAATGCATTAAAAAGATAACTATCTTTATTTATTTTTATATTTTGATCTTTATCTATACTAATATGTACAGGAGGAATTTTAGAGAGTTGTTGTGATGTTGAACCTTGAGGTAATTTAATATTTTCTTCATAAATAATGTTTGGAGCGATAACCATAAGTATAGCTAAGAGCACTAACATTACATCAACAAGGGGAGTAATATTTAATTCAGGTTTATCATCCCAATCATAAATCATAACTACGCCTTACGAGCTATAATCGCATCACTTTGCATCTGAAGAAATGATATAAGTTCAAATGATTTTCTTTTAAGCATCTGATGATATGTATATGAAAAGATAGCTACAAATATACCCGCAGCAGTTGCGACAAGTGCATCCGATACACCACTCGCAATAACTGACATACTTCCACTTGTTTGACCAATATGTGTAAATGTGTCAAGTATTGAAACAACCGTACCAAACAAACCAATAAAAGGTGTAGTTGATGCGAATATAGAGAGGATAGAGAGACCTTTTGTCGCCTCTTTTGTTGCTGCAAGCATACCTAATCCTAAAACTTCTTTTGAAATATGATTACTTGTTTTAATAAAATTATTTAAAAAGGAGTTTTTATTTACAGTAGTTGCACCCATAAGGAGTGCTTCAAGAGAATTACTCTCTTTATCTAACCAACTGTTAATAGAAAAATATCTATAAAAGAAAACCCAATTAAGGACAATAAAGTATATCGCTAAAAGAGCTAATACTCCTATTGTCACAGGATGGCTTTTAAGATAAAAATCTATTAAATTATTAAGCATAATTAACTTATATTAACTTTTGAGCAGCTGTCTCAATTCTAGCAGAAACAGATGCAATAGCAGCACTAGAGTCTGCAACATCATTTATAAGTTTCTTCGCTTCATCAAGAGCTTGAGCAATTTCAGACTCATTAGCACCACGAATAGCAGCAGCACCTTCAACTAAGATAATAACTTTCTCTTCGTCTACCTGAACAACACCCCAGTTGATAACAATTGCTTCAACTGATTTGTCCTCTTTTTCAACATCTACGACACCACTTGTTAAAAGTGTTGTTAAAGATGCATGGTGTGCTAGTACTCCAAACTCTCCCTCTTCACCAGGAAGAACTACACTAATAGCATCACCATCATAGATGACACCATTTGGAGTTAGGATTTCAAGTTTAAACTTATCCATTATAGTCCTTTAATAAGCTTTGAGCCTATTTATTTTTCTCTTGTTTAGCGATAGCTTCATCCATTCCACCAACCATGTAGAATGAGTTTTCTGACATATGGTCATACTCACCAGCTAAAATACCTTTGAAACCTTTAATAGTATCTTCAAGTTTAACATA
>CAZMBK010000103.1:0-4960 GCA_964564315.1 uncultured Sulfurimonas sp.
TAGACTCTTCTTTCTCTGCTTGAAATTTCCAACATCGTGGACATTTGTGTGCAGTCGCTTTTGTAATTGTGAAACTGTCTTCATCTACTTTGAATGAACCAAGAATCTCTTCTTCTGCTTTGTCTTCATAAACACCACTAACAACAAACCAATCTTCAGCATCAGTTGGATCAAGATCGAGTGCCACTTTAGATTCAGTGTAGATAACAAGCTCAAGTGTAGATTTTATTATTTTCTCTTTTTTAAGAGTATCTACAACAGAACCAAAACCTTCACGAGCTTTTGTCATATACTCTGCATTAAAGTTTGACTCACCTGTAACTATCGGAGCATATACAAGGTCGAAGATAGACTCAGCATCACCTTTAACAACTGCTGGAGCATGCTCTATGATCTCATCACAAGTGTAAGTAAGAACAGGAGCCATAAGGAGTAAAAGAGATTTTGTTATCATTGCCATTGCACTTTGGCTTGCCATTCTTCGTTTAGAGTTCTTCGCATTACAGTAAAGGCTGTCTTTTGTCATATCGATATACATACCACTTAACTCATTTGCGATGAAGTTGTTGAGTGTGCTCATACCATTTACAAAGTTGTACTCACTAAATGCTTTATGAACTTCAGCAAATACATCAGCACTTACATCTAAAATCCACTTATCAAGTGTACCCATCTCTTCATAAGGAGTAAGTGTCTCTAAGTCATTAATATTTGCAAGCATAATTCTAAATGTATTTCTTAGCTTTCTATAGTTTTCAGAAATTTGTTTGAGTATTCCTTTAGAGATTTTTAAATCCCCTTGGTAATCAGATGAAGCTACCCATAAACGAAGAATTTCACTTCCGTACTCTTTGAGAACTTTCTCAGGAGCGATAACGTTACCCTTAGACTTAGACATTTTCTCGCCTTTGTCATCCACTGTAAAACCGTGAGTAAGAACACCTTTATATGGTGCTTTATGCTCAACTGCACAAGAGAGGAAAAGTGAAGACTGGAACCAACCACGGTGTTGGTCAGAACCCTCTACATAAAGGTCTGCTTGGTACTCACCAGCATCATAGTTACGAGACTTGATAACTGAGTTCCAAGTAGAACCTGAGTCAAACCATACATCTAAGATGTCTGTTACTTTTTCTACTTCGTTCGCTTTGTAACCAGCACCAGGGTAGAGTAGGTGTTCTGTTGGTAGTGAGTACCAAGCATCACTTCCTTGCATCTCAAAAATCATCGCTGTATAGTTAAGAACTTTCTCATCGAAAATAACTTCACCCGTCGCTTTCACTCTAAAGAAAGCGATAGGAACACCCCAATCACGTTGGCGAGATATACACCAGTCAGGACGGTTTTCAACCATAGATGTAAGACGTTTACGACCAGTTTCAGGGATGAAAAGAGTTTTTTCTACTTCGCTTAGAGCATTCTCTCTAAGTGTTTCGTTTTGCCCCTCAGGCGTTCCATCTACAGAGATAAACCACTGTCTCGTTGCTCTAAAGATAAGTGGAGTATGAGATCTCCAACAGTGTGGATATGAGTGAGTAAATTTACTTACTTTAAGTACTGCATCTCCCATTAGTTCTATTATATCATCGTTAGATTTAAAGATATGACGACCTAAAAAATCTTCTGCATTTGGAATGAGGTTATCTCTAACAATAGTGTTATCAAAACAACCAGTCTCATCAACAGGCATAACAACCTCTAAGTCATAAAGGAGTCCAACACGGTAATCATCCTCACCATGTCCTGGAGCAGTATGTACACAACCTGTACCACTATCCATAAGAACATGCTCACCTAAGATGATGCGAGATTCACGTTTATTAAGAGGATTTATAGCTTTAGTATTTTCAAAGTCAGTAGCTTTAAAAGTTTGAACAACTTTTCCACTTATAACTTCTTCTTCAATCATAGAGTTAAAAAGCTCTTTAGCTACGATATAACCCGTGTCAGTAAGAACATACTCTTCTTCTGGGTTCATAGATATACCAGTATTTGCTGGAATAGTCCAAGGAGTTGTAGTCCAGATAACAGGAGCTGCTTTTCCTGTTATGTTTAGTTTTGCTTTTGCGTCTGCATCTAACTCAAACGCGATGAATATAGAGTGAGACTCTTTGTCTTCGTACTCCACTTCAGCTTCAGCTAGTGCAGTTCTCTCAGCCCATGACCAAAAAACAGGTTTAGAACGCTCTACTAAAAGACCTTTTTTTGCAACACTTGCAAGTGTACGGTAGATGTTTGCTTCAAATTTGTAGTCCATAGTAACATAAGGGTTTTCCCAGTCAGCGATGATACCAAGAGTTTTAAACTCATCTCTTTGAATATCTACAAATTTTGCAGCATGTTCACGACAAAGTTTACGAATCTCTGCAGTCTCAAGAAGCTCTTTTTTCTTTTTCCCACCAAGCTTTTTCTCAACTTGTTGCTCTATTGGTAGACCGTGACAATCCCAACCCGGAGTAAAACGAACAGATTTGCCGTTAAAATAGTTGTGTTTAATGATGATGTCTTTGAGGACTTTGTTGAGTGCATGACCGATGTGAATATGACCATTTGCATAAGGAGGACCATCGTGAAGTGTGAACTTTGGAGCATCCTTACGGTTTGCTTTCATCTTCTCGTAAACTTTCTCTGCATCCCATGCAGCATAACGTTTAGGTTCGTTGTTTATTAAGTTTCCGCGCATTGCAAAACTAGTCGTTGGTAAAAGTAGTGTGTCTTTATAATCCATAAGTACCTCAAAAGTGTATGAAATTTTTTTGGATTATATCTTTAATATATTAAAAAACTGATAAAGTATTCGTATTTTAAACTTCTATGCCTTTAATTCTCTTTTTAATAAGTTGTTTATCTGCATACATGTTTTTGTCAGCACTCTCTATCACTTCTGAAAGAGTATCACCCTTTTTAAATGCTACTGCACCAATGGAGAAGCTAATTCTAAACATAGAATCATGTGCTTTGAGCTTTTTCTTTAAAACATTTTCTCTTATTTTATTAAGTATCTGTAGAGCATTTTTTAGTGTATGGCTTGCATCAAAAACAATAAGAAATTCATCACCACCATAACGAATAATATTTTGTTTACTCTTTTTTAGTTCATTCGCTATAAATATAAGAACCTTATCCCCTAAAATATGTCCATGTGTGTCATTAATCTGCTTAAAGTAGTTCAAGTCAATCATAACTAAGACACCACTTCTTAAAAAACTGTTTTCATTTTGAACAAGAAGTCTGTCATGTAGCCATTTTCTGTTGTAAGCATGTGTAAGTTCATCTCTGTAGACAGCCTCTTTAAGCTTTTCTATCTCTTCTTTTAAAGATTGTGTCTCTTTGAGTACTTCACTAAGCAGTGCTTCATCTTTATCTTTTATGGCATGGAGTGCTTTATTTGTTGTGTCACTCAGTTGCGAGGCATTTTTAGATGTTTGTGATTGTAAATTAGAAAGAGTTGTACATTCTGTTTCTAAAATATCATAAGCAAGTTTTGGTTCATGCTCAATGCTCTCCCCATGTTCATTAGCATATTGAGTGAAAATTGAAGCATAAATACTTGGAGTAACAATCCTCATCTGATCAATTGAACTTTTTGTTTCATTTGAGATCACATGAAGTATTTTTTTATCAGCAGTCAATTGAATGTCCTTCATAATCGTAAGTATTGTTTTTTCGGATTTTATCTAAATAATATTTAAAAGTATATTTAGAGGACAATCATGAAAATCACTAATTAAGCTTAATATGGTTATTATTTTTTTAATTTTACACAAGAAGGTTGTTATACAATGAAATTACATCTTATATTTATTGGAAATATGTTTATTTACAATGTAGCATTAAAAGAGTATGTTCTTCGTCAAATAGAAAATAATAGTGATTTTATAAATTCTGTTACATATTTTAAAAGTAGTGACAATTCTCTCTTTCTTTATATAGAAGAGAGATTAAATGCACAAGAGAAGATCATTATAATTACAAGTAAAAAGAATTTTTCTACTATTGGCAAGCTTATATGTACTGCAACAAGTGATAACCAAGTCTTGCAAGAAGGTATTCTTATTCCACAAAAGGCTACACTTTTTGAAGAGAGAAGTTACCTCCTTGAGTACAATAACTCTCTTGTTAATGTACTGCAAATAGATGAAAATGAAAAGATGCCAACACTTCTCATTCCTTCTAAAGAGACAAAAGCATCTGTGCATATTTTTGAAGAAGAGAGGAGTACACTTCTAAATATTTTGAGTCCAATTGCACAAACATTTGAAGTTAGTTTTGTTGTAACACAAATCGTAGATGGATGGATGAGAGTAGATATATCTTCTAAACGCTATGGTGATATTAGTAAGTTTATTCATGCAGGAAAGAGACTCCTTCCTCAAAAACTTATAGCATCTTCAGATATTGTGCCATATATAATAGAGAAACTTGCAACTCTTTCAAAAAAAGTCAGTTTTGCTGAGAGCTGTACGGGTGGTTTATTAACATACTATTTTACAAAAAGTAATGGAGCCTCAGCTATATTAGATGGTTCGCTGGTCACATACTCGAATGCACTCAAAGAGAACTGGTTAGCTGTAGAGCATACTACCTTAGTAAAAAATGGTGCTGTAAGTGCAGAAGTTGTTTTAGAAATGAGTGAGGGTGCTGTAAATGTGAGTAATGCAGACTATACACTTTCAGTGAGTGGCATTGCAGGGGAGAGTGGTGGAACAGATGAAAAGCCAGTTGGGACTGTATACATTAGTGCAAGAACAAAAGATACCCATATAGAAAAGCATTTACACTTTAATGGAGATAGGAACTATATACAACATCAGAGTGCTTTATATGCCATTAAAATGCTCCTTTTAATAGATAAAGAGACTTTTTTTTAAATTTGTCTCTTTTACCCTTGACATATAGAATCTATTTGTCTATAATTTCGACCTCTTAACAAATAAGAGACAAAATGTCTTGTTAGCTC
>CAZMBK010000104.1:0-4887 GCA_964564315.1 uncultured Sulfurimonas sp.
TGAGATTATTGCGTAACACTATATCCATACTTCCTACCTTTTTGGGATTATTTTGCACTACATTGAATAAAAAAGCAATATCTATTCCATTTTTTTTATGATTTACTAGAAACATCAAAAAAACTAAAACTTCCAAACTAATTGTAAACCCTTTCATTTTAATTATAGATTAGTAGTGTATAATTGCATTAATTATTCTGTTACACCTAAACAAGGAAATAAATTGCGCGAAAACATGAACGAAAAATGTGCTGTAGTTGGTATTTATGGTCATGAAGAGGCTTCTAAGTTAGCCTACTTTTCACTCCATGCTCTACAACACCGTGGTCAAGAAGCTGCTGGAATTAGCTCATCTGATGGGAAAAAGCTCCATACTATTAAAGATCGTGGGCTTGTTATGAAAGTTTTTAATGAAGAAAAACTTGCAACACTCTGTGGTTCTTCTTCTGTTGGGCATACTCGCTACTCAACTGCAGGAGATGACTCTATTCTCGATGCACAACCAGTATTTGCTCGTTATGACCTTGGAGAAATGGCAATTGTACACAATGGAAATCTTACGAATGCCGATGAAGTTCGAAATGCACTTATAGAAAAAGGTGCAATTTTTCAAACATTTATGGATACAGAAAATCTTATTCACCTTATAGCAAAAAGCTCAAAAGATAAACTCATTGACAGAATTATTGATGCCGTTCAAAGAATAGAAGGTGCTTTTTCATTAGTTATTTTATCTCGTACAAAAATGTTTGCTATAAGAGACCGTCATGGATTTCGTCCTTTAAGTCTTGGTCTCCTTCCAAACGGTGGTTACATTGTGGCAAGTGAGACATGTGCTTTTGATCTTGTTGGAGCTACTTTCGTTCGTGATGTAGAACCAGGAGAACTCCTTATATTTGAAAAAGATAAAGCACCTCTGAGCATTAAAATTTTTGAACCAACACCAAAACACTGTATTTTTGAGTATGTTTACTTCGCTCGCCCTGATTCACATGTATTTGGACAATCTGTCTATAAAGCACGTAAAGAGATGGGAAGAGAACTTGCAAAAATAGAACCTATTGAAGCAGATATTGTTATACCTGTTCCTGATGGAGGTGTTCCCTCAGCTATTGGTTATTCACAAGAGAGTGGCATACCTTATGAGATGGGAATTATGCGTAATCACTACATTGGTCGTACATTTATTGAACCTACACAAGAGATGCGTGACTTAAAAGTAAAAATGAAACTCTCTCCTATGACAGATATAATCAAAGGTAAACGTGTTATTGTTGTTGATGATTCCATTGTAAGGGGTACAACATCTCGTCGTATTATTCGTATGCTCAAAGAAGCAGGAGCAAGTGAAGTACATATGCGAGTATCTTCTCCACCAACAACTGATCCATGTTTTTATGGTGTTGATACGCCAAGTAAAGATAAACTTATTGCAGCAAATATGTCTACACAAGAGATTTGTGACTATATAGAGGCTGACTCTTTAGCATATCTTGATGAAGATGCACTCCTTAGAAGTGTAAATGCAGACTTAAAAAAAGATGCCTATTGTACAGCTTGTTTTACAGGAAAGTACATAGTATAATGAAGCAAATCTACACATATGGTAGCTATCTTAAAAAGAAATTTGATGCTAAGGTTTATAAAGTTGGCATCAATATCTCTGGTTTTACTTGTCCAAATATAGATGGAACAGTTGCTAAAGGTGGCTGTACCTTTTGTGAAAATGACTCATTTTCTGCCAGTACAGATGCTGTCCAAGAGTTAAAAGGATTTCATCTTAACTTAGACTCGAAAACAAACCCTTTTTTAGAAAAACAACTTCTCCAGCTAGAACAACAATTTAGTGCCATCTCCAAGCGACAAGCAGAAGAGTATGGAGCCCAAAAGTTTTTAGTCTACTTTCAATCTTTTACAAATACCTATGCACCATTTGAAACACTTAAAGCACTCTATGAAAAAGCACTCTCATTTCCTAATGTTGTTGGACTTAGCATAGGTACACGCTCAGATAGTATTACGAATGAGACATTAGAGTATCTGGCTAAACTAGCTAAAGAGAGTGAAATATGGTTAGAGTTTGGTATACAGTCTGTATATGATGAAACACTAGAGAAAATAAACCGTGGACATAATAGTGCTAATGTTAAAGAGTGGATTATCAAGTCAAAAGAGGCTGGTATAAATGTCTGTGGACACCTTATTTTTGGTTTAGCAGATGAGACAGAGGAGATGATGCTAGAGACTTCTCGTGCCGCTTATAAATGGGGTATAGACTCTGTAAAGTACCATCCCCTCTATGTTGTTAAACGAACAGCCCTCGCCAATGAGTTTACACGTGGCCAATTTACTCCAATAACAGAAGAGGAGTACCTTAATGTTTTGGTAAAGTCTATAGAGATGAAACCAGCAAATGTAACTGTGCAAAGAGTAACTGCTGGCATAGATGATGACTCTCTTTTAGCACCAAACTGGTGTAGAGATAAAAATACTCAAATAAGAAATATTAACAAAGCCCTCAAAAAGATAGGGCTTAAATACTAAAACTTTTTAGTGTCCCCAAACTTTAGAGAACTGAGAAGTACTTTTAAAATATGGTGGGTACTTAAAGTGTACTCTAAAAGATTGAGCAGCTCCTGCTTTTAAGTTTGTAGCAACGACAAACTCTTTTGTAATTGATTGTGGTTTATTTGATATGCCCAAACCATTACTAAAAAAGTCGAAAAAACCACTACTCTTATAGAAACTTCCACCTTTAACATTCCCTGTAGCATGACCCTTATTTACAAGTTTTATTTCAAAAGTAACCTTCCCTATAGTATGGTTCCCTACATTTTTTACTATACCTGAGTATATAATGGTTTCAATACTTAAAAGTCGCTTGTTTTTTAGCTTATAAAGCTTTACCTCTTTAGTATACTTATCTACCACTATGACAGAAAAAACTGCTAAAAAACTTGTTATAAGTGTAACTGTTACAAACATACCAAATTTCAACTTTGCTGTTTTTTGAGTAAAAGCACTCACCATACCAGCAATAAAAAGAAGAAATATGACTCCAAAAGTTATAAAGTGCCAGTAGTTAAAAAGTGTCATCTGCAATCTGCTCCAAGTGAGATATTATAATCTCGAGAATAGGTAAAAGGTTCCATAATAATCTTAAAATTTCTTGTTTCACCCTTAGATATATTATACTCAACTATCGACATATTTGCAAAAGGTTTGAATTTTTTAAGATAATTTTTATACTTATTTGAAGTAACACTATAAGCACTCGCAATAATTTTACAATTTTGAAAGTTTTTTTTCGACTCATTTTTCAAACTACCTTTTATAACTACAGCCTCTGTAAAATTGAGTTTTTTCTGACTTATAAGTTTTGTAGAGTTTTTAAAGAGGTACTCATGTAGTTTTACATATCCTAATGTAGGACCAAGGAGGAGAGTAGCAAAAGCTATGAGAATAAAGAGAAGTGCAACTCCAATCTTTTTACGTAGTGCAATACCAAAGATAATAAAAAGAATAAATAAAAGAAACACTCCAGCAAAAAGAAGGTAATCGTAAGTGATTAAGCCCTCTATAAATGCAGTGATTTTACTCTTCATTACTTCTCTCTAGCGTTTTTCTCAGCAATACCACTCATATTAAACCTACGAGAAAGCTCTTGTTTAATACGATCAGGAGAGATGTTCTTAGATGCAAGTGCCACTAACATATGGTATGTTAAATCCGC
Source organism: uncultured Sulfurimonas sp. (assembly GCA_964564315.1). Classification (GTDB taxonomy): domain Bacteria; phylum Campylobacterota; class Campylobacteria; order Campylobacterales; family Sulfurimonadaceae; genus Sulfurimonas. The sequence goes on from CAZMBK010000104.1 coordinate 3,734, forward strand.
TGCTTCATACACCATCTCTTTTTCATCATTATCTTTATGCGCAAAACAGTACTCACCAGCTTCTTCAACTACTTTTTTCAAAATAGTATTGTCACCTTTAGAGAGAAGTTTAGCGGTCCATGAAGTCTCAGGATCTGCATTTTTTCGCTCTTGAATGGTATGGTAAAGTGTATCTATTACACCATAAGCGGCAGTAGTATCTACCTCTACCTCTGCATTAATCTCACCCGACTCTAACTCTGTAAAGAAACAAGAACGGCGACCAGTATGACAAGCCACACCCTTTTGTGTTACTTTTATAAGAAGTGTATCGTTATCACAATCAAGTGCAAAGGAGTGAATAGCTTGCGTATGCCCACTACTCTCTCCCTTTTTCCAAATTCGCTGTTTTGAACGAGAGAAATAGTGTGCTATCTTTGTCTCCAAAGAGAGCCCAAGTGCCTCTTTATTCATATAGGCCATCATAAGTACTTCGTTATTTGCCACATCTTGAACAATAACAGGAAGAAGTTCTGACTTCTCCCAATCGACTCTATTCAGTGCATCTTGCATAATTAGTTAGCCGTAGTTCTTTTTCTAGTTTCTTTAGTGTCAACCCAAATATTAGGTGTTGACCCACCAGGTGTTAAGAAAATTTTAGCATCACGATTCACTTTGAGTGCTTCATTAAACTTACCTTGAACTTTCATCTGCTCTAGTTGCAGTAGTCTCGGTGTTAAAGATTTTGCAATAAGTAAGTTTGCTTTAGCTTGTGCATCTGCATTAATAGTAATAGCATCTGCTTTACCTTTTGCTTCTATTCTAGCTTGGTTAGCTACACCTTGTGCTTGTGCTGCACGTTTTAATGCTTCTTGTTTTACACGCTGAACATCTTGTTCTGCTTTTTGTACTGCTTGTTTTGCAATTTGTACTGCTTCAATTTGCTCTTTGACTTTCTTAGGAAGAACAATATCACGAAGTTGTACAGACTGCAGGATTGCCGGAGCATTTTTAAGATTGTTTACACTTTCACGAATTCCAGCTTCTATCTCTGTTCCTAAGTTATTTCGCATCTGAGTAAGTGCTTCTGCATCATACTTACCAATTACATTACGAACAACATCACGAACAACAGGGTTAATGATCTTATCTTCCCAAGAAAATCCCCAGTTAGA
>CAZMBK010000105.1:0-4885 GCA_964564315.1 uncultured Sulfurimonas sp.
AAAAGAGACTCTCTTATAAGAAAAATAGCATCTGTAGTTTCAGGATGAATAATAAAGTGGACTAAGGATGCTATAGCTCCTATTCCTATCATAATTGGTGCATAGTTTATTTTGTTTGGACGTTTGAGTATTACTATCTGTCGTATAAAAAGTAGTGCCATAAAGGCAAATGCTAAAAACAAGTCACTATTAAACATTAGATACCCCTCTTCTTTAAGTGAGATATTTTATCATAAATATTTATAAAATGATACTCACTACCTCTTTTGGATCTGCTACGATGTATTTATACTCACTTTGAGGAGTAAAACCCCAAGTTGCAAAAAGCCCTTTTATATTTGCACTTATAGCACTCTGCATATCTTTAGAGTTATCCCCTACCATCCAAGCACTATCTCGCTCTCTATTATAATTATAAAAACCGAGTATTTTTATAAGCATTTCAGGATTTGGCTTTGACTTCTTAACTTCATCTGCCCCTACCACTAAACCAAAAAAATCTAAAACATCTAAAGAGTCTAGCATTAGTTTTGCAAATTTTGTTGGAGCATTTGTAGCCACCCCAAGCTTTACATCTTGCTCTTTTAAAGAGTGCAACATCTCTAAAACACCCTTATAAAGAAAAACATTTTGAGTACACTGCTCTGTATAGTGTTTCTCAAAAGCAAGTTGATCTTTTTTTTCATACCCCTCTGTGCCATAAAAGAGTTTAGGAAGGTTTCTCACATCTGCATTTATAGCATCAACAACAAATGATTCACTCAAAGGTTCTAAACTATAGTGAGCTTCTCTAATCGCATTTATAGAGAGAGTTATATCTTTTTTAGAATCTATGAGTGTTCCATCCATATCAAAAATCACTATCTTTTGCATTACTTCATCTTCTCATATATTTCACACAATGCATCTACAAAAAGATCACTATCATTAGCACATCGAACGACTCTATACTCCTTAAATCCAAGTACTTCAGCTATCTCTCTATACTCTACTTCAAGCTCAAAATCTGTTTCAGAATTATCTATAGTAAATGCAATAGGCACAACTATAACCCCACGATTACGCACTACTTTAAGTTTCTCATCAAGAGAAGGTGTGAGCCACTCCATCGGTCCTACTTTGGACTGATATGCAAGATGAGTGGCATGAAATGCCATCCCCTCTTTTTCAAGCATCTCTTCTAAAATAGCCACATGTTTTTCTACATGCTTCTCATAAGTATCTCCTGCTTTTACAATCTTTTTAGGTAATCCATGTGCAGAAAATATAATATCAAAATCTCTATAATCACTATCAGCTACAGTCGCTTTAATATTTTCAATTACAGAACGATTATAGCTCTCATTTTCAAAAAAATGTTTTATCTCGACAAGAAGAGCATTCTCTCCCATCTTATGATAATGCTCCTCAAAATCTTCTAAAGAGGACTTTGTTGTTGTTGTAGAATACTGAGGATAAAGAGGTATAAGATATATTTTTGTAACCGAAGCGGAGTTTAATCGCTCTATTACTTCAGGAGCAAAAGGAGGTGTATAACGCATTACAAAATCGACTATAACATCCTCACCCAACTTCGCTTGAAGTTTACTCACAAGATTTTTTGTATGTCCAACGAGAGGAGATTTTCCACCAAGCTTACGATAGATCTCCTGAGAGCTTTCTGTACGAGAAAAAGTTATCATTCCTCCCACAAACTTACGCAAAAGATTACTCTTCATTGTTAAAATATTTTTATCATTAAACATATTTTTCAAAAACATCTCGACTTCATCAAGATTATTTGGACCACCCATGTTTAGTAGTATTACTGCTTCTTTTGCCAAAATTTTTCCTATCGCTATAATAGACTTTTAAATCTAAAAGTATTATATCTCAAAATAAAAAAACTACCCTTATTTCATAATAATTTAAAGTCCAGGTGCCATCCACATACTTTTTGTAATATTTTTATCTACAAGTTGTAACTGTGCATCATAAGCACTCTGCCATTTTATTTTATATACATCATACAGTTTTTTATTTTCTAAATTTGGTTCATAAGTTTTATCCCATACCACTAATGCTTCAGCTGCACTTACTAAGTCTTTATAAACACCACATCCTACACCAGCAGCCATAGCTGCACCAAGTGCTGTCGCTTCTGTCACCTTTGGTATTTTCACTCTATAACCTGTTACATCAGCTAAAATTTGAGACCATAAAGCTCCCTTACTAGCACCACCAGCAAAAACTATCTCTTGTATAGAAACAGCACTAAACTTTTTAATTTTTTCAAGATTTATACTGGAGACTATTGCTGCATTTTCTTCTAAACTTCTAAACATACTTGCACGATTACAGATAGTGCTATCTATACTAAGATTTATAAATGAAGGGGCTGCATGATACCACTTCCCATACTTCATACTATCAGAAAATATTGGCATAATATCATATGATCCCACTGGAACATTTTTTGCCTTCTCTTCTAAAATCTCATAAACATCCATCCCTTTTTGCTCTGCTTCAAGTTTTTCCATATCACAAAAAGCATCACGAAACCATCGCATTACCAAACCACTGAAAAAACTAATACCTTCTGCTTGAGAGAGACCATTAACTACATGAGGATTTACCCGTATACTCATATCTTGGGGTGGTACTATATTTGAATCAATATTTACTACCTGCTGCCAAAATGAACCACCAAGAATAGCCACTTGACCTGCTTTTACTACCCCAAGTCCAGCGCACCCAAGTTGCACATCACCTCCACCCATCACAACTTTAGTTCTAGTACAAAGGCCGGTCTCTTTTGAAGCTTTTTTAGTAACTGTTCCTATAACTGTTCCTACTTCTAAAATGGATGGAAAAATAGTATCTTTTACTCCTATCTCTTTAGCCATATCACTTACCCAGTTACGTTTGACTAAAGAAAAAACTCCTGTTGTGCCACCATTACTAGGATCACTCGCAATAATACCAGAGAGTTTGGCTAAAATCCAATCACCTATCATTGAAATATGGGCCACTTTTGCATATATTTTCGGATGATTATTTTTAAGCCAAAGTAAACGAGGTAATGCCCCAAGAGCAAATGTTTGTCCACTCTCTTTATAAAATTTTTCCTCAATTCCTGAAAAATTCTCTTTTAAAAACCTTACCTCATCACTTGCACGAGCATCTACATTTGCAACAGCCCAAAGCTCTTCCCCCTCACTATCATAAAGTACAATTCCTTCACGCATGCTAGTCGCTGAAAGTGCTAAAATGTCTTCTACATCTATCTTAGCTTTCCCTATAGACTCTTTTATACAACTACAAGTAAGTCTCCAGTTTGCTTCACAATCAAAACTCATAGAGTGAGGTACACCCTCTTCCTCTAAATGTCTCCACTCTGCTTGACTTACTGAGATTTGATTTCCTAAAGTATCGAAAATAACTGCACGAATACTTCCTGTTCCTGCATCTATAGAAAGTAGGTATTTTTTTTGATCCATTGTTTCATCCATTAAAAAGTATATGCTCTATTTCTACCATTTTTCTTAAATACTCTCACCAAAAAAACTGATAAACTTCTTATATAACTATTTTTTCAATTTTAACTGCTCTAGTTCCCAATACTCCATAGCAAAACTATCTGCTAAACTAATACTTTTATAGCCACCTAGTTTATCTGCACGTAAAACTGCTCGCATTGTATGTTCTACTATATCATTTATAATTGCGGCCTCTTTTGCAGACTCACCAAAACTAATAACAGCTAAATTTTTAATAACCATATAGTTTGGTGCTGCATTTAACATTACCTCATCTTTTGCAAATTTGTTAAAATAAGCTACGTACTCTTTCATGTACTTTATAACACCTGCTTCTAAATCTGTATCTTCCATAATAAGAGGTACTCTTTTTGTACGTATAATATGTTCAGGAGTTAATACACCACGAGTTGCAAACTCTCTTAAGTTCTCTTGTGAAGCATAATAATTTGCTAGAGGTGTTTGGTTAATATTTATATGAACAGCATACCCTTTTGCATTACTTAATACTTTTACAATTTTTTGCATATCACACTCACTAGGCTCAAAATTTTGAGAGACTTGAAGTTTTGCATTTTGTTCTAAAAATACTTCGGCCTGAGTAACTGCATCTATCATCTTATCATACGATTCTCTTGCATCATTATCAAAGGTAAAAATACCATGGTTATGTAAAATAATCCCATCAATACTACTCCACGCTAAATCTTTTGTCATATTATAAACAGTATGCGCAAGCTCAAAACCAGGCATAACATAATCAACAATCAAAAAATTTGGAAAAACTTTTTTAATATCTTCAAGACCATTTTGAGAGTTTGAGATGGTAACAACAGCATCAGCATGTGTATGATCTACAAATTTAAAAGGGATAAGTGCATGAAGAATTGCTTCAACAGATGGATTTGGTGCTGTGGAATCTAACATCGCTGCTTTTTGTCCACTCACCATTTCAGCATCACTTAAATGCTCTAGTTTTGCCATTTCTAAAAGAGTCTCCATTTTTACAGCTGAAAAACCTTCTGCCTTAATACTTGCAAGATCCCAACCGCTTCCTTTAACAAGTAAAACATCTTCATCTTCTAAAGTTGTTTTAACAGAAGTATTACCTCCGCCATGAAGTACTAGGTCATCATTTTGTCCAAGAAGGTTTGAGGTATAAACACGTAATTCTAAATCACTTTTACACACTTCTGCTTTTTTCTTATTCCATAAATTTTTCATTTTAACACCTCTAATTCATCTGTATATTTATCTTCACAAAAAGGCTCGTAGCTTGACTTATACAATGCATAATGAGCTGAAGTTTTATGAGCATTAAGTGCAACTTCATTCTCCCAAGTCTCTACAGCCATAAATCTTTTTCT
>CAZMBK010000106.1:0-4822 GCA_964564315.1 uncultured Sulfurimonas sp.
CATACTTCTAAGCCCCTTTAGCTAGTGGGTTTAGATGCTTATACTTTACTAAAAAAATCACCTAAATTATGAAATTTCTTCAAAAATTTACTTTTTTTTAAAAACTTTTCTTCTAATTCTAAAATATTCTTATTGATTTTTTAAGAATATTTGTTACTTTTTTACACAACTTAACTAAAAAAGCAAAAGTTGTTTTTTTTCTAGTTTTTCTTCCTCTTTTTTGACACCCACTAAAGTTTCCATTTTTGAGTATTGTAAGTCTGTTATAGAGAGCATTCGTATATGTCCCTTAGTTGGTATGTGTTCTTTAACTCTTCTTTTATGAGTCTCTACACTATCCTCCCCTTTGCATATACGACTATATACTGAAAACTGCATCATTATAAAACCATCTTTAAGAAGAAATCTTCTAAAGTCTGTATATTTTTTTCGCTCTTTTTTTGTTTTTGTTGGTAAGTCAAAAAATACAAATATCCACATAAACTTAGCCACCTTACTCTACTTTTGGCAAATTTAATCTATTAGCATCATTGAGTTTCATCGCTTTGACAAAACTTTGAGTCATGGAGTCACATACACTTAAGAGAAGAACTTTCTCTGCATTTAAGTTCATCTCCATCACTAGAACATTTAAAAGTGCACTCTTTACTTCAACACCCAAATGAACATCTAGGGCATCTTCTATCTCTAGTTTTTTTACCACCATATCGACCATCGGTCTAAGTGCTTCTATCATATCATCAGCAAGATTATAGGCATTGAGTTCAGAGCGATGAAAGACTCCAAAAGTTGGAAGCAAACCATACGAGACTAAGGAACGAGCTACTGCACCCCTAACTATAGCATAGCCATAATTAAGTGCTATATTTCTAGGATCTAAACCTTTTTGATCTCGTACAAAGTCATCAAAAAGCAGACCCCAGTATCTTCTAGCTGCAAGGGCTTCTAGGTTTTCACTATCCCCTGATTTTACTTTTTTTTCTAAAACAGAAACTTGAAAATCATCTTTATGGAAGTAGCGTAAAAGTTCTGCTTGATTTGCGATTTTTTGCATGATTATTTTTTGCCATATCTGTTTTTTGAGAGGGAGTTTCATAGCCACTTGTATATGGGCGATTTGAGAGAGTCTTGAGTGCTGATGAAAGGGAGTAAAAAGACCATTTGGCATATGATAATTATCGCATGAAAAAAGTGCTATATTATTCTCAGAAATATGACTTAAAAGAGCTGTCGTAAGAGTAGCTTGGTTACTCTCTAAGACTATGACAGTTATATCTTCAAGTGGTACTCTTATAGTCGGCTCATCTCGTGGCTCATAAACAAACTGTCTGTTTTTCATACTCAAACGACAAGGCTTTGTTATCAAAATAGTTCTCCATGCACTCATAAGTTACTCCTCTTAGTTTTTAATTTTTCTTGCTCGTCCCTCTTTTATACTTCCTTGGCGTTTCTCTTTTTTTACTTCAACATAGTTACCTAGGGGATCAACTTGGTATTTTTTTATAAATATTACATTTTGAACACCAAAACCATACTCATTTTTAGCTTCATGTGAATTAAAAATTATTTTAGCATTCGAACTATCTGTACTATTGTAATATCCCAAAAGTTGAACAGACTCTTTCTTAGCCGTCTTCTTAGTCTTTACCTCTATCAAATCTCGTTTATAAAAAGAGAACTGAAACTCATACTCTTCATCCATCTCTATCCATGGCTTATTGCCAGCGACTATCGCTCTATTTGGCAACTTATCTTTCACAAAATCACTCACATAGATAGGGACTAAGTAGTATTTTTTTGTTTTTATATTTTGAAATAAATCTACTCTGGGCATACTATTGTTCAGAGCAATCCCATGTTTTAATTTGACATTATTTGTAACACTCCCACCTTTGAGAACCTCAACCTTGCCATTCTCTTTTTTCAAACTCAATGTTTTATCACTATATATACTCTCTTTATGCGCTGAACCACCAACCTTACGACGAGGCATATGCGAAACAAAAATCTCTCCTATACTCTCTTTGACTCTCACCCCAAACTCTTCAAGTGGCGTTTCAAATCGTAAAGCCTTGGACTTTTTCTCTTTAGCCTTATAGATAAAGCCCTCGCGTCTTCCTGAAACAGTAGAGAGCTTTTGCACCATAGAAGGGGTAGAAAAAGCTAAGATGATGGCATCCTCTGCATGGTGAAGATGATTATCTCTGTTTTTGTCACCCACTCCCCATTTAAAACGTAACTGAGTTGTGAGCATTCCATTCATCGTAAATATATGGCGTTTATCTTTTGACTCCTTAAAGGCAATATGAGCCTCCATATAGTTTTTGAGAAATTTCGATATATAGGAAGTGTCATTTTTGTTTCTATCCTTAAATGCCAGTTCGCTATTCTCATCAAAGTTTGTTTTTAAAAGTCGTGATTGTTTCGCTTGTTTGATGTTTTTGTATCCCTTAACTCTCTGAACAAAGGTATCAAATTTCTCTTGACTCATATATTCGTATGGTGTTTGAGAACCTTTGTCTTGGTTCTCTTTTGTCAAACAGAGGACTTTGTTATTTAAGCTATCATCCATGGAGCGACTATAGGGTAGTATATGATCTACTTCCGTTGCATAAGGGTCACTCAAAAATTCAGGTCGAATTTTTTCTCCACTATATATGCACTCTCCATTTTGCTCTTTCCAAAGTCTAAATTTCATAAGCTCTTTTGCACTTGGTTCATACCCTAGTATTTCACTAGCATGCACTTTTGCTTCCTCTTTTTTATCTCTAAACTCCCCTTGAGCCTTCTCTATTTTTCTTCTATCATCATGTGATTTTTTTATATCTCGTGTAAACTCTATATGTATCTTATCTATCGCTCCATATTTTCTAGCAATGGCATTATAAACAAGTCGCATTTGTGCTACTGCTCGTTTTACAACAGGGTTTGTCATCTCTATGTTCTCTTGCTTACTCAAAGGTGGTAAAAGTAGTTTTTTCTCCCCCTCAAATATAGCTTTAAAATCATATCCAGCTTTTTCACAAGCCTTATCATAATCCTCTCCTGCTTCAAGATGAGGAATAATATTTTGAAGAGCCTTACTACTCAAGTGTCCAAACCCTGAAAAAGAGACTCCCAAAAGTGCTTCACTTACTCTCTCACTTTTTACAATCTCTTGAAGTTGTTTCAAACTCTCATTATCATCTTTTTCAGTTGTTAAAATTTTTGCTATTGCATCTAAAACTTCAAAACTCTCTTCTATCGTATCCCAGTAGAGATTATCAGCTTTTTGAACAGCTTTTTTTATTTTCTGATAAGCACTAAAATCTAAAAGTTTCCCTCCCTCAGGATCTTTTACTTCTCCTGTTTTATGGTCATGATAGACTAATCCTTTTATTTTCATCTCTTTATACTGTGGAAAAATCTTTTTAAATGATTTATAGGTAAATTTTGTAGTCATTTTAGCTTGATGGATTATTTGTGCAATCTGTTCAAAGATAAGAGGCATTTCATAGCCACTCTCATCTATAACACGTAAATTTTTAAGTTTTTGTAAGGCTCGAAAATACTCAAAACTATAAGCACTTTTTGAAGCTCGTTTCTCATCTATTTCAAAAGGACAGTTTGCCACCATATCGGCTACTGATTTCAGAGGTCTCTGTGTAAAAGCTATCTCTTTATAACTCTCTAGTAACATATCATTTACAAAACTATTTCCAAACCCTTTTTGTTTGTTGAAAATAATCTCTATCTCATCTACAAGCATACTTCTAGCAACAGAATTTTCATAGTTAAGTTTTCCCTCACTATCTTTTCCATTGCGTTTTTTCTTTTTTGTAGCGATATATTCGCCCACTGTTGCATACTTTTCACTCTCCAAAATAGTTCTATTATGCCCTATTCCTGAGAGGACTGCTTTCCCCTCGTTATCGCTTGGTTCTTCACTCTTTCGGTTTGAAAAATACCCTCTATGTTTTGCAAGATGAATCATAATACGTGAGAGTTCCTTGTTGTCAAGTTCTCTATAGAGTGCTTCTTTTCTTAAATCCCAAACATCTTTCTGTTTTTTATTTCCTATAAAGAGGCTATCTAATTCATTTTGAGTAATTATTTTATTTGAAAGGAGTAGTCGCTTTACAGCTCGAAGTTTTTGAGCCTTACGTTTGGTAGTCCGTCTTGCACTTCTAGCCTCACGCCGTGGAAGAGCTAAAGACTTCCCATCTTTAGGGTGTTCAGCTATTGTAAAAATCCGAACTCCACTATCAATAATTTTATTTTTTGTTACATCTTTATCATTAGTATTCACTAATGCCCAACCAATAGAAGTTATTCCTAAATCAAGTCCTAAGATAAGTTTTGACATTTAATCCCCTTTTAATCTAAACAATTACATCATAACAGTATTAGTTTATCCGAGTGAGAAACGTATGGGCTATAATAAAGAGGTTATGGTTCCTCTGCAAGGCTCTGATTATTATAATCATCCTTAAAAAAACCATTTCTAATAAATTCTTCACTTACCATAAATCAAAAACCAATTTTTTACATAATTTTCTATAAGGTCAAGTGCAAGAGCTGTCTTATCTATGTAAAGATAGTTTTTTTCTCTAATTTCACAAAATATCTGTATGCCTATTGGAAGTTTTTGCATTGAGTCTAGCTTGAAGAACTGTTTTAAAGATTATAGCATAGTTAGAAAACAGTTCTCTATTTAACCATATTATGCTAAAATGAGAACAATAATTTTAAAGGTATCTCTTGCAAGACAATCTCTACAACCTAGCGTTTGAACGCTCTATTCTCAGCTCCATAGTCTTTGAACCAAGTCAGTTTGATGAAC
>CAZMBK010000107.1:0-4821 GCA_964564315.1 uncultured Sulfurimonas sp.
GAATCCCAAAGAGTTTTTCTAAAAATGTAAACATTCCATTGACAACACTTCTCTGTTCAAAGTAGGGTCTATACTCCTCTTCATCTATCTCGTACTGTGCTTTTTTAAGTATCTCTCCATAATATGCTGTATCAAAACTTCTGAGAGGTTTCGGTGCTATGGATTGGAGCTCTTTTAACTCTTTTTTTGCTTGTGTTTTAGAGTTTTTAAGTAGATTCTCTAAAAAATTTATCACACTCTGCTCATTTTCAGCCATCTTAGAGGAGAGTGAATACTCTACATAGTTTTTGTATCCTAAAAGTCTGCTCATCTCATCTTTGAGTGCTAAAATTTCTTCGATAATTTCGCCATTCTCAGGAGCACGAGTTGTATAAGCTTTATAGAGTATTTCACGAATTTCAGCATTTTTCCCATAAGTCATATAAGCAATGTATGAAGGCATTTGAAGTGTAAATTTATAAGAGATATTTCCTTCTTTATCTTGCTGTTTTGCACTCTCTATCTCACTCTCAGGCAGACCTTCGATGTCCGCTTCATTGGTGATAATATATTCAAAATCATTTGTAGCATTTAAGAGGTTTTGAGAGAAGTTATTTGAGAGTTCGCTCAGGCGAATGTTAATTGCTTCTAGTCTCTTTTTAGTATCATTATCAAGATGTGCACCACTCTGCTCAAAATGCTCAATGTTAAGTTCAAGAACTCTGAGCTGTTCATAGTTAAGAGACTCTTTTTCACTCTCAAGTATTGCTTTATAAACCTTGTAAATCTCTATATTTTGAGAGAGTTTGGTAGAGTACTCAGTTATAATGGGTAGAGATTCAGTATAGACAGCTTGTGTTGCTTCTGAATTATTGACAGCATTTAGGTGTGAAAGCGGTGTAAAAAAATGCTCAAGTTTCTCCTCCATAATCTGCATCGGTTTTACAAATGAGGTATATGTTTTACTCTCTTGTTTTAAAAGTGTTTGAACTTTTTTACTGTTTTCTTCTAGTCTTGTTTTTAGCTCTTCTATAAATGTATCTAAATCAAGCTCAAATTTTATAAATTTACTCATATTTTATTTCCTTTTTTTAATCTTCTTCATCGCGTTTTTGTGCTACTGCTCCGTACTCATTTATGAGTATATCATCATATTTATTGGAGTATTTTATAAGTCTTTCTATGGCAATTTTTCCCTCATCAAATGTAAGAGAGGAGTCCACTATAAGGTAAGAGAGATAGATACTATTTTCATTTATGGAAAATTGCAAATAGGAGAGTTTATCATTCTCTTTTAAAAGGTAGTCATAAATTTTGTCTATATTTTTACTTGGAATAGCACAAAGTTTTGTATCTCCTATTATTATACCGTTATCATAGTAGTTTATGTCTATTCGAGCACTTCCTTCATCTATGCGCCATGAGGCTTGTGAACGGCGAGCTAGAGTGACATTTATATCTAAAGCATTCAGTATATCCTCTAGGAGTTTTGTAGGTCCAGTTGGATTGTAACCTTTACGTCGAAGTCTTGCTGTTTCAAGCTTAACACCACACTCCGGACAGTAGTCATTTTGAATACTTTGTTCTTCAATAAGATTTTTACAAGAGGGGCATTTTATAATCGCTTGATTATCCTGTGCTTTAAATGTTGTGAGAGCCTCTTTAAGATAGAAGTAGGGAAGAGCAAATCCAAGATTATTAGCATTTTGAATGATAAAGGTATTTACCCCTGTTACTTCTGCATTTGCATTTAAAAGGGGACCACCACTATTTCCTGGATTTATAGCAGCATCTATCTGAATATATTCTAAATCTCCCTGTAAGCGTGATGCACGAGAGACTATTCCTTCAGTTGCTGTGTAGTTAAGCCCATAAGGGTGTCCAATAGCAATAGTACTATCTCCATCTTCAACATTTTGAGATGCAAGTTTCAGTGGTGTTTGTGGTGCATCAAACTCATAATGAATAAATGCTAAATCAAAGTAAGGATCATCATAAACAACTTTTGCAATAGTTCGTTTGACTTGCTTAGAGCTAATAACAACTTCACGAAGTCCACTGACAACATGAGAGTTTGTAACAATAAGATCATCTATAATAAATCCTGTTCCTGTTCCATAAGGGGTCATGATTTGCATAATGTTTTCTACATATTTTTCTAGTATAAGCTGAGTATTCATATTTTATATCTCCTCAAAATCTAGATTTTTAAGCATTGCATAGTAGCTATTACTAAATTCATTAAGTGAGTTGAAATTTAGCTCTTCTGGAAAAATAGTAAAAGATTTATATTTTTTCTGCGCATCTTCATTAATCGTTTTTAGCTTTGTTACAATAGCTTTTTTATTGAGTACTTTTGTTTTGGTATTGTAAAGGACAGAACACTCTAATGCTTCAATAAATTGACTGTTTTGAATGTTTACAAGCATATGAAAAAGCTCTTTTAAAATGCTATTCATTCCATAATTGTAAAGAGAATGAAATGCTATATAGCTGTAAATAGTAGGGATAACTTGAGGATAACGATTGTTCTTATACCATCTAAGTTTTAAAAGTGATTCATTTATAAAATTTGTTACATCATCATAAGAGGATTTTTCTATAGGGTTAAAAGTGTACTGAGCCTTGTAAAAATTTTCACTAAACTCTTGGAATGGCATCTTTTTTAGTTTAATAAGGTACTTTCGAAGTTCCTCATTTTTTGCTTCTACAGTTCCATTTTCATTACTAAAGTACTCTTGTACTTTTTTTGAAAGCTCTTGATAAATTTTAAATTTTGGCAGTATTAAATAATCAATTTTAAAGAGTAAATTAAGGTATAAAAAAGATTGCATCCCTGAGTTATCGTTTGATGGAAGGGTTAAGAGCTTTTCTTCAAGCTCCTCTATCCATTGTTGTAGAAATTTGTACTTGATTTTAAGTTCATCAATTTCAGTTGTTTTTAGATGAGAGATCTCTTCAAGTGTAACTTCTTCAAATTCGCTCTTTATATGTTCTTTATCAAAGTCTGCATTGAGTGCTAACTCTCGAAGAGGAAAAAATATTTTTTGAGGAGAGAGTGTAATGTTGTCTTGATACAGTTTTATTTTTATAAAGGCATTATCACTAAAGTAGTTTGCATAAGTAAGTTGATAATTTCTCTCAAGAATGTAACGTTTTAATGCGACACTAGCATCTATTGATTTGACTATAGTTGCTTCCGCATAGAGTCTCATCTGTGTGATAGTTCCCTCAATTTTTGCACATCCTTGGTAGAGAGTAAACTCTAGCTTCTCCTCTGTACGTTTTAATAATATGTTGTTATTTGGAGTATTGTCTGTATAGTTTATGAGAGACTTAAAGAAGTACTCATAAGCATCTAAAATCTCTTTTTTTTCAAATGCTTCATAGGATTTGTTAAAGAGTTCTTCCTCATTAGGAGAGGTCTGCGCATGGATACCGCGACCAAAATGGATGTTACAGGTTGACTCAGTTGTCTGAAAAAAATCTAGCCAGCTCATGGACTCACTTTGTAGTTAAGATTATGAAAGTTATTATAGTGAAAAAAAGTAATAAAGAGCTTTTGATGGGAAGAGATAAGGTACAAGAGTACCCTATCTGTAAAAATTATAAATGTTGACTAGAATTTATAGTCAAGTTGTGCCCATACTTTTGTGTTATCAAGGTCATGACCAGAACCAGTGTCTCCGCCCATAAAGTAAGCAGCTTTTACAAGACCTTTAAGATTTTTAAAACCTGGAATTGCATTTGCATATACAGCATCTACTTCAGAACCTAAGTCAGAATTAGCACCTGTTTCTGCATCAAATTTATGAAACCATACAAGTGCTTTTCCAAAACCTTTTGCTTTATATCCAGCTTTAACACTCATATCTTTAAGACCATTTTTATTGCCACCTGCACCTTTAGTTTGACCTAAAAACTCATCCGCAAAACCTTGAAACTTATGAAGTGTTGCTAAAGGTGTAGAGAAACCATCTGCATCAGTTGCATTTGCTGCTTTACCAAGTACTTCATACTCACCACCAACAATGAAACCACTAATTGTAGCACCAAGTACAGCATCATAATAAGATGCATCAATTTTATTTGTAGTATCGTTAGAACCATAGTTTAAAGTATTGTCCGCTTGCATAGCATAAGAAACAGCATAGTTAAGTTTGATACTATCACTTACTGGAGTTTTACCACTTACTCTAAGACCATAAGTGTCATGAATATCTGCTAGCATATAACTAAAACCAGAAACAACTAATGCATTACTAGCTTTGTAATTAACATTTAAAAGTACAGAAGCCGTGTCATTAGTTGTAACAGCATTTACACCTGCATAACCATAAACATAAGAACCTAAAACAGTTAAACCATCAATAGATTTATTGATAACTGTAACAGTATCATAAGCTCTTTCCATCTGTCTCCAACCAACAGTACCAATAAAACGTTGGTCATCAAGGTTAACAAATGAACGACCTGCTAAGAGTGTTGTATCTAATGCTGTATATGCTAAATATGCTTCACTTAACATTGCTTGTTGAGGGTCTAAAATTAAATCATACTCACCTTTACCTTGTGTCGCACCATCGAAATAATCTGTATAACCAAAGTTATTAACAGTAGTTACACCAATTTTAGCACTAAGACCACTAATCTCTGCTAAAGAGTCAGTCGCTACTGCTAAACGAGTACGAGCAGTAAAAGCATTTGCCGCATCTGTATCACCATCTTTATCTGCATACTCAAAACGAGGACGAATCTCACCACTAAATTTTACATTATTTAAGATATTGATTCCATCATTTGCACTTACTACATTAGTAGATCCAAGTATAGCTGTAAGTG
>CAZMBK010000108.1:0-4781 GCA_964564315.1 uncultured Sulfurimonas sp.
TATAACTAAGCAAAGAGTTTTAATCTTCAAACTTCTCTTTAATAAGCATAAACTCGTCAATATTAGCTAAGAAGAGTTGTGTGAGTTCATGATCAAACTGTTTTCCTGACTCCTCTTCAAAAAGTTTTAAAGTTTTTTCTAAACTCCAAGCCTCTTTATAAACACGTTTAGATATAAGTGCATCAAAGACATCTGAAATAGAAACTATTCTTGCATAAATTGAGATCTCATTCCCCTTTATCCCTCGTGGATACCCTTTTCCATCATAGTGTTCATGATGTTCGTATGCAATATCTGCTGCCATTTTTAAGATAGGCAGATGTGAACCTGCTAAGATATTGTATCCGATTGCTGAGTGGTTTTTCATAATCTCCCACTCCGCATTTGTAAGTTTTGCAGTCTTTAAGAGAATGGAGTCTGGAATAGCAATTTTCCCCATATCATGCATTGTTGAAGCGATGAAAATTGTGTCGGCTTCTTGATTATCCATACCGTAAAGATATGCTAAAAGTTTAGAGTAGTGAGCTACTCTTTGAATATGGTTTCCACTCTCTTTACTTCGAGACTCTACTGATTCACCCATTCTATAAATAAGCTCATATTGTGTATTTTTGATCTCATCATTGAGGCTAATCATCTGTGTAATATCATGACGAATAGCGATGTACTCTATTAGGTTTTCATTATCATCATAGATAGGGGAAACGGTTGCGTTTACCCAGTAAGTACTTTGATCTTTTTTAAGGTTTGCAAGTGTTCCAGACCATGCATCTCCGCCTTTTATTGTGTTCCAAAGCTCTTTAAAGGCATCTTTACTTGTGTTTGGATGGCGAACGATATTATGAGGTTTACCTAAAAGTTCTGTTTGCTTATAGCCTGAAATTTTACAAAAGGCATTATTTACATAGGTAATTATTCCATATTTATCGGTTTTTGAGACAATAGTACTTTTATCAATGGCTTTTTTATAATCTTCAAGTAGCCTCTGCTTATCTCGCATTTTTTTATTTGTATTGAATAGAATATAGCTCAAAAACAGAGACATTATAATAGCAAATCCCCAGAAAATTGTGTGATATATTAGTTTAGTTTCAAGAAAAGAAAGTTTTTTCTGCACCTCTGATTCTATATGCAGAAGATATGTAGTCATTGTACTGCCTATGGCATCAATAGCACATGTTGATGTATCAAACCACTCTAAAGGAGAAGCTGTTATGCTCTTTAGATTTTTATGAACAACAGCATTTATAATATAGTTTGTTTTAACAAAACATTTTTTATCTATAGGTGATTCTATAGAAACTTTTGTAAGAAAAATAATCTCTTTTGTTTGGTCTATAAAGTTTTGAACAAGGCTTTGTAGTTTTATAATTTCAATGTATTCGTCATCATTTATCTCTTTTTTTGCAATAAGGCTTCCAATTTTTGCTCGTAACTCTCCTAAGTACTCCTGTACAAAGTTTGTTTTTTGATAGATTAAGAGATGATTTTTGATATCTTGATCATCTGCAAAAAGAAGTAATTTCCTTGTTTCCATTAAAAGGAATAAAATCTCTTTTGTGTATGCACTGAATGCTTCCTCTTTTTTTAAGTAGGTATTGTCAATGTTGTAGTGGAGATTTCTTATTGTATTTTTAAGTTTTTTGTTTTGTATAAGTTGACTGAGCTTTTTTCTTTGTGTTAGAAGTGCTTTTTGTGTCTCTTTATTCTTATTAGAGTAGTAGATATTATTTAAGCCCCTCTCTTTTTGTAACTCTTTAATAATAACACGAAGTTCAAGAATTCCTTGGAGTTTTTGTTGCACATGTTTCACCGTTGTAAACCTGTTTGTAACATTAGTAATATCGGAGTAAACAGCAAAAGTTGATATAGAGATAAACACTATAAAAACAACATAAGTTAAAAATTTATTTATTATCATAAGAAATTATATTGCAATTAAATTAAAGAAGTGTTAAAATAATTCGAAATAGCTGAATTTTTGAATAAAAAATAGTTTGTTGTGCAATATATTACAATTTTATAATAGTATACTCTTATGCAAAAATTAAAATCTGGCTATACAACAGGCACTCATGCAACCGCTGTTTTAGTGGCTGCCCTTTATGAACTTTTAAAACAGAAAAATGTGAATAGATTAAAAGTGACTTTGCCTAAAAATATTGTGGCTTATATTGATGTTTTTCAAGAGAGTTTCGCTCATTTTAGTACTATAAAAGGTGATAATGATGACATTGATGTTACCAAGGGTGCGAAGATCTCTTGCATCATAAGTAAAGATGCTCCAAAAAGCTTGAAAGAACAAATGCCATCACTACTTAGCATAGGGAGTTCAAGTCTCCATGTGTGGGCAGGTAAAGGCGTCGGTGTAGTGAGTAAAAAGGGGCTTAAAATAATGCCAAATTATCCTGCGATTAATCCTATACCTTTATCGATGATGCATGAAAATAGTTTAAATGTTTTTGGAGAAGAGGGGTGCACTCTTCATGCTGTTTTTAGTGTAGAAAATGGTGAAGAGATAGCCAAAGAGACAGCAAATGCAAAAGTAGGTGTGCTTGGTGGTATAAGCATACTCGGAACTCGCGGTATTGTGAAACCAGTCTCTTCATCCGCCTATATAGATTCCATAGAGACAGAAATAGATGTTGCCGCTGCATTAAGTGAAGAACTCATTGTCTTTACTCTTGGAAATACAGCAGTCGATTTTGCAAAAGAGTTATATGACGCAACGAGTATTGTTGAGATTGGTAACTTTATTTATGATGCAAGTGCTAAACTAAAAAAACATAGATTTAAAAAAATGGTTTTCATAACAAGTGTTGCGAAGATGACTAAGGTTGCACAAGGCTTTAAAAATACACATAATAGATTTGGAACAATAGATTTTGATGTAGTTCGAGAGTGGATTGAGGGTGAACTACATTTTACTCTGAGAGATGAAGAGTATTTAACACTTAAAGCTGTACTGCAAACTCTTCCCAACGACTACCATGAGCCTTTTGTAAGGATTTTAACAAAGAAGAGTACTCTGGTGTTTCAAAAATATTTTAAAGAGTTAGGTATTTACACAAAAAAAATAGAGCTTATTACTCTACCAAACAAGATAAAAGAGGAGTTACAATGGTAACCATAGCAGGCTCAGGAATGGGTGCATACAACTTCGATAATATTCATATAGATTTTAATAAATTCGATATGATATTTTGCGATAAAAATTATGAGAGTGATTTATCTAATGTCATAAAAGGGGGTTTTAGTATTGTAAAAGCAGCAATACTAGAGAACTTAGATAAGGAGATACTCTATGTGGTAAGTGGTTCCCCTACTTTTTTTTCAGGGGCTACTCTTATTTTAAATGTTTTAAAAAAGAAAAATATCTCTTTTAAAATTGTAGATAATAGTTCAAGTCTGAACTACATGCTCGCTCATGAGGGAGTGAGTTTGGTAAAAACTGGCATAGTTACACTGCATGGAAAAAGTACTGTAGATTTAGAAAATTTTTTAACGAAAGAGCAAACTTTTGTTATATGTGATGATACAACACCATCAGTTTTAAGTAAAGCGATGGCTTATCTAGACGAGGGTGATGTGAGTATAACGTTAGGAGAACAGTTTGGATATGAGAGTGAAAAATTCTCCTCAGTTACACTTGCGGATATACTCCGTACCCCACCAAAAATGCCTTACTCTTTACTAATACAACGTAACTATAAACCTTTAGAAAATATTTCAAGTGAAGATAGCATTGAGCATGAAAATGGGATGATAACAAAGAGCTATAAACGCCATATTAGCTTACAAAACTTAGAACTTCAGCCAAATATGCTTCTTTGGGATGTGGGTGCAGGCAGTGGAAGTGTAAGTATTGATGGCTATAAACGTTACAAAATAAGAAGCATACTTTTTGAGAAGAACCAAAAACGCTCAGCTATGATAAAAAATTCTCTGAAAAAGCATAAAATTTTAGATGTTAAACTTTATGAGGGTGAGGCGAGTGAATTTTATAAACAAGAGCAGAGCACACCCGAGAGAATCTTTGTTG
Organism: uncultured Sulfurimonas sp.; assembly: GCA_964564315.1. Lineage (GTDB taxonomy): Bacteria > Campylobacterota > Campylobacteria > Campylobacterales > Sulfurimonadaceae > Sulfurimonas. The sequence goes on from CAZMBK010000108.1 coordinate 4,043, forward strand.
GTGGAGGGGGTGCTAAAGTAATCGCAGAGTTAGATTATCTTTATGGGCGTCTTGCAGAGGGAGGGATTATGGTCGCTAACTTTGTAACACTCACAAACCTAACACAGGCTATAACAGTTTTAAAAGAGGCAAATATAGCCTTTGATATAAAGAGTGTGAGTTTAACGACTTACAAGATGAGTCTACTGATGCCAGAGCCTGAGCGGGTGATGCATCAGATAGTAATTAAAAAAGAGGTGAGTGATGCTTAAGTTTGTTGGAGCGGGTCCTGGTGATCCTGAGTTAATAACAGTAAAAGGTATGAAAGCCTTGCAAGAGGCTGAAGTTGTTTTATATACGGGAAGTTTAGTTCCAAAAGAGTTGCTTACTTGGTGCAAAGAGGGTACACTTATAGAGAACTCGGCAGATATGAGTTATGAGGATATATTTAGCTTTATTAAAGAGCATCATAGTAAAAATTTTGTGCGTTTACATACAGGAGATAGTTCTCTCTTCTCTACAACAGCTAAACAGGTAGAGTTTTTAAGAGAGCAGGGGATAGCTTTTGAAGTTATTCCAGGGGTTACTGCTGCTTTTGGTGCAGCGGCTTCTGTTGGCGTGGAGTATACTATACCTGGAGTTTCACAAACTCTTATTATTTCACGGGTTGAGGGAAGAACTCCAAACCCAGAGACACTCAAGCAACTTCTCTCAAACAAGAACTCCTCTTTTGCATTTTATCTCTCTATTCGTTTGATAG
>CAZMBK010000109.1:0-4746 GCA_964564315.1 uncultured Sulfurimonas sp.
TTTGCACCCATCTGCTCTAGGGCTTTAAGGTGTAAATCAATAGGACGCTGACCAATGGCACAACCACCAGGCAAAGAGACCTCACAGTGACCAAAACGAGCGAGTATTGGACCTAAAACAAGAATGGAAGCACGCATAGTCTTTACTATGTCATAGGTTGCTTTTGTTTCATGAAGGGGTTTTGTATCTACCACTACTTTTTCTTTTTCAAATGTAACAGAAGCTCCTAAATTTGTAAGGAGTTTTAAGAGTGTTTTTATGTCAGCAACATTTGGAAGATTTTTAATAGAGACAATGTTTTTTGCAAGTATAGTCATTGCAATAAGAGGCAAAGATGCATTTTTTGCACCAGAAATATTTATAGTACCGTTGAGTGAGTTAACACTTTGTGCTTTTAAGTAGTCCATAAGTCTCTTTTATAGTTATTTAAAGAGTATTATAGCTAATTATTTATTTTATACTCTTTTAGAAATGCTGTAAATTCATCTTTTGTAATGGCTTTAGAGTAAAAATAACCTTGGAGGATATTACAATCCATATTTTGAAGCATTTTTACATGTGCCTGTGTCTCTACACCCTCTGCTACAGTTTTCATACCAAGTGAGTGAGCCATAGATATAATAGTTTGTGCTATAACTTTGTCTCCCTCATCCTCTGTAATATCCATAACGAATGATTTATCTATTTTAAGCGTGTCTATTGGGAATTTTTTAAGATATGCTAAAGAGGAGTGTCCTGTTCCAAAATCGTCAATGGCAATAGAGACCCCAAGTGCTTTTAACTCAGAGAGAATCTTAAGTGTTGCAGACATGTTTTTCATAGAGATACTTTCAGTAATTTCAAACTCCACTTGAGAAGAGTCTACTTCATATTTCAGTAGTATTTGAGATATAAAAGGTACTAAAGAGGAGTCTTGAAACTGTCTTGCTGAAAGGTTTATGGCAATTTTTAAATCGTTAAATCCTAAATTGTTGAGCTCTTTGATATATGCAATGGATTGCTCTGTAATGAGGTTTCCAAGCTCTATCATAAGACCTGTACTCTCAGCCATATAGATAAAATCATCAGGGTATATAAGCCCTTTTGTAGGATGTCTCCATCTTACTAATGCTTCAGCACCTGAGATTTTTTTTGTATTTGCATCTATTTTTGGTTGAAAAAAGACCTCTATCTCTTTTTTTCCTTTGACTGCATCTGTCAAGTCTTGTTCAAGGTGCAGTTGTTTGTCTATAAAATTTCCCATACTTTGTGCATAGAGTTTAAACTTATTTCTTCCATCATTTTTTGCTTCATACATAGCTGTATCTGCATTTCGTATTAGGTCATCACAGCTCTCTCCATGTTGTGGATAGATCGACACACCTATACTTGATGTAATGTAAAGTTCATGTGTACCAATATGATGTTTTGATTGAAGCACTTTTTGAATTTTTTGAGCAATAAAAATAGCATCTTCACTCTCGTTAATGTTTGGGAGGAGTATAACAAACTCATCACCACCAAGTCTTGAGAGAGTATCTGCCTCCCGTATTTGTGTTTGAAGTAGTTTTGAGATGTAGATTAGGAGATCATCTCCAACGGCATGTCCTAGTGTGTCATTGATGAGTTTGAAGTGGTCTAGGTCTAAGAAAATAACAGCAAGTTTTTTCTGAGATCTTTTTGCCTGTTGTAGGGATTTCATCATTCTATCGTGTAAAAGTGTTCTATTTGCTAATCCTGTAAGTGGATCATAATAGGCTAATTTTTCAATTATTTTTTTATTTTCAACTTCATTTGTTATATCCATACTAATACCAGTAATCTTAACAAGACCATTTTGTTTCTTTCTAACTTTGGCCTTTGTTTGAATATGGAGTACTTTTTTATTTTCTAATATAATAGAGTACCGAATTTCAAACTCAGATCCATTTTGTGTTGCTAAGCTTATAACATGTAAAACTCGCTCATAATCATCTTTATGAATAAACTCTAAAAAAGTGTTCCAAGTGATTTTTTTATTTAATTTTAGTCCAAGCATACGGTAGTACTCATCACTCAATGAGAACTCTTTTGTAACAAGATTATAGTTCCAACTTCCTACTTTTGCCATTCTCTGTGCATCTTTGAGATGATCTTGACTCTGTGTGAGTTGTGAGTTTACACTCTTTAAAGAGTCTAAAAAGTTTATAATATTTTCTATCATAATGTTGGCTGAGTTTGAAATAGATGAAATCTCATCTCTATTTGAGCTGATTAAATTGAGTTTTTTAGGATTCTTAGGATCGAACTTTTTAAGTGAACTGTCTAAGAGTGTAAGTCTTGATAATGATTTATATAAAAAAGATAAAAGGATGATTACTGCTATTAAAAAGAGAATTATTCCAAGGCTAAGTCGTTCATAAAAGTTTCTCATATATTTTTCATAAGAGTCATTGGAGTAGACAATTGTGAGTTTACCAAGAGGCAGTTGTGTAGCAGGGTCAAGGAGTCTTATATTCTCAATGAGTTCATCGCTTAATCTATAATCATTTATATCTTTTTTAAAATTTGTAAATGTTTGTATATCTTTTTTTTCACTGTTTTGTATCTCTATAAGTAGGACATTACTATTTTTCAATGTTTTACTTAGTACTTCATTAATTCCGTCTTCAAAACCGTAACTCAAGTTAATTGCAATAGAAGGTTTTATAGCATTGAGAATAATATTTATTTTTTCTTTTTCTAAGTCTATGTAAGCATTACTAAATATACCTTTTGCACTGAATGCAATGAAGAGTATAAAAAGTAATGAAAATGAAAAAATATATGTAATTGTACGAAAAGCTAGAGAGTGAAAGTTAAATCTCATATATATATCTCTAAGCTTGTTTTTTGTGCTATGTAGCTTCTCTTAAAAGTATTTAAGTTAAGAATTTGGTTGATGATTTTAGAACTAACGGCTTTTCTATAGATAGTAGATATATCTATGAGAATAGGTCTAAGTGCTATATGGTTTCTTTTAATAGCATGTAAGTTAATAATCGGTTTTATTTTTTTTGAAATGTCTACGGATATCATCACACCATGTGAGAGGTCACTTTGTAGGTAGGAGAAAGTAATAGCTCTGTTCTCTTTTGCTAAAGCGACCACTTTTTTTATGTTCTTTACTGATGATGGGAAGAGGTAGTAAATATTTGCATGACTTCTTTCAACTTTACTAAATAAAACAAGTTCTGTAATAATTTTAAATGACTTTATACCATTTTTATATCTAGTTTCAATCTTTTTTTTGAGTAAGTTAGCCTCTTTATACTCACCTTTTTGGTAAAGAATAGCGATAGAGAGTGTGTTGTTCTTAAGCTTTTCTTTAAACTTGTAATCCATAAAATATATTTTTGGTACAAGTGTAGCATGAATTTTTAAGAGAGATTCATTAATGCTTAGTGCAAAAATTTGTGTTGATATGAGTAAGATAATTAATATTTTTTTCATGTTAGAACTCCATATTTGCTTTTAATAAGAATGATCTTCCACCATCATTATAGTCTTTATATAGATCTAAACTACTTCTTGGGAGTGCATAGTAAGTTCCTTCATCAAAAAGATCTTTAACAATAAAATTTAGAGTAAAACTTTTAAACTCATAAGAGATTGTTTGATCAAAGATAATAGAAGACTCAAAATCATCTCGTAAATCATCTAAATCATAAACACTTCTTTTTGAACCAGAAATGTACTTAAGCAAAGAACCAAAGTTCAATCCATAGTTTGTTGTGTATATAAGTGAAGTTGTAGCGAGTGTGTTTGCAACATCAGCTAAAGCATTATTTTGTGCATCTTCTGCTTGAGTAAAAGATGCAAAAATATTAAACTCTAGTGTATTGTTTGGAAAGTAACTATACTCTATTTCCGTACCTAGAAAGTCTGCACTTGCTGTTTGTACATACTTACTTGTTGTACTATCTTTTGAAATCATATCATTTAATTTTGTTCTATATACATTAAAACGAAGGTTGTGCTTTTGGCTTGGTTTATAAACTACTCCTGCTTCTATTGAGTCTGCTGTCTCTGCTTGGAGATTTTCATTTGATGTGAGTTCAACCCATGATGGAGCACGAAAAGCCCTAGAGTAAAGAGCTTTTACTCTTGTTGTTGGTGTTACTCTATAGACTGCACCTATAGTAGGTGAAAAAGCATCTCCTGTATCGGAATAGTCATCATATCGAATACCAGCAGATATATCTAACGAAGAGAGGAGGGCATACTGATCGTTTATATAAAGAGATGCAGTATCTCGTTTTGAATTTGGATCTGCTATGGGTGGTAGTGCACGGTTTAGCATTGTCAATTTACTTTTAGTAACCTTACTAGTCTCAAATCTCGCACCGATTAAGAGTTCATTGTTTGCAATGGCTTTTGATTGGAAATTTATCTCTCCATAGTAAGAGTGCTCATAGTAGATTGCATTTATAGTTGGAAAAGAAGTTGTTGGATACATATCTTCGATCTCTTGACCATATTTACCAAAACCAGCGAGTATCTCTATATTACTATTTTTACCTAAAGAGTCTTTATAAAAAATTTGTGTGTAAAGAGAGTCGTTTTCATTTGAATATTTGTTTTTTTGCGTATCTGGTACCCCTAAAATGCCATAAGCATTCCCTGATTCATATTTTTTTATTCTGGCTATGATGCCTAAGTTTTCACTATTTATTTTAATCCCAACAGAGTAATCGCTATTATGTCTATCTATATTGTCAATATTTTTTTGTGCATTTTGATAGTATG
>CAZMBK010000110.1:0-4728 GCA_964564315.1 uncultured Sulfurimonas sp.
CTTCTCCCTCTACTATATCTATATTTGCCCCCTCTCTTCCAAACATTCGCTTCTTTACATACTTCTCTTGTATGGGTTCAAAAGAACTTTTTAGAAGGTAAGGCGAGTTTGGAAAAAGTTTATAAAGTATAGCTAACATTCCTTTTGACTGATAGAGTAAAGTAAACGCAGGATTGAGCACTTTTGTATTTAATTTTCCATCAAAAGCTAACATATCTTCCCAAGGGTAGAGTTTAAACCAGAAATCATATGCCTTTTCAGACTCATCTAAAACAGCACCATTATCAAAGGCAATATCCTCAAGAAAAGAGAAATGTGTAAGCAGACCCCTATCTTTAGCCATCTGCTCTAAAAGCTTTGTAGTATTTGTCTCCTCCTCTATATCTTTTACACAAGAGAAGAGAAATTTTGAGTACTCACCTCTGTCTCCCTTACTTATAGCAACAGCTTTCTCCCCAATAGCTTCATAAATGCTGTTAAACTGTTTTTTATTCTCAAGAGAGCTACTCTCTAAAAGCATCCATTGGATGACACTACTCTCTAAAAGTAGTGTTGGGGTATCTGCATTAAACTCTATAAGTTTTATGGGTTGCTTATCTATGCCTCCACTTAAATCAAAACGACCATAGAGATGGTTTTCTCGCTCATCTCTCCAACTCTTTTTAATGGGTGCTATTAAGTTAGAGGGAATGTCTAAAAGCTCAAAAAGCGAATTTTTTATCACATACTCAGCACCAGCTTCGTACATCGTATAAAGCTCATCTGCTGCTTTATAATAAGCTTCAGCTTCTACTTCACTCAGAGCTATCAACTTATCTTTAATGATATACTCCCCATCTTCATCTTTATGCCAAGTAAATCCTATTTTATCTAAAGGCTCTCTCTCTAATGGCTCTATAGCTATAAACTTTGGCATTATAAAATCCTACTCATAGGCTACCTTTGTTTGCGAGCCTGTAGCTTTGCGTTTATCAAATCCTTGTGATTTTCCCCAGTAGGAAATAATTTTTTGGAGTAAGTTTGCAGCAAATGTTTGTGAAACAGTAGATGCTTCAGGTACAAGTTCTACCATATCAACCCCCTTTATTTTAGCCTTCGAGTCTAAAAAGAGTGCTTCTAGTATATCTGTAGCAAAGTAGTAATCTATGCCACCAGGTTGTGGGGTACCCACACCCGGAACTATAGCTGGATTAAAAACATCCATATCTATACTGAGGTAAACATCTCCATCTAAGGCTCGTATAGTCTCAAAAAGTTTCTCTTTTACACTCTCTTTTCTTAAAGCTCTATCTGAAAAGTAGTCTATATTTGCATCTGTTTTAACGCGAACAGCTTCTGTCTCAAAAAGAGAACGAATCCCAACCATTATCATCTTATGTCCCGCTTTTAAAAGATGATGAGAGGGTGTTGCATGAGAGAACTCATTCCCCATATAACTCTCTCTTAAATCAGCATGTGCATCTAAAAAGAGAATGGTTGTAGGCCGTTTAAGAAGGGCTTCTGTTATCTTTGGCGTTATAGAGTGATCACCTCCCAAAGAGATGATGAGTTGATTTTTAGGTCGAACGAGAGACTCTGTATGTGATTTTATTTTATCGTACTCACTCACACTATCACTCACACAAACACTCATGTACTTCATAGGAGACCACTCCATATCTTCATCATAGTACTCAATCTGCTCTGAAATTTCTAAGATGGCATCAGGTGCTAACTCCGTTCCCTCTCCCCCACTCACACTCTCTCCAAAGGCGACTCGCTGAATAACAACATCGGCTTCCTCTAAGGGTACATTTGCTAACTCTTGATACTCCATACTTTAAACTCCTATCTCTGTTTTTATAACCTTAGGCAAAGAAAATGCACTTAACAGAGCACTACTTCCCAATGCCTCAAAAAGAGACTCATCTCTTTTAAAACACTCTTTCATATCACAACTCCATAAAGAGTCTCCAGCAATCACAAACCCCCAAAGAGCATAAAAAGAGGGAATCATTAGTCCATAACTTTTCACCTCAGAAAAATTTTCAGCTAAAACTGCTCTAATTTTTTTATGATTTTTTAACTTCTGCATATCAAGTGTTCCTGCCTGCGTCGCAACAATGCCATTTGAACTCATTTGAGCTTTTAGTCTTCTGTAAAGATTACTTCCATATAGAGCAGCAGCATCGGACTCCCAATCACTTACATCTATTAAATCCCCTATCACAACATCAAACTGCTCTTGGCAACTCTCTAGGTACTCATTTATATCTCTATGGTGTAACTCTAAACGTGGGTCATTAAACGCAGTTGCACCCCACGAAGATATGTAAGACTTACAAAGAGAAACAAACGCTTCATCTATATCTACCATAACAACTCGCTCTACACTTTTATGTTTTAAAACCTCACGAGCTGTTGCACCCTCGCCTCCTCCCATAATAAGAACAGTTTTTGGGTTTGGATGTAGTAGCATAGCAGGATGTACCAAGGCTTCATGATAGAGGGCTTCATCTCTCTCACATGACTGTAGATCACCATCTAGTACTAAACATCTACCATGGAGTACAGAGTCAAAAAAAAGGTACTCCTGATATGCTGTTTTTCCCTCAGCTAACACCTCTTTTATAGCATAGTTTATACTATCTTCTCTCTCTAAGACTTGTCGAAACTCTCTCACTCAGCTACACCCTCAAATGCAGCAACTACTTCAAAAATAGCAGTAGTAAGAGTAGTAAGCTCTGTTTTGCTTATAACAAAAGGAGGCATAATATAGACAAGATTTAAAAATGGTCGCACCCAAACACCACGAGCTATAAACTCTGGTGTCATCCAAGCCAAATCTATCTCTTTATGTAGCTCTACCACACCTATAGCCCCAAGAACCCGTACCTCTTTTACAAGAAAGAGTTCTCTACATCTTCCTAACTCCTTTAAAAGTTGTGACTCTATACTCCTAACTCGCTCTTGCCATGGAGAGTTTAAAAGAAGCTCTAAACTAGCATTTGCAACAGCACAAGCGAGAGGATTTGCCATAAAAGTAGGTCCATGCATTAAGATGTTTCCATTTGCTTCTACACCTTGCATCACCTTTTTACTAGTAAGTGTTGCGGCCAAAGAGAGATAACCTCCCGTTAAAGCTTTTCCAACACAGAGTATATCAGGAGCTATCTCGGCATACTCATAAGCAAAAAGTTTTCCCGTACGACCAAATCCAGTTGCAATCTCATCTAAAATAAGGAGCACATCATACTGAGTACAAAGCTCTCTCACTCTTTTTAAAAGGAGTGGTGAGTAGATACGCATCCCCCCCGCCCCTTGAACCACTGGTTCTACTATAACCGCAGCGATCTCTTTATGATGGTTCTCTATTTTCTCTTTAAAGTCAGCTATATATATCTCTTTCCACTCTGAATCAAAAGAGCACATTGGCTCTTCACAAAATATATTTTTATGGAGTATTCCCTCAAATGCAGCATGCATTCCCGTTACAGGATCACAGACACTCATCGCACCAAAAGTATCCCCATGGTAGCCCTTACTAAAGGAGAGAATTTTTGTTTTTTGTTTATTCCCCTGAGAATTAAAGTACTGAAATGCCATCTTTAATGCAACCTCAACACTTACACTACCACTATCACTAAAGAAGATATGCTCTAAACTTTCATCTGTTACAGAGAGAAGCTTTTTCGATAGATTTATGGCACTCTCATGTGTTAATCCACCAAACATTACATGACTCATCTTTGAGAGTTGCTCTGTAGCAGCTGCATTTAACTCAGGAACATTATAACCATGGATAACCGACCACCATGAACTCATCCCATCTATAATTTTCTCACCATTATCAAGCTCTAAGTAAACGCCACTTGCTGACTTAACCATATACATCTCAGCTACTGGTATTGCTGGTGCATAAGGGTGTAGTATATGCTCTCTATCAAACTTTTTCAAAGGCTTCTCCATCCATTAAATATACTCAACATCTCTTCATTAAGTTGCTTTATATACAGTTTTTTCTCATCTGTAGTCAGTGATGTTTGAGGAGAGAAGTACTCTGCCTCTTGCATATCTACTCGTAACAGTTTTAACTGCCAAATATTATCATTTTGCAGTATCAAATCTTTTGTTTTATAGTGCTTTAAAATTGTATTGTCTATAAATGTAGCAATTGAACCCATCTCATGATCCATATAAATATGCTCACCACTCGCATTTCGTGTAAAACCTCGAACATTATAGTCTATAGTCACTATATCTGTATCAAAAAAATCAAATATAGCATTTAAAGAACTCAAAGGTGTAATCTCCCCACAGGTTGAGAGCTCTATATCTACACGAAAACTTAAAATTCCATTTTTATTTTCAAAATCAGGATAAGTGTGTGCAGAGATATGAGACTTATCAAGATGCATCTCTACACCCGAGCCTTTTATATCACTCAAAAGCATCAACGAACTTGCGCCATAAGGCTCATAATCTTCTAAAGAGCTACTTAAAATTTTTGCATCTATAATATTTACTATTTTTCTCAAAAGTGTTGCAATTTTTTCTGATGAGTAGTGTGAATTTACATACTCTATGTAAGATAATTTTTCACTCTCATTTGGAGCAATCACAAAGTCATAAAAACTAAAACTTAGTGCTTTTTTCAAGTTGTTAAAGCCAACAAGCTGCATCTACTCTCCTTAGAATTTTTATTTGAAAATTATACATTTTATTAACTTTAAGGCTCTTTTGACAACT
>CAZMBK010000111.1:0-4708 GCA_964564315.1 uncultured Sulfurimonas sp.
TTGCAAAAGATATTAAAAAATATGTTGATGGAAAGAAATCAAGTGTAGCTATAAATTTTGTATTGCATTTTGTGCAAAAAGCTTTTTTGTATGAGAGAGATCAAGATCAGTTTAACCGTGAAAAAGTGATGTTTGCAGAGGAGACACTCTACTATGCTAAATCAGATTGTGAAGATAGAGCAATACTGTTTGCAACTTTAGTAAAAAAACTTTTTGGTATTGCTGTAGTGGGTGTGAAGTATAAAGACCATATGGCAACTGCTCTGTATATTCCTATGAAAGGGGATAGTGTTCAAGCAGGTTTGAGAAGATTTGTAATAGCTGATCCCACATATGTTAATGCAAATATTGGTGAGAGTATGCCAAAGTATCGCTCGAAAATACCAGAGAAATTTATAGTAGTGCAGAGGAATAAATATGAGTAATAATATAAATAGCTTAACACAACTTTAAGATTGTAATGCGATGGTAGAGAAGTTAAAATCTTCTTAATCCCTAAAACAGCTCAACTCTCAAGGGTACTATTTTGGAGCACCCAGTTCAGAGTTACTAACTTAGCTAGTAATTTATAGCTACTTTATATGTTGGATCATCCTCTTCATAAGAGCAGTGTGGACCTGCAAGTTTCAAGATAGCTTTACAGTCAGGGCTAAGGTGACGAAGGAGAAGGTTTTTCCCTGCATCTTCATACTTTTTAGTAATAGCATCAACAGCTTCAACACCACTAGAGTCCATAACCCGAGCATTTTTAAAATCTATAACAACTTTTGGAGGATCTTGCTCAATATCGAAGTTATCTGCAAATGTAGATGCACTTCCAAAAAAGAGAGGACCATCAAGCTCATAAACCTTTGTTCCATCCTCTTCAACATGTGTGCGAGTAAATATACGAGCATGTTTCCAAGCAAATGCTAATGCTGAAATAATAACACCAGCGATAACAGCAATAGCTAAATCTTCTACAACGGTGATAACAGTAACTGCAACCATAACAACAGCATCAGTCCGAGGCATTTTGTTTAAACGAGAGAAACTAGACCACTCAAATGTCCCAATACTTACCATAAACATGATACCAACAAGAACAGCAACTGGAATGGCATTTAAAACACCACTCATACTTACAACAAGGGTAATAAGCCCAACTGCTGCCACAAAAGAGGAGAGTCTTCCAATTCCGCCAGAAGTGTAGTTGATGATACTTTGACCAATCATCGCACACCCCGCCATACCACCAAAGAAACCACAAGTAATATTACCAGTTCCCTGAGCAATACACTCTTTGTTCGCACTTCCTCTTGTGTTACTAAGTTCATCGAGTACAGAGAGTGTAAGTAGTGACTCAATAATACCTACAAGGGCTACTATCACGGCATAAGGAAGAACCATCATAATTGCATCAAGGTTAAAGAGGTAGTCACTTACAACAAATGATGGAAATTGACCAGCATACTTACTCATGTCATCAAGACCACTTAGAAGGAGTGTATCTGTATTTGTAAAATAAACACCAAGTGTTATAACAACAATAGCTACGAGTCCAGCAGGAATAGCCTTTGTTACTTTTGGTAAAAGGTACATAATTGCCATAGTAAAAGCAACTAAAACATACATCATATACCCTTGTCCTTCAAAGAATTTAAACTGTGCAGTACCAATAACAATAGCAAGTCCATTTACAAAACCATGGATGGCAGGAGTAGGTACTAATCGAATAAATTTTCCAAGTTTAAGGAGTCCTATACTTATTTGAATAAGACCCGCAATAATAGTAGCGAGTAAGATATAGTGAAGTATACCCATGGCAAGAGCATCACCGCTAAGTCCTTGAAGGGTGAGGAGTTTATTTGCTTCAAGAGAGAGACCAACTAAAACAATAGCTACTGCTCCTGTAGCACCAGAAATCATACCTGGTTTACCACCGATAAGTGCAGTAATAAGTCCAAGAATAAATGCAGTATAAAGACCAACAATAGGACTTACATTCGCTATAAAACTAAATGCGATAGCTTCAGGTACAAGTGCAACAGCAACAACTAAACCAGATAAAATATCATTTTTGATATTTGCAGCTGTATATTTTTTTAAATCAAACAAATTTTAATGTCCTCTTCGTGTATATTTTAATTTGCGAATTGTATCTAAAGAGTGATGAGAATATACTTTTATGAATCCTCATTTAGAATTAAACCCAAAATTTAAATCTGAAGTGCAATTTGAGAAAAGTAAAGGTCTGTTGAAAAGTTCAGATTGTGTGATAAGTGTAGTAATAATTTTATCGCAATGTTTTTTTTTGCTATTTCTATAAAAAATTGAGATAAAATGGTAAAATGGTAAAATAAAAGGATAATATAAATAAATGAAATTAATAAATATTTTAACATCAGGGCATCTCTTTAGTATAGAAGAAAATCCATTAAAACTTAAATATATACTTTTTAATTCTATGCTACTTTTTAACATAATTTTAGTAAGTATCATTTTTTTTATACGACTGAAAGAGGCTCAGTACGGACAAGCTTTTTTTGATATAGTATATGTACTATTCGCAACAATAACTCTTTTCTTAGCAAGATACTCAAAGAAATACTTTAATAAAATTATCTTCTTCACAATCTTTTTTTCCTATTTTACAGTTACATTTCTATTTTATAAAAGTACAAGTATTACAACTGGTATGAGTTGGTACTATATTCTTCTTCTGATAACATTCTTTTTAGCAGGAAAAAGAGGAGGGGCTATAGTATTTGTGATCTCATTTATTAGTATTATCTATATTTACACAAATATTAAGACCTATATGCCAGCAGACATTGTTCTTGGAATAGCTCCTTTTGTTGTTTTTGTTGTTTTTATGTATTTTTTTGAAGAGAGAAACTTAAACTTACAACATCTATTAGAAAAACAAAACAGAGACTTAAATGATCTTTATTCTAAATCAAGTAGTGAACTAGCCAAGCTTCAAGAAGTTCTCTATCAAAGTCCTGTTTCTATCATCATTACAGACCCTCAAGGTAACATAGAGTACATGAACCCTTGGTTCTCTAAACTTACTGGATATGAGATGAGTGAGGTTAAAGGAAAAAATCCAAAAGTACTTAAAAGTAAAATGCATTCAGATGATTATTACAAAACACTTTGGGATGATATAACTCATGGAAAAGTTTGGAATGGTGTTTTTAAAAATGTTAAAAAAGATGGTACTCTTTACTGGGAAAAAGCGATTATTGCACCAGTAAAAGATAAACAGGGAACTTTGTCAAATTTTATTGCGATTAAGCAAGAGATAACACAGCAGGTATATCTTGAAGAGGAAATACTTAAAAAAGATAAAGATGAAATTGAAAATTTTGAAAAAACATTAGAGTCATTTGTACGAATTGTTGAAGAGAGAGATACATACACAGCGGGTCACTCTAATCGTGTAGCTATGTATTCTAAAATGATTGCCGAGGAGATGGGATTCTCAGCAGATGAGTGTTCATTACTTTATAGGGCTGCAATGCTGCATGATATAGGTAAAGTTGCAACACCTGACAATGTTTTACTCAAACCAGGAAAACTAAGCAATCTAGAATATCGTCTTATCCAAGAGCATGTTAAATCTTCATATGACATTTTGTCAAGAATTCCTATGTATAAAGATTTTGCAAATATAATTATACATCATCATGAACATTATGATGGTTCAGGCTATCCTTATGGTAAAAAAGAGGATGAAATTCCTCTTCTCGCTCATATACTCATTGTTGCAGATGCTTTTGATGCTATGACTACTAATCGTATTTACAAGGGAAGAAAAGATTTAGAAGAAGCATTTGTAGAGTTAGAGAGATGTTCTGGTACACAGTTCCACCCTGTAGTAGTCAAAAATACCATTAAAGCCTTAGCAGATGTGGAGCTTTATAATACTGTAAATCAGCTGCCAAAAACAGATCTTGAAAAAGAACGGTTTTCCTACTTTTACCGTGATCAAGTAACTAGGTCATATAATGGAGATTATTTAACATATGTACTAAATCAAAATAATTTTACAAAAGAGTTTAGATGTATACATATACTTTTTATGCATAATTTTAGTGTATATAATAGTAAAGAGGGTTGGGCGAAGGGAGATCTACTTTTAAATAGTGTTTCTAACTATCTTATAAAGTTATTTCCTGAATCTATGATATTTAGAATTCATGGTGATGATTTTATTTTAATCCAAAAAGAACACATTGAAATAAATATGCAAGAGTTGAATGGACTAGACTTCCTTGTAGATAATAATATTAACTTAACTACACGGCATATAGATTTAAAAGATGAAATAATCCTTACATTAGAACAATTAGAACAATTAGAGCAGGTTGTAGGAGACATAAGAGGCTAGATTTATATCATACTAAATCTCATTTGAATTTCTCGTTTAAAACTGCCCACTATAATTATATTTAACATTAATTATATTTTTCTTGTTCTAAGAGAAAAGAAGTATATATCTTTAACTATAAATAGTCTTTTTCTTGATATATATCAATATAATATTCATTATCATTTACTACAATACGATAAAATTTAAATAAGAAGGATTTATATTATGTCAAATATTCCAAGCGAAGCAGTAAAAGTAGAAGTAGAAGGTGCAACAGTTGATTTTTTTAAACTTGAAAAAGATGGAGAGAGTACATACTACTTTGATACTTCAGCAGAGGGACCTCCTCAT
>CAZMBK010000112.1:0-4700 GCA_964564315.1 uncultured Sulfurimonas sp.
ACTTTTTATTTATTATAACATTTAAATGAGAGATATTGCCTAAAGAGTTACATGTTGAGAAGCAATCTTACGAATCCAATCATTAAATTTCACATCATTTTTTATGCAATAAGCTGCGAAAGTTTTTAACTCTTCGGGGGTAAGCATTAACTCAACCTCAACTAGTTTTGAATCTTCCCCTTTAAGCATCTCTATACTCTTAAATACTTCGCTCATGATGAACAACTTAATTTTATATTTTTACTCTCCATTGGTGCTAGTTTACAAAGGTACTCTAACTCTGGATGTTCCTCAAATGGAGAATATGCAACTTTAAGTAAATCATCTATCATACTAAAGTCATGTTTTTCAGCTTTTTCTATAGCCTCTTGCAATATATGGTTTTTCAGTATGTACTTTGGATT
Source organism: uncultured Sulfurimonas sp. (assembly GCA_964564315.1). GTDB lineage: Bacteria > Campylobacterota > Campylobacteria > Campylobacterales > Sulfurimonadaceae > Sulfurimonas. The sequence goes on from CAZMBK010000112.1 coordinate 405, forward strand.
TACACTAAGCATCTTTTTATGGCGTTCTTCGGGTAAGAGAGTCTCTTTTTTTAAACGATTAACATAAAAATCCAACCACTCTTCAAGATTTGTTCTATAAACACAGAGCTCTAATAACTCTCTTTTATCTCCATCAAAATGAGAGAGCTTTCTAAAAAAAAGTGTATAGTCTATGGTTGCAGACTCTAAAGCTCCAAGCATCCATTGGAAAAGTTCTCTATCATTTTCATCTTCTTCCTCAAGTCCCATCTTTGCATACATTATCTCCGAGTAAACTACTTCATAGGTAGATCCATAAATATCATCAAGTATCTGTAATGCTAAATCATAGCTTATTATGGGCGAAAGTGCACGAGCGAGCATTGTTAAATTCCAATGCCCTATTCCCGGTTGATTTTTAAAAGAGTATCTTCCATCTCTATCGGTATGGTTACAGATATAATCCTTCTCATAGTCATCTAAAAATGCGAAAGGTCCATAGTCTATGGTTCTTCCATCTATGGACATATTATCTGTATTCATTACACCATGGTTAAAGCCAACACTCTGCCAAGAAGCTATTGTTGTTGCTGTGTTTTTTACTATTTCTGCATACATCTTAAGATATAGATCTTCTTGCTCTTTTAAATGCGAAAAACTCTCCTCTATCACATAATCAGCTAACTCTTGAAGCTTCCCATGTTCTCCAGTCGCATTAAAGTACTCGAAAGTTCCAAAGCGAACCCATGTTGGTGAAAGCCTAAGTACTATTGCCCCTTTCTCCCATCTCTCACGTGCCACATTTGTATCACTCCCTATAAGCGCTAAGGCTCTTGAAGTAGTTATACCTAGCCCATGCATAGCTTCACTCATAAGATACTCTCGTATACTTGAGCGAAGAACAGCTCTCCCATCACCTTGACGTGAGTAGAGTGTAATACCTGAGCCTTTCAGTTGTAGATTTTGTCCATTTACTTTACCAAGATTTATAGCACGACCATCTCCTAAACGAGGAACAAAGTGTCCAAACTGATGCCCAGCATAACACATCGAAAAAGTCTCACTTCCCTCTAGTCGCTCTTTTCCGTTTACAATATTTAAAAGTTTTTCATCAAGCATCAAATCTTCATCAACTCCAAGAAGCTCTGCTGCACTTTGTGAAACTGAAATAAGAAAAGGTTTCTCTAAAGGTGCTGGTTCCACTCTGTCAAAAAAGAGAGCGGGTAGTTTTAAGTAAGGTGTCTGTAATTTTAGGTTTGAAAATTTCATAAACAGTTTTTATCATCTAAAGAATTAAAACTTCCTACAATATTTTCACCTCTTAATTTTTAGAGTTTGTATTAAGAAAAAAAGATTAAAATCCACTTATGAATAAAAACTTACAAACTCTACTCCACTCTTAAAAGAGTCACTTGACTTTATCTGGGGAAAAAAGTTTTCAGGACTCTATTTATCGCGTGTTAAATTCTCTCTCCCTTACTTTATTTTTTCCATAATGCTATCAACAGTGAAACCAAACTTCTCAAAAAGTTGTCCTGCTGGAGCTGATGCACCAAATGTATCCATTGCGATTACAGTATCTGCTAATCTGTACCACTCTAAACCACGAGCTGCTTCAATAGCTACAGTTTTCGTATCTTCTTTGATGATAGAGTTCATATAAGCAGCATCTTGTTCAATGAAAAGATCATAACAAGGAACTGAAACAACATTTACTGGTACATCTATAGAGTTTAATTTCTCTTTTACTGAGAGTGCTAGTTCTACTTCAGAACCTGAAGCCATAAGAGTAATCACTGCATTTTCATCAGATGCTAAAAGGTAAGCACCTCTGCTTGCTTCACCTACTACTGCTTTTGGAAGCACAGAGAGATTTTGACGAGAACATACAAATGCAGATGGAGATTTTTTCATCTCTAAGGCAGTTTTCCATGCCTCTACATTTTCCGCACCATCCGCTGGACGCCATACATAAAAGTTAGGAAGTGCACGGAATTGAGATAAGTGCTCAATAGGTTGGTGTGTAGGACCATCTTCACCTACACCGATGCTATCATGAGTCCAAACATAGAAATTTTGGATTCCAGTAAGTGCTGCGATACGTGCAGCTGGTTTTAAGTAGTCTGAGAAAACAAAGAATGTTGCAGAGAAAGGTAGTAGTGGACCATAAAGAGCCATAGCATTTACTATAGAAGCCATAGCATGTTCACGAATACCAAAGTAGATATTTCTACCCTTAGGATAAACACCCATATCATTTAGATTTGTTTTGTTAGATGGACTAAGATCTGCTGAACCACCTAAGAAAGATGGAATCCCTCTAGCAATTGCATTTAAAATCTTACCATTTGTTCCACGAGTCGCTTCAGCTTTCTCAAATGTAGGCCAAGCAATACGAGAGAAATCTGGATTTTCTAATGCTGAAAGAGCCTCATTTTGCTCCATAAGTGGCAATGTTTTTTGTCTATGAATCCACTCACGCTCTAGTAAATCACCATGCTCAATAGCACATCTAAAACGAGCTAAAATATCTTCAGGAACAAAGAACTTCTTAGCAGGATCAAATCCAGCATCAGTTTTTGCTTGTGCTATAACATCATCACCTAGTGGTGCACCGTGAGCATGGTGTGAACCCTCTAACGCACCAGCACCTTTAGCAATGATAGTGTTGGCAATAATAAGTGTCGGTTTAGAGTTATCTTTTGCATGTACAATAGCATCATTAATCTCATCGAAGTCATGACCATCACACTCTAAAACATCCCACTCTTGTGCTTCAAAACGCATACGAATGTTTTCAGAAATACTCAAATCAGTAGAACCCTCAATAGTAATACGATTTGAATCATAGATAAGAATTAAGTTGTCAAGTTTATTATGACCAGCGATAGAAGCCGCTTCATAGCTTATGCCCTCTTCTAAATCTCCATCACCACAAAGACAGTAAACATGATGGTCAATTAAATCAGCTGTATCAGAATTCACTTGTGCACCAACAAACTTACTTGCCATTGCAAAACCAACAGCATTCGCCACACCTTGACCAAGAGGACCAGTTGTAATCTCAATACCTTTTGTATGACCATACTCAGGATGCCCTGGAGTCAAAGAGTCTAATTGACGGAAGTTTTTGAGATCATCTATCTCTAAACCATATCCCCAAAGATAATAAAGAGAGTAGATAAGACCTGTAGCATGTCCACCTGAGAAAACTAATCTATCACGGTTTAACCAGTCAGGATTTTTAGGATTATGGTTTAAGTGTTCACTTAAAATAACTGCAATATCTGCAAGACCCATTGGTGCACCTGGGTGACCACTATTTGCTGCTTGAACCATATCGGCTGCTAAAAATCTAATACTATCTGCCATTCTTTGACGTGTTTGATTCATCTGATTATTTCCTGTTTTAGTTTTATTTATGTCGGTTTATATACTTACTTAACAACGAGGACAACTCATGCTGTAAGCTCTCATCGAAGTTAATCATCTCTGTTATTAACTCATTGGCAATTTCATTTGCTTGTTTCATGCTCTCATCAAGTCCTAAAATAGTCACGAAACTATTTTTATCTTCATCATTGTTTGTAAGCTTTCCCGCCTCTTCACTACTCTGTGTAACATCCAGTATATCATCTTGAATCTGAAAAAGTACTCCAAGTTTTATACCAAAGTCATAAAGTTTTTCTGCCACATCTTCTCGACCAACTATAATAGCACCCATCTTCATAGAAGCTGCTATAAGTTTTGCTGTCTTATTTGTATGAAGCAGTTTTATATCTTCTACTTTAAGTGGTTTGTTCTCAAAGTAACAATCTATTGCTTGACCAAGTACCATACCATTAATGCCACCATTACTTGCTAACTCTCGTATGAGTTTTACACGAGTAGCATCTGAAAATGGTGCATTTGATAAAACTTCAAACGAGTAAGTATTTAAAGCATCACCAACTAATATAGCTGTCACTTCATCAAAACTCATATGAAGTGTAGGTTTGCCGCGTCTAAGTGGTGAGTCATCCATAGCAGGCAAGTCATCGTGAATAAGTGAATATGTATGTAGTAGTTCAATTGCATATGCAGCATGTCTAGCAGAGTCAACTAAAAGGGGGTTATAAGCTTTTACTACACCAAGTAAAAGTGCAGGACGAAATCGCTTGCCACCAGCGACAAGCATATTTTGTAAAGCATCTTCATAGGTAGGGTGGATACTCTTAGATGTTGGTAAGTTATCTAGTAAAAATTGCTCAAAGTTTTGCATATGAAATTGTAGTACTTTTCTACTTAATGTTTACAAAAAATTGGAATTTTCTTCGT
>CAZMBK010000113.1:0-4694 GCA_964564315.1 uncultured Sulfurimonas sp.
ATTTTTCTCAGTATATGCAAAATAGTGTAAAAATAGTTAGTTTTATAGGTGGAAAAGAGATATCAGATCAACTTTATAAAGTGCAACAAGGGTGTGACATCTTAGTAGCAACAAGTGGACGTTTTTTAGATGTTTTGAGTAAAAAACAGATGAATCTCTCTTTTTTAGATACTCTTGTTTTAGATGAAGCTGACAAGATGCTTGGACTTGGATTTTTAGAGGAGTTAGATGCTGTTCTTGAAGCCCTTCCTTCTAAACGCCAAAACTTAATGTTTTCTGCATCATATCCTCAAAAGATGCGACTTTTAGTATCTAAAATTACTACAAATGCAGTAGAAATAACTATAGAAGATGAAACAGAAGTTGTAAAAACTATAGACCAAAGAGTGATAGAAGTAGAGCGAGAAGCTAGAGGACCTCTGCTTCGAGAGTTACTAAAAAAGCATAAATGGCACTCTGTTTTAGTCTTTATGGCAAATAAACGAGCAACAGATAATATTGCTGCGAAGTTTAGAAAGTATGGATATGAGGCAGCCTCTTTTAATGCAGATCTTGAGCAAGATATAAGAGATGAAACACTTGGTGCATTTAAAGCCAAAAAAGTACAGATTCTTTTTGCAACAGATATTGCAGCACGAGGTTTAGATATAGATGATATAGAGTGTGTAATAAATTATGATCTTCCTCGGTCTCCTGCTGATTATATTCACCGTATAGGGCGAACTGCTCGTGCTGGAAAGAGTGGTGAGGCGATTAGTTTTATAGATTATGAGAGTATGGATCACTTTAAGCTTATAGAGAAACGCAGCGGTATAAAACTCAAACGAGAACAGATTAATGGTTTTGAGTTGCAAGGTGAAGCACCAAAAAAAGCTAAAGGTCCTGCACCTGTGAAAGGAAAGAAAAAAAGTAAAAAAGATAAACTTCGTGAAGCACAAGCTTTAGAAAATAAAAAGTAGAATTTCTACTTTTTTATAGGAATAAAATAGAGCACACTCTCAAAAATTCCTTCCATATAGTGACGAAGATAGATCGTGTAATCATCTCTAATAGCTAAAACTTTTTGTGGTATTTTATACCAATCTTCAGCCTTGTGATAGATACAGATTGCAAGAGTAGGGTGATAGAGTTTTATACTCTCTTTAGCACCATCAATAGCATCTTGCTCCGCACCTTCAATATCAAGCTTAATATAATCAATACTCTCTTTTATAATATTATCAAGTGTATCAATCTTTACACTCTGTGTACCATTTCCATATGCCATTGAGAAAGATTTTTCTTCATTAAAGTAGAGGGTTTCTTTGGTTTTTCCAATACCACAATTAAAAAACTCTATCTTTTCCAATAATGTAAGATCTCGTTTCGCTATACGAATATTTTCAGGAATTGGTTCAATAAGATAGATTTTTTTGAAGTTAGGATAGTGCTTTATAACTTCACTTGCAGTGTCTCCAACATAACCACCTCCATCTACAAAGGATAACTCCTTAAACTCTGGTAGTATCTCTTTATCAAAATACTGCCCTTTGTGGTCATTGGTAAAACCTTCCATAAAGTTATAATCAAAAGAGATTTTAAAGTTTAAAATTTTAGTAAAAATTTCTTTTGACTGAGTATCTGCTAAAAGATTATAAGTATATTTGTACTCTAAAAAGTTTTTCCTAAAGTCTTCTGCAAAATCCATAATAAAAGGAGGAGCAACAAGATCAAAGTTCGAGTACTTGACAAAGGCAAGATAGCTAAAATTTTGAAATCCCATTTTGTCTAGTTTTGCTTTTACTTGTAGGGGACTTCCTGTAGCACTCCAGAGTATAATAGCATCTTTAGGTACATCTTCTATTTTGTATATCTCTTTTTTACGGGAGCGTTGTACTCTAGTGAAGTCATCAATAACACCATCAACTTCTATGAATTTTTTTACACTTTTTGTAAGCTTATTAATCCCTAATATAAATTTTTTTATTTTAGTGTCATGTATAAAAAGCTCTACTAGTGCTTTGTCCTTCTCATTAATATAGTCTGTTGTAATAAGTTTAATAGCTATTTCTCACTGTTGATATTGTTTAATATTTTTTCAGTTATTACTTCACGACTAAGGGTAGCATCTATCTCTACAAGTTCTAAACCAAGGAGTTGTGTTGCTTCTATAATAGCATCTTGTATGTTTAAAAGATATTCACTCCCTCGAAGCTCTATACCATCAAGCTCTTTTTGTGAGAGTCTATACTCTAGCTCCTCTTTTGTTAAACGTAGAAGGAAAATCTTTTCAGGGTAGCATCCACCTGTTGCAAAGTTGTTGAGCGAAACTAAATCTTCTTTTAGTATCTCTCCTTGGGTGATAGCATAAGCAACACCACTTACTGCACTTCTATCACTTATAATCATTTTTGAGTCAATATTTGGTTCTATTACCTCTTTTATATGTTCAGCTCTGTCTGCTAAAAAAAGAAGAAATTCCGCTTTTTTGCTTTGTGCTCTTGCTGAGAGGACTATTTCTCGTATCTCTTTACCTATCTTTGTAGCCCCTGGCTCTTTCGTGATGATGGCATTTTTAAAGTTACTCCGAAGTGCTTCTATTTGAGTACTTTTTCCAGCAGTATCTATACCCTCTATTGCAATGTACATGAAGTCATACTCCCTATTATCTTTTGTACTTCTTTTGGAAGAAGGTGTTCTGTTTTTCCATTAAACTTTAGAAGGTTTCTTACAATAGAAGAGCTAATAAATGCATGTTGTAGTTTTGGCATAAGATAGACGGTCTCTATACTATCATCAAGTGAGTTGTTAAGGTATCCAAGTTGCAGTTCATACTCGAAGTCACTTACAGCACGAAGTCCACGTATTAAAACACCAGCATCATGTTCGTGTGCAAGATCTATGGTCAAGTTGTCAAATCCAACGACTCGAACTCTTTGTAAACCTCTTACAGCTACTTTAGCCATCTCTATTCGCTCTTGGAGGGTAAACATAGGTTTTTTGTCTACAGATACTGCAATGGCTACAACAACTTCATCAAAGAGGTTTGCTGCTCGTTCTATAATGTCAAAGTGTCCATTTGTTATAGGATCAAAAGTCCCAGGATAAAGTGCTATTTTCAATTTTTTTATTCCCATCGTTTATAAAGTTTGTTTTCTATTCCAAGTAGGTCAAACCACTTGCCAATAATGAAGTTTTCCATCTCATCAAGTGTTTGTTGTTCTGAGTAGTATGCCATTACTGGAGGTGCTATGATGATACCAAGAGCTGCAAGTTTTTGCATGTTTTCCAAAGCTATAGCAGAAAAAGGCATCTCTCTTGGTGCTAAGATAAGCTTTTTTTGCTCTTTTATCATAACAGCTGCACAGCGTGTAATAAGGTTGTCTGAAATACCACAAGCAATTTTAGCAAGAGTATTCATGGAGCAGGGGGCAATTATCATTGCATCGACACCAAAAGATCCTGAAGCTATACTTGCTCCTATGTTGTTATTACTATGAGTAGTGACTTCACACATCTCTTTACTTAAAACAGTTTGAGAATTTTCAGACATTATAAAGTGCTTTTCAATTTGTGCTGGAAGGAGTGCAAGAGTTTTAAGCCCTAAGTTTACCCCACTTGCTCCACTTGTTGCTATAACTATTTTCATTTTTTATTCAATCTCCACTCTATTTCTTGAAATGACTTTAGCTCTCATCTTTTTTCCATTTGTAGAGATTATTGAAATCATTTCCCCATATCTACCATTTTGTTTTGCAGTTGCACTAAAAGATATTTCAATGTTTGAGTCATGCATTTTTACTTGAACTCTTGCACCTCGTTTAACAAGGTAAACACCTGTAATGTCTCTACTTGTAACTATGTCATTTTCTCGTAAAGTATGTTTTGCTTGATAAAGAGACTCTTGTATCTCTTGCAAAGGCATTGCTCTAAATTTGTCTAGTATTATACTCTCTTTTTTTAGATTTACATTTGAGAGAAGTTCTCCTTTTGCAATCCTTTTTTTTGTTTTAAAAATTGAAACATTAGCATAAACAAAGTAGTTAAAAAAAATTCTCTTCTTTTTTGCTGTTTGAATATAAAGGACTCCTTTCGCTTTAAGATAGTTTTTTTTAGATAATACTATAGTAAATTCTTTAGGAAGTTGCAATAAAAAACTTCTTGGATTTACTTCTGTATTTTGTATCTCTATATTTTTATAGGCATTTTGATAACTCTTTTCTATAAAAAGTTTTAGTGATTTTATATCAATAGGGCTTTTTTGAGTAAATTGAGTATAGCTATGTTTGGATTTGAGTTTTTTATATCCAAAAGTTTGCAGAAGAGTGAGTAACTGTGTAGTTTTGATTCTTTTTGAGTGCCTGCTCTCTGGGATATTAAAAATTTTAGTACACTCTTTAGCTTTTCTATCAATATCACAGAGTGTTACATAGTTGTTCTTTACATAGTAGTTACTCTTAAGGGGTTCTGTAGCAAAGAGGCTAACTGTATATAACAAAAGTATGAGAACAGTTTTTATAAGCATACTTAAACCTCTCCTTTAATTGTTAAGGGATATTAGTATTTACTTACTTAAAAGGGACTTACTATAGAGAGCTATAGAACATAAAAAATGCTTAAAAAAAGAAAATTTAAAATTCTTTTTCAAAACACTTGACATTAATAAACTTTTTGTCTATAATTTCGGCTCACAAACACACAGTGGTTTGAGAAAA
>CAZMBK010000114.1:0-4678 GCA_964564315.1 uncultured Sulfurimonas sp.
ACAAGCCAAAGTGCTTTAACATCATCATGATTATGGGAAATTTGGTCAAGAAAGTATTGGCGTTTGTCCATAATACCATTGACCATATGTGCAGTAAGACCATCTTTTACAATGGCAGCTGTCATTGTCGCTTTCTCTTGAGCACTTTTTATGCTATAGTCTCTAAAGTTTAAAGAGATATTAATAATTGTAACACCACCAATTGCTAGTAGCATTAGAGTAACGATAAAAAGTAGTTTAGATTTTGTTTGCATAGTTCTCACTTTAAATTAGTTAAAAGTTATTTTAACTAATTTAAAATAAATTTAAAGTGAAAAATTAGTCTATCTTATGTAAATTATTCAACTGTTACACTTTTAGCAAGATTTCTAGGCATATCAACATCATTCCCGAGTCTAACAGAAATTTCAAGTGAAAGTACTTGCAGTACAACCATCATTTCAAAAAATTCTAACATATAGTCCTTACATGCATTTATAGGTATAAAATCATCTGCCTTATCAAAATTAACCGCAGAAATAGCACAGATTGTACTGTCTCTTGCACTTAACTCTTCTACATTTGATTTTGCTTTTTCATACAGAAGATGTTGAGGTAGTAGGGCTATAGTAAAGAGTTCTGGGTCAGCTAAAGCGATTGGACCATGTTTCATCTCTCCACTAGGGTAGCCCTCAGCATGCAGATATGAGATCTCTTTAAGTTTTAAAGCTCCCTCTAGTGCAAGTGGATAAAAAACATCACGACCTATAAAGAAAAAGCCATGTCCATGGAGATAGCGTTTGGAGAGACGTTTAATTCGCTCATGCATATCATCACTTACTTTTACACTCGCTGGAACTTCACGAAGCAAGGCAATTTGTCTACTTATCTCCTCTTGAGGAAGTGATTTTCTAATACCTGCTAAATAGAGAGACATCATCCAAAAAACAGTTACCTGTGTAGCAAAAGCTTTTGTTGAAGCAACACCTTTTTCAACTCCAGCACGTGTTAAAATACAAGCATCTGCTAAACGAACCATAGAAGAGTTGTCAACATTACAGATTACAAGTGTTTTAAGACCTGCTGCTTTTGCCATTTTGAGGGTTTCAAGTGTATCTGCTGTTTCGCCACTCTGAGATATAACTACAAAAAGAGTATCTTTACTCATAATAGGATTACGGTATCTAAACTCAGAAGCTACTTCTATGCTTGTCTTTATTTTTGCATAACGCTCAAACAGATAAGTTGCTGTAAGTGCTGAGTGATAAGATGTACCACAAGCACAAAGTTTTATCTCATTAATCCCTTCAAAAAGAGAGGGTTCTATCTCATCAAAGAGTACTTCATCATCGTATAAACGACCGATGAGAGTATCTGCTATAACAGTTGATTGCTCATAAATCTCTTTTTCCATAAAAAATCTATACCCATCTTTTTGTGCAGAGAGTTTATTTGTAGAGAGTTTTTGAAAAACTGGTTCTTTTTTAACACCATTTACATCAAAAATAGCAAGTTCACTTGGTGTAACATATCCAAAGTCACCATCCTCAAAGTAGTTTACATCAGAACAGTGTCCTATAAGTGGTGTATCTGAAGAAGCAAAATATTTTTCGTTCTCAGCATTGATGCCAACGAGCATAGGGGAACCACTTTTTGCAAAAAAGATAGTTTTCTCTTCTCCTTTTGTAACAAGAAGTGTTGCATAGGCACCCTCAAGCTCTGAAATAGTTTTTTTGAATGCCTCAAATGCAGAGTTTGCAGTTTTAAGGTTTTTTTCAAACTGATGGACAATAACTTCTGTATCTGTTTGACTTAAAAATGTAACACCATCAGCAATAAGCTCACGTTTGAGAGCAACATAGTTTTCAATAATACCATTATGAACGACATATGACTCTTCCCCTAAGTGTGGGTGGGCATTAAGTTCTGTTGGTTTACCATGTGTTGCCCAACGCGTATGCCCAATACCTATAGAGAACTTGTCTGTTACAAAGTCTTTTGTCTTTTTTTCAAGATTTACAAGTTTTCCTATTGCTTTAAAACTGTCGAATTTTCCATCTTGAAGGACTGCAATTCCAGCAGAATCATAGCCTCTATACTCTAACTCTTTTAGACCTCCAAGTAAAATTTCCTTAGAATTTTTTTCGCCTAAATAACCAACTATTCCACACATATTCAACCCCTTAATTATTTTCTTTTGTTAACATTGTTAAAATATTTTCGACATTATTGCATATATTGTTTTGTTTATCCATTAAAAAGATATCTCTTACCTTATATTTACTTGAGTGGATTTTTGCAGCCATAATATTTATATGTAACTCTTCAAAGCAGTACATTACATAAGCAAGTAGTCCTTTTTGATTTTTTGTATGGATGTTTATCTCTGCATGTGTGAGTGAATGATCACAATCAATACTTATCTCTTCTCTTTTTATGATTACTCTTTTAAGAGAGAGGGAGTGCTGCTGAATATTAAACGCAACATCAATTTTATCTTCAACCAAAACAAGTTCACTCCCATCGAGTTTTTCTAAAAATTCTATCTTAAAGTATTTAATACCATCAAAAAGGGTGAAAATTTCCATGCTTGCAATACTAAGGTGAGAGAGTGAGGCTAAAAGATAGGCAATATTTAGTGGAATTTTTCTATATATTTCAATAGTAAGAGATTTCTCATTTTTAGTTGTAAAACTATATTTTTGTGTCTCTTTTGCTTTTTTTGCAATCTCTAAAATATCTAAGGGAGTATGTTTAAAGAAAAAAAGATTTGATTCTATGGTTAAAATTTTCTTTTGAAAAATACGAGATATTGACTTAAACTCTTCAAGATTTTTAACACGCTTTTCAATAATAAGACGCTTTTTTGCATCTGTAATTCTGTCACTATTTTCTGCAATCTCAAGGGCACTCTGGTATAAATCATAAAGAAGGTTTGAATTAAATGAGTTATAAGTATCACCTCCGACACCATTAATATCGGCATATGTTAAGATATAAAGAAGATTTAAATTTTTTACATCATTGATTTTAGACATAAATTTATAGAGAGTTTTTTCATTATGAATGTTTTCTTTAAAAGCAACATTACTCATTAAAATATGATGTTTGACTAATGTAACAGCTCTTTGTGTTAATGATTCATTAAGATTAAGATGTTTTGTAAAATCTTGTATTATTTTTGCACCTACTTCACTATGGTCTTGTTTACGGCCTTTTCCTGTGTCATGAAAGAGTACAACTACTTTAAGCATCAGTTTCTCATCGTTTGATAGTTCACTATGGAGTTGTTGTATAAATGGCTCTTTAATGTTTTCAAGTGCACGAATTGACTCAATAGAGTGAATATCTACAGGATAGTGATGATAGCCATCAAATTGGGGAAGATGCAGTACCTTTTTGAAGTTTGGAAAGAGATCATGCAGTATACCAGCATAGTAAAAAAGTTTCAAAAACCCGTGTACATGTTCTCGTTGGAGTAGCTTTTTTATAAGGGTATAAGTGCTTTTTTTAAGAGGATGTGCAATTTTCCCATATGTGAGTTGTGCTAAAACACCAGAGTCAAACTTGTAATCTTTATCAGGGAGTAGGACAAACAACTCTAATAGTTTGTTGATATCTTTAATTTTTTGATTGTAAGAGATATAGATGCGGTCATTAAGCTCATAAATTCCTTTTTTAACACGATGTGCACGTAGTACAGCAATCATTTTTGGATCATAAAGGTAGGGACGTATCATTTTTTTAGTGAAAATTCTTGTAAAATTATCTATTCTCCAACCTGCAGCTATTACTTTTGATGCAAGCTTTTTATGGTCATTAAAGCCCATCATCTGTGCAACCGAAGGAATATACTCTAAACGGAGGGTATCTTCTTGTTTATTTGTAATGAGATGTAGAGCACTTCTAACACGAAAAAGAAGCTCAATAGCAACTCTATACTCCTTATAGGACTCCTCTTCAAAAACAATATCAATTAACTCTTTTGTTGCAGTTACCCCATAAATAGTATGTGCAATCCAGTAAAGCAGGTGAGTGTCTCGAAGTCCACCTACACTCTTTTTTATATTTGGTTCCATAGAGATTGGGTATTTTTTACGTCTAGCTTGGGACTCTTGTACCTTAGCTAAAATAAACTCTTTTTGTTTATATTGGCGTATTTTTGTAAGCTCTTTTTGTGTGGCTTGCCATACAAAAGGAGAACCAATAATAATACGAGACTCCATAAGAGAAGTCTTAATAGTAAGATCTTCATTGGAGGCTTTAAATAGGTCATTTACTTCATGAACACGGTGTCCAAGTTTAAGTCCAGAGTCAAAAACAAGGTAAAAAAGTTTCTCAATAATAAATTTTACATTAAAACCTTCTATATCTTCGTAAACTATAAGCAGGTCAATGTCACTATGAACACAGAGTTGTTCTCTTCCATAACTTCCAAGAGCAACTATGGCGATAGGAATAGAACTTCGCATCGGAAGATAGTCACCAAAAGAGCGACGTAGAACAGTTTTATACATTAAAGAGATGAGATTATCAAGTTTTTTTGTATGTTTGACTAAGAAATCTTTTCCTTGGTTTTTTGTGAAAAGTTCAGGAAGAGAATCTTTATACTCTTTTATATGTACTTTAAAAAGTTTACTCAGTTCAAAGTCTGATCCATTTTTCTCTATAATATTTTCTATCTCTAAAAGTAAATCCA
>CAZMBK010000115.1:0-4647 GCA_964564315.1 uncultured Sulfurimonas sp.
ATATCTCCATTTGCTGTAATGTTTAGGTTACCTGTAACATTTGATGCTGCTAAATCTACTGCATTCGCATCTGATAAAGTTACATTAGCTCCATTAAGTGCAATAGATCCAAAATCATTTACTGTATTAGAAAGATCCATATCTGAACCAGCTGTAAAGGTTGCTACTCCAGCAGTTGTATCTACAGAACCGTTTGCAGCATCAATAGCCCCTGAAGTTATTAAAGTTGTATCTCCAGTAAGAACTGTTGCACCGTTTGAAAAGTCTACACTTGCTGCATCTAATGTTAAGTTAACATTAATTGATCCACCCGTAGAGTTGTTATCACTTAAGTCCATTGAATCAAAAGTTATTGCACCTGTAGAATTTTTAATATCAACAGTTTTTGTATTTGTCGCACCATCAGCTAAAATAATTGTATCATTACCATCATTGCTAACCGTACCATTTTCTGCCAAGAAAGTTCCGTCAGTAAATGCTGTAAAGTTTGATGTTTCTATATAAATATTTCCACTAGTTCCTGTACCTGTAGTTTTCAGATTAAGTTCATCTGTAGCATTTGCAGTTACTCTAGTGTTAGCATCTGTACCAATTTGACTTGCAGTAATGTTAATATCTGTAGCACTGATACTTGTACCAGTTACTGATGAAAGCAATACACCATCTGTAGAAAGAGTTATATTGTTTGCTGCAATATTACCAACATTAAGATCAGTTGTATCTGCAATAACTAAGTCAGTTGCTAAAGCAGTTGAATCTTTTGCAGTTACACTTAGCGTACCACTATTCATAGTAGAGTTTACTGCTGTAACACCATCTATTCTAAGATCAATGGTTTTTCCATCAACACCAACAATAGTTATGCTGTTAGTAGTTCCATCATCTATAGAAGAACCATAAAGAGTAGTATCTTGATCAAAAGTTACACTTCCCGCAGTTGTTATAGCATTTGAAACTGCAGAGTCACCTATGACTAATGTAGCATTTACAAAATCAAGTTCAGTTTGATCTAACTCTAAATCTGTATCATTATCTGCTGCACTACCTAAAGCGATAGCCGTACTATCTGTCTTACTCTTGAGTGTTACAGTTCCTGTAGCATTAATATCACCAACGATATTTAAAGAGTCTGTTACAATAGTAATAGCGTCTGAAGATGTTGATGCATTGAGGGTAAGAGTGCCACTATTTTGTGTCACTGTTGTTGTCCCTGCCTCTGCTAATGTTACATTTGTTACTTCTGTAGAGAGTGTATTTGTTCCACTATTTTTTATAGTAAGGTTTGTTGCAACAACATCACTATTTGCTGCATCACTTGCAAAAGTTCCACTTCCACCTAAAGTTACATTATTTGCAATGATAGTATCTAAAGTAACTGTGTCTCCAGTGGCAACATTAACTATAACATCAGCATTCGTTGTTGCAGAAGAGTCATCAGTAATTTTCAGTGTACCAACACCATCATTTGCTACATTTATATCTACATCACTCGTTGTTTTAATCCAAACATCAGTAGCAGAAATTGTTTTTGCATCATCTGTTTGAGTGAGTACACCAGTTGCTGTAATCTCAACATTTCCTGTACCCGCATTAATATTTCCTAAATTTGTTGCAGCCGTTGTAAATGTAATGTTCTCATTATTTGTAGTAAGCCCTATTTCATTAGTCTGAACAGAGCCACTACCAAAACTAATACTTCCCGATGTTGTCTCCACATCTACAGCTACTAAATTCTCATCAGCATCATCAGCAGCATTTCTATCTGCAATATTATTAAGTGTAATTGCCTTATCATTTTTTATAAAAACACTTGAAGTTGAACCATCTGCAGTATCTTTTAGAGCAACGGTAATTGTATCTACTGATGTAAGTAGTTCATCATCTGCACTTGTTCCAACAGTATCACCAGCAGTTATAGAGAGATCATTTCCTGTGATTTTTGTACCAGTAACTGAAGTTAATGTTGTATCCGCAGTAATTGTAACATCACCAGTTCCAGCATTTACATCAGAAACTACACCATTTTGTAAATTAACATCTATATTTCCATTCGCACTTGAACTATTTAGTGTTGTCGAAATTGTTGCATTAATTTTAGTACTTGCATCAGAAGTAATCGCTCCTGCTGCAGTAATGGAAACTGTTGTTCCACTTACATCTGCTAAAGCTACCGCAGCATCTGTCTCAACTGTGATTTCAGTACCACTTAAAGCCAATTTTCCTGCAGTAATCGCACCCATAGTTGTAATAACATCATCTGAAGTGATTGTTAATGTACCTGTCCCTATGTCTGTATCTGCACTTAAAGAAGTCATTTGTCCTGCCGTATTAATATCTGCATTTGAGTTATCAACAGTTACAAGTTTAATAGTTCCACTTGCATCAATAGTAATATTTGCACCTGATGTACCAATAGCTCCTGAGGTAGTTTCAAGAGTTACATCACTAGCAGCTACAGCTGAACCATCCGTAGTAATCGCACCACCTGCATTTATAGTAATAGCATTTGAACCTGCATTTACTGCACCAAGAGTAATAGCATCTGCTTCATTTACTGTAGTAGCTTGGTCAGTTGTCATCTCTAATGAAGAAACATCACTCGTAACAGTTACTGCACCATTTGCATTAATAGCAATATATGCATCAGAAGCTGCTGTAATATCTATGGTATCTGAAACAATCGTAATAGCATTTCCAGATGCACCAATATTTGTAGCATCCAAAGTTACACTTGTCCCGCTTAATGCGGCATCTGCTGTTAAATCACCTGATGCAGTAATATCAATCGCACCTGATGATGTTGCAGAAGATACATTAAGTGCTTTATCATTTACTAGAGTGATAGAACCTGAGTTACTAATAGTAATATCATCTGTTGATGTGTTTACAATTACAGAACCTGAGTCTGAACCAATCACAATTACATCAGATGTTAGAGTATTTGTTCCAGTCGTAATATTTCCATCCGTAGAAGTGATCGTAATTCCATCTACAGCATTCACACCATCTTGAAAATCAACAGATGTACCAATAGCTCTAAACTTAGAACCTAAAGTATAAACAGAGTCACTATCCACACCTATAGTTATAGTTCCTGTTGCACCACTACCATCATACATAGCATCATTAATATCAAGAGAAAGGGCTGAAGCATCTGTTAAACCATCTACAGCTGATGTTGAGAACATAATACTGTTAATTGAATCTATTTCACCACTAAAGTTAATCCCATTTGGATTCACTATAATTGCATTGGCTGTTGCATGACCAGAAATGGTACCTGCTAATGTTGAGGCAGTATCTCCACTCACTACATTAAGATAAAGACTTCCTGCAGTTGAAAAATCAAGAGTTTTTCCAGCATCTATATTTAGCTGATCCCATGTTAAAATTGATTTTGCACCATTATCTTGAGTAATATAGAGTGTATCAGCTGTAGTTGTATCATCAAATGAAACACTTCCTGATGTGGTACTAGTGATAGTAATATTACTTGTTCCAGAATCAATGACTGTTCCAGTATAATCTACAGCATTTGCTGATGAACCTATAAGCAGTGAAGCTGCTGCTATCGACATTAACTTACGGTTAAAAATTGTTGATTTTCCCATTTTAAGTCCTTATTTCTTTAAATATTCTGCTTTATAATACTATAATTTTTAATAAATAATTCTTAATATTTAAAATTTTCTGCTAGTATTTCTTTTAAGATATTTATAAACATCACTACAATATCATTTTATATTATAAGGAATTCATCATTATTATGCGTTTATTTTCATTTTTCATCCTACTATTTTCACCTGTTTTACTCCTCTCCCTCGAACAACTTACCTCTCCTCAAAATGTTGGGTACGAGACACAGAGACAAGAAAAACTCATACAAAATCAAGCTGAAAAGATTCAAGAACATCGTGCTACTATAGGTGACATAAAGGTTGAGAACAATACACCAAAAGAGAAAGAGATAGACAAGGGACCGAGCTTTGTTCTTCAAGGAGTCTCTATTAAAGGAAATACTACCTTTGATCAAAAAGAGATTATTCCTTTTGTAAAACCGTATGTTGGACTAAGTGTTTACACTACTACTCTTAAAGAGATTGCGAAAAAGATTACAAATTTTTATCATGAACATGGATATATTACTTCTAAATGTATCTTACCCCAGCAAAAAGTTACTGGAGGAAAAGTTATTTTTCAGATTATTGAAGATAAACTTGGAGCTATTGTTTTAAGTGGGGAGCACTCTTATGAGTACAATCCTAAGCTTTTTGCACAGTACTTCCAAAGTATGCAGGGAAAGATTATCAATGTCAATGAACTTAAT
The DNA here is from genome assembly GCA_964564315.1 of uncultured Sulfurimonas sp. Lineage (GTDB taxonomy): Bacteria > Campylobacterota > Campylobacteria > Campylobacterales > Sulfurimonadaceae > Sulfurimonas. The sequence continues at coordinate 4,328 of CAZMBK010000115.1, forward strand.
ACAAAACTCAACCTTCTAAAAAATCTTCCAATTTCTAAGGTCGTGCCAACACTCTCTCGTGTTCGTCCAGGTCTATCAAATCTTATTTTAAAAGTAACAGAAAAAGCACAAAACATTACACTTACTACCGATAACTATGGTAGTTACTATAGTGGAGAGTACAGAGCATCACTCTCTGGAAACATTAACAACATTATGGGAATAAGCGATATTCTTTTTCTCTCTGCTACATTAGGGCAAAGTATTCAAGACTATAACTCTTTAGCACTTTACTATAGACACCCTATAGGCACAAATGGGGCAAGAATGTTGTGGGGTGG
>CAZMBK010000116.1:0-4617 GCA_964564315.1 uncultured Sulfurimonas sp.
TAAAGAGGAGAGATTTATGAGTATTAGTATTTCAAGAACAGCATCACTACTTAAAGAAGCTATGAACTACAGAACTGCTCGTCAAGATATGATAGCATCAAACATTGCAAATGCAGATACTCCTAATTATAAACCTCGTGATATCAGCTTTGAACAAGCACTTGTAGCAAAAAAAGCAAATATTTTAAAAGATAACTCTATGCAACTTAAAATGGCACAGACTAATGGGGAACATATAAAACCTCAAAAAGAGGAGTCAGACTACTCTCCAACACTTTTTTTTAGAGATGGTCATATGGCTCGAAATGATGGAAATAGTGTAGATATAGATGTAGAGACAACAGAAATGAGTAAAAACTCTATTATGTTTAATGCTCTTGTTGGTGCTCTTAAAAAAGATGGCATGATTTATAAATCAGTCATCGAAGCTTCTCAAAAGCTAAACTAGATATAGGAAAATAAAATGAGTAACTTTTTAAATAGTTTTGATATTTCTGGCTATGGACTCTCAGCACAACGTGTACGAGTAAACACTATATCTAGTAACATCGCAAATGCTCAAACTACTCGAACAGAAGAGGGTGGACCTTACCGTCGTAAAGAAGTAGTTTTTCGTGCTATTGATTTTAATGAAGAGTATAACAAAGCACTTGCAGGTATGAGTAAAAGTAGTAAATATGAAGATCCTTTAAATGAAGGACAATTTGGTAATGAAGTCGATCCTGCTATAATGAGTGTTATAGTTGACAAAATTTCACGTGATGATAGTAAACCAAAGATGAAATTTGAACCAAATCATCCCGATGCAGATACAAATGGCTATGTTGCATACCCAAATATTAATCCTGTCATCGAAATGGCCGATTTAGTAGAAGCAACACGAAGTTACCAAGCAAATGTAGCGGCATTTCAGAGTAGTAAAGATATGGCAACAGCTGCCATCTCCTTGCTCCAATAATAGAAGGAACTGTAAATTATGAGTAATATAGGAAATCTTGGTGGTGTAGGTACTGCTGATCTTTTCAAGCAAAAAAGCAAAGTTGATGGGATCGCGGGTGGTGAAGCATTTGCTGAACAACTAAAATCTGCACTTAACGAAGCAAATACCATACAAGAAAATAAAGAGTCTGCTGTGGCTGATTTAGCGACAGGAGAGGTAAAAGATCTCCATCAAGCAGCCATTGCCATTGGAAAAGCAGAACTAAGTATGCAACTTATGTTGGAGATTCGAAACAAAGCTTTAAATGCTTATAAAGAGATAGGTAGAACACAACTTTAATTATATGCTCGACCACACTAAAAGTAAAACACTTCTCTCTCTTTACTCCCTCATAGCTTTAGGATTTCTCATCTTCTTATCAGTTATGCTTATAACTGTTATAAAGTCTCGACACCTCCCCTCTCTGTATGCCAAAGAGAGCTCTCGTGCACAGCGTGGCAGTATTATTAGTGCTGATGGTTTTCATCTTGCTACTACAAAAAAACTCTACAAAGCAGTTGTAGACACTCGATACATCGACCCTGAAAAAAAATACCTTTTTCTCGAACTTTTTAGTATTTACTCAGGTATTCCTAAAGAGGAGATACAAAAAAAACTTGTTAAACGAAAAGGGGTTGTAGTCCTCAGCTATAATATTCCACAAATTCAAGCCTTTTATCTAAAAAAACTAGCCCGTGAACTCCAGCGTTTTAAAGTTTTTTTAGAACTTAAAAATAAAAGAACAGGTATTCGTTCCATTCATGGTTTAAGTCTTATTGAAAGTGGTGAGAGTCGTATATACCCCTATGGTAATCTTCTTACACCTATTATAGGCTACCCTCATAAAATAGAAGATGATGGCTATACTTCCATACAGGGAGTCAAGGGTCTAGAAAAACGTTTTGATGTTGAACTCTCTGCGAGACAAAATGGATTTAGTCGTGGTAATCGTGATGTCAATAGCTACATTATTTTAAATAAAAATAGCTTTACCAAAGCATCTATAGATGGACTAGATATAAAACTAACTATTCCTGTCTCCCTACAGATAAAAATAGAAAGAATGCTTGATATTATGAAGAAAAAACTCGATGCTAAACAGATATTAATAGCTATTATGGACTCCACAACTGGGGATATCTATACAGTTGCAAGTTCAAACAGATTTCTTCCCAAAGCTATTAAACGTAGTGACTACCCCTCACTTCGTTCTGGAATGATTGAGTATAGTTTTGAACCTGGAAGTGTTATAAAACCCATTACTTTTTCCCTACTTCTTGATAAAGGACTAATAAACCCTTACGATTTAGTAAATGGACATAATGGACGCTTTAAAATTGGTCGTAAAGTTGTTACAGATGAACATAGATTTGACTGGTTGAGTGCTGAAAATGTTATTGTCTACTCATCAAATATAGGTATGGCTCAACTTGCACAAAAACTTTCAGGATATGAGTTTCACCAAGGATTACTCACATTTGGATTTTCACAAAAGTCCACTCCTGATCTTATTTATGAAAAGAGTGGCTCTATTCCAAGTGCTAAACGATTAGAAAACAAAATTTACAAAGCAACTTGCTCATATGGCTATGGAATGAAAGCAAATTTAATGCAGATTTTACGTGCATATAGTGCATTTAATAACAATGGCCGTATGGTCTCCCCTCGAATTGTAGATACACTCATAGAGAACAACGGGAAAATTGACAAAGTACCTTATGAAGAACAAGTACAGGTTATTAAAAGTGCAACAGCACAAAGAATGAAAAAAATATTAATAAAAACAGTGAATGAAGGAACGGGGAAAAAAGCTATTACACCAGGCTTAACTATTGGTGGCAAAACAGGAACAGCACACATTGTTGAAAAGGGAAAATATGTGCGAAAATATAACACTGCATTTATGGGATTTGCTAATGATAAAAGCAAAAAATACTCTATTGGTGTTATTGTAGTACAACCAAAGGGGAGTCATTTTGCTTCACAAACAGCTGTTCCCATCTTTAAAAAAGCAGTAGATATTATGATAGAAGATGGCTACCTCACACCCTCATTAAACCCAAAGATTATCAAGAAGTCTCGTTCTTCCCACAAGAGCCTCCACTAAAACAATACTCTTCCCTATTTCTACCTCTTCTATGCTTTTAAAATCTCTACTTAAGATTGCTACATATCCTATTTCAAGAGGAGCGAGTATCTTTTGCATTTTCTTTTTAATTTCTTCTACTCGTAACTCTCCTAAACTAAGCATTCGAGAAGCTTCATACAGTGACTTTGAAATCTTTAAAGCCTCTTTTCTCTCTTCATTTGAAAGATACACATTACGACTGCTTAAAGCAAGACCATCACTCTCTCTTACTGTATCAACAGCTACTATAGTTACATCCATAAAGAGTTGCTTTACCATTAAGGTTATAAGGTTTAACTGCTGTGCATCTTTTTTCCCAAAGTAGGCATAATCAGGATTTACAATATTAAAAAGTTTATTGACCACTGTGAGTACACCATTAAAATGCCCTGGTCGTGTTGCTCCTTCAAGAACATATCCTCTTACATTTGGGGCTTGTAGCGTTACTTCATCCTCTGTATATATATCTTCTATCTGTGGTAAAAAGAGTACATCAACTCCAGCTAACATACATATCTTTTTATCAGCCTCATCCCGTTTAGGATAACTCTCTAAATCTTCTCCAGCTAAAAACTGTGTAGGATTTACAAAGATAGAAACAACAACTTCCTCACACTCTTTTTTTGCACGCTTTATAAGAGAAAGGTGACCATCATGTAAAGCACCCATAGTCGGTACAAAACCAAGTGTCCTATTTTTCTTTTTAAGCATAGCATTTAGCTCTAAAGCATCTGAAATAATCTTCATTTTAAGTCCATATATAATATAATTATAATTATACACTATTATGGAACTACACTATGGATAATTACGAATATACAGAACTACTTAAAACCTTGAAACTTAAAATGAAAAATATTACAGGTGTTGTTGAGCCTGAAAAAATTCAAAAAAGATTGAATGAAATAGAGGAACTTGAAAATGATCAAGATTTCTGGAATGATGCAGCATATGCTGCAAAAATTCAAAAAGAGAAAACGCAACTTCAAAGAAAACTAGAAAAGTATACCATAGCGAACAGTGCCGTAAACGATGCAGATGAACTCTATGAAATGTCAAAAGAGGAGAGTGATGATGAGTCACTAGAAGCACTTTATAGTGATGCCCCTACCCTTGAAGAGCAGATACGAAATATGGAAATAGAGGTACTACTCAGTGGGGAAAGTGATGCGAACAATGCCATAGTATCTATTCACCCTGGTGCAGGCGGAACAGAGTCTCAAGATTGGGCAGAGATGCTTTTACGCATGTATAAGCGATGGGCAGAGAGACGTGGATTTTCCATTGAGATACTTGATTATCAAAATGGAGAAGAAGCAGGTATTAAAGACGTCTCTTTCATTGTAAAAGGTGAAAATGCATATGGTTACTTAAAAGTAGAAAATGGTATCCATAGACTTGTTCGCATTAGCCCTTTTGATTCTAATGCTAAACGCCATACATCTTTTAGCTCTGTTATGGTCTCTCCTGAAATTGATGATGATATAAACATTGTTATAGAGGACAAAGA
>CAZMBK010000117.1:0-4598 GCA_964564315.1 uncultured Sulfurimonas sp.
TTGTGTTGCTTTTTATTAACTCTATACCTATAATATTCTATATATAAATATATCTATATCAAAGATATTTAAAAGGAATTAATATGGGACTTTATGATCGTGATTATGCAAGAGGTAATACTGCTTCTTACGGAGCTGCTAGTAGAGGTGAAACTCAAATTGTAGCTTTCGTAAAAGAAACATATAAACTCTTTGCTGCCTCTATGATGGCTGGTGCTGTTGGTGCTTATGTTGGCGTTCCTTTAGCCGCTTCTATTCAAGCTATGTTTTGGCCTCTATTTGCTTTAGAGATTGGACTTTTAATAGGTCTTCAATTTGTTAAAAATAAACCAGGTATTAATTTAATGGTTATGTTTGGTTTTGTTTTTATGACAGGACTTATGCTTGCACCTCTTTTAGCTAGAACACTTGGAATGAGTGGAGGTGCTTCAATAATAGGAAATGCCTTTGCTATGACTTCAGTTGTTTTTGGTGCTATGAGTTTTTATGCTATCAAAACTACGAAGGATTTTACATCTTATGGAAAACCACTAATGATTGCTCTTTTCGTAATCATTGGTTTTTCAATACTTAATATCTTTCTTGGTAACCCAATGATACATGTTATCCTTTCGGGTGCTATTGTAATTTTATTTAGTATTTTAGTGATTTATGATACTCAAAACATTATGCGTGGTGCCTATGAAACACCTATTGATGGAGCGATTGCTCTTTACCTAGACTTTTTAAACATATTTACTGCACTCCTTCAACTTTTTGGAATCTTCGGTAACGATGACTAAAAGTAAGTTATCACCCGAACTTTATCGGGTGATAGATGCGAATCTAAATCGATTAAAAGAAGGTATACGTGTCATAGAAGACATCATGCGATACCGGGATAACAATAAAACTCTCTCAAGACAACTCAAAGATCTTAGACATAAAGCTCGTGTCAATGAAATAAAAGAGTTACTGCAGTATCGAGATAGTATAAATGATGTCTTACGAGCCTCTTCACAGAGCGAACTTAACCGTAGTGATACACTGAGTATACTCACTGCAAATTTTAAACGTGCTCAAGAATCAAGCCGAGTATTAGAAGAGCTTTATAAGTTAAAAGATATAGAATATAGTGAAAATTTTAAGTATATAAGGTATGAACTCTATAACTTAGAGAAAGAAATACTACTTAAGGAGTTCGAATAAATGCAACTTCAAACTCTAAATAATTCAGAGGATACTCTTTCATTAGCTTTTTCATCTCTTTATAATTGAGAAGATTCCTCGAGCCACTAACACCACTACGTTTAATATAACGAAACATCTCTCGTACACTTTCAAATTCTAACTTATACTCTACTACTTCAAAAGAAGCATTAAAATACTCTTTTTGAAGTTTTTTAATTTCTTCTTTATCTCTTAACAATGGCTTTAAGGATGCTGTTTTATTAAGTGTTTTAAAAGTTCCTGATGTAAATATGGCAAGAGAAGTGGGTCGACACAGCCTAGCAATATTTTCAAGTACACTCTCTAAGTTTTCTGCCCACTGAAGAGCTGATGCAGAAAAAATATGATCAAACTCATATGTAGCTAAATTTTCAAAAAGTGTATTATCATTAAAATCACCATATATAGCCTCTATTTTTTTAGATTTTGGGTGAAGTTCTAACATTCCAGGGGCAAAATCTATCCCCACAAAATGTTGATATTTCCACTCTATACTCTCACATAGAGCACCACTTCCACATCCCAGATCTAATATATATTCAGGTTTACTTTCTACATCACTAAGAAGTTTTCGAATTACTTTTTTTTGAATTATATTATATAACTCATACTCATTAGCATGTTTTGAGAACTCTGAACTTATTTTCATTTTCTATTTACTATCAAAGAGAGAACAAAAAGAGATATGATACTCATCACTATCGTTGCGCCAGAGGGTAACGAAAAATAAAATGAGAGACTCATTCCAAAAACAACACTAAAGAGTGCAAAAAAGAGGGAGATAAGCATCGTATTTTTAAAGCCTACGCGATACTGTAAAGCAGCTGCTGTTGGGATAACCATAAGTGCACCAATAAGTAGACTTCCTACTACTCTAATGGAGAGTGCTATAATAATTGCTACTACCGTTACAAGTAAAAAGTTTAAAAGTTTTACCTTAATACCACTTGTTTTTGCAACCTCTTCATCATATGTTATAAAATAGAGTTCTTTACTAAAGAGAAGTAATAAAACGAGGGAGAGACTTCCAAAGATAATAATAGTTATAACATCCTCACTGCTTACAGAAAGAATAGAACCAAAAAGGTATGAAAAAAGAGAGTTATTAAATGCCCCACCAAGTGAGACTATAATAACGGCAAGGGCTAAAGAACCTGATAGTATGATAGAGAGGATAGCATCTGAGTATAGTGAAAAAGCACTTCGTAGATACTCTATAAGCCAAGCAGAAAGAACAGCTACTACTACAGCCATCCAAAGAGGATTATATCCAGCCACAAGCCCTACAGCAACTCCAACAAGAGCAGAATGAGCCAAGGTTTCACTCATAAGAGAGTAACGCTTAAGTACAATAAATGTCCCACTAATAGATGCCAGTACCGCTATAAAAATTCCAGCTGTAAATGCTCTTTGCATAAAATCATACTCAAACATCTCTAGCATATGTGATCCTTATGTTTGTGATTATGAATAAGATGTGCTTCAATCCCATAGAGTGCAGACATATCTTCACAAGAGAGTGTCTCTTTTGGATTATTACAAATAGTAATTTTTTGATTCACAGTAAAAAGTCTCCCAATATCATCAGCAATAACTCCTATATCATGTGTAATAAACACAATAGTGATATTTTCCTCTTTATTAAGCTGGGCAAGGAGTTTATAAAAACGTTTCTGAGAAACCATATCTACTCCAGTATTTGGTTCATCAAGTATAAGTATTTCAGGCTTAGAAGCAAGTGCACGGGCTATCATTACACGTTGGCGTTGTCCACCAGAGAGTCTTCCCACCATCTTCTCTTTTAAGTCTAAAATATCCATTTTAAGCATTGCATCTTTAACAATCTTTGCATCATCACTAGAAAATCGTGTAAAAAGTCCTCTTTTAGCGACTCTTCCCATTTTTACTATATCTTCTACAGTTGCAGGAAAGTTTTCATCTACAAGTGATGCACGTTGAGGGACAAAGCCTATTTTATGCCACTCTTTAAAATTTTTAAGATTTTTGCCAAATAGCTTTACCTCTCCATCGCTTGGCTTTTCCAAACCTAAAAGCATACGAATAAGTGTTGTCTTTCCTCCTCCATTTGGCCCAATAATAGCAATATACTCACCATTAAAAATTTCCAAAGAGATATTTGAAAGTATATCCACACCACGTACTCTGAAGCTAAGGTTTTTTACATCAAAAATAGGAATCCTAAACTTTAATGACAAAGCATTGCCTTGGAGAGTTTTTCAAGATTTTTATACATTAACTCTTCATATGTTGCATTTGCTTCTGCTTCATCTGCTGTTATATTACCTAAAGGTTGGATTACATCAGCGGAGACATCAGAATCTTTAGAAATGGCTTTCATAAGTTTAGCATTTACAAAATTTTCATAAAAGATAGTCGTTACTCCATCTTTTTTAATCTCTTCAAGAATTCTTTTAACATCCTTTGGAGAGGGGTCTGTTTCAGGAGAAAGACCACTTAATGACTCAGAATGAAAACCATATTTTTGTGCAAGATAGCCTAAAGAGTTATGATTTAAAATAACGGTATCAATTTTACATTCTGAGAGATATTTTTTATAATTTCTATCTAACTTATGAAGCATCTTAATATATGCAATTTTATTCTCTTCATAAAATCCACTATTTTTTGGCTCTATAGCAGATAACTCTTTTGTTATAACATTTACAAGAATCTCCATATTTGAAAAATCTAACCAATAGTGAGGATCTTCTTCATTATGTGCACACTGCTTATCATGATGCTCATGATGCTCAAACTCATGACTTCCAATTTTACGAAGTCTAACATACTGACTCATATCAATAACTTTTGATTTAAATGTTATCTTATCTACCCATGGTTCTAATCCTGCACCACTATAAAGAACTAACTGACTATTTTCTATGTCGGCCATTATCTTTGGTGTAAGTTCAAAACTATGAGGGTCCGTTCCAAATGGCAAAATATTGACTACGGAAACACTATCACCTGCGATATGCTTCGTTATATCATAAAGAGAAAAAGAGCTTACCGAAACTATAGGTTTTTGTATTTGCTTTACTGTTTCTGTTTTAAACACAAAAATTTCTAAGAGGACAACAAGGATAAGCAGTATAACTGCAGATATTTTAAAAGTTTTCATTATATACCATCACTATTTTTTTGTAATTATACCCTCTTTTCCTTACTCTATAATGCAACTCTTTTTAAAAACATTTTATTCGTTTGATAATATAAGTTTTTTTAGATATAATTCGCCACTTTATATATAGGAATCTATTAATGACAACAAGTCTTTTACTTATAGTTCAAATTGTTTTAGTGATAATGATTGTTATCGCCGTACTTCTCCAAAAAAGCTCAAGCATCGGTCTTGGAGCCTATAGTGG
>CAZMBK010000118.1:0-4591 GCA_964564315.1 uncultured Sulfurimonas sp.
TCTTTAGTAAATTCACTTCCTATAAAATCAGCACATAAATATCGCATTCCTTTAATCTGTAGTGCATAATCATCCGTAATTGTGCCAGACTCAGAGATTAAAGAGTCACAAGGAGAGATAAAATCATCACCATCAAGTGAGAACTCTCTTGGTTCTCTTAGCTTTCGTGTAAAGAGTGCATTTAGACTCTTATAGGTACTTGGGTTATGAAATTCACTCATATCAAGTCCCATGAGTCTCACATACGATTTATTTACTACTGTTTGAAACCATTGAGGAAACTCTTTGTTTGCAAATTTTCCAAAATTTTGAGAGATAAGTGATGTAATATGTCTTTTATTCATTGATTTTCCTTTTTGCTATTTCCTCGATAAGTACCGTTGCATAAGAACCTTTTGGTAGTGTAAAATTCATCTCATACTGTGCTTCTACAGGGTTAAAACGTCCCTCTATTTCGGTAGGATATACCCATGCATAACGGCGTGCACCATCTGCATTTATAGTATCATCGAACTCTTTTTCAATTTCCCCTGCTTGAGACTCTGCCACTCTTACCTTTTTACCACATAATAGTCCCGTAACACTAATGTTTCTACTGTTAAAACGTTCCAAATCTGCTTCATCACCTTCAAATGTAAAGAGTTTACCATGAGGGTAGTGCTCCATAATATCCCCACTCATAAGCTTAAATGGATGTGTTTGCATTTTCATCTTATTCACTTCATCATTCGGCATATTTAAAAGTGATTCTATCTCTTTTGCCTCAAAACTAGATACAAGAGAGTTTATTTCCAGTCTACGAGATAACCAAAGATTAAATAGATGTGACTGATATGCATTAATAAGGAGTCTTTTTACTCTTGGATTACGCTCTCTTGCTTCACCCTTGGCAAGCTTCTCTCCAAGTACATGATTATCACCATCGTTTCCAAAACGTTGATACCCAAAATAGTTTGGCATTCCATTTTTATTTATATTTTTTAGTGCTTCATCTATTTTTGCTGCACTCGTAGGATTTACTTTTTTTATCTTTATATAAAAACGGTTCCCTTTTAAATGTCCTATTCTTATCTTATTATTATGGTATGTTTTTGAGATAATTTTAATACCCTCAAAGTTAAATCCCTCCAATGCCTCTTCATATTTTTTATGCAAAGAGATATACTGTTTTGTCATAGCATGCTTGTCTTTTAAGCCTGCATACCCTATCTCTTTGTTTTTAATACCAAGGTACCTTGCTATCTGTCCTACCATCTCATTTGTTGAGAGATTTTTCTTACGAACAAGAAGAATTAGGTGCTCTCCTTCTCCAGAAAACTCATAAAGTGGTAACTCCTCAACAACAAAGTCACGAGGAGACTGTTTAAAGTGAAAATCAATACTAGCATGTGCTAGTGAATAAAATCTATTCATATCTATAAAATCCTTAAAAATGATGCGCTTTGCATCTGTTTGTGTATCTATTTCTAATAGCAGTAGCGAAAATATTAAGTGTTGTTCTACTCTGGTGTGCTCTACGTTTCACTGCTTTTTCGTCCCGCTTATCAAAAGCTACTAACATCTCATACTCCTCCCCACTACATGCTATACTTTTTGCTATATTTTGATGAAAAACAAGCCCAATATTATTAAGCTCTGTCATTTTAGCTAAATCACTAAAGAGACCATCTGAAATATCCATTCCAGCCTTTAAAATTCTCTCACTTTTAGTTACAAAATTTTTACGTAATTTTATATTAATAAACTTAGATTTTGAGTGTAAAGAGCCTAAATTAAAGAGCTTTCTTAAATCTTTTGCTGCACCTCCAAGTACTCCAGTATGAGCAAATAGATAACCATGTCTTATTTTAGAGCGTTTTAAAGCTCTCTGTGTTTTAGCAATAATTGTTATGGTAATATCTAACTTTGTATTACTTATAGTATCGCCACCAATAATGGAAATTCCATACTCTTGGGCAACTTCCAAGAAACCATCTGCTAGAGATTTCATATCAGTTTTACTCATCTCTTTTGGCATAGCAACACTTAAGAGTGCATACTTTGGCTCGGCATTCATAGCTACTGCATCAGAAAGGTTAACTAACATAGCTTTTCTTGCTATCTGTTTGTATGTAAGCCACTCCCTCTTAAAATGCACATTTTCAAAAAATGCATCTTTTGAGTAAACATAATTACCTATAACAGCAGCATCATCGCCAATGTAGCTATTCTCTAAGCATGATATAAAATAATTTTCTTTATTCAATTAAACTTCTTTAAGCATAAATTAACTACTCTCAATATAAAATGTACTATTATTATAACATTTTTAGGAAAATCCCAGATGAAACACTCAATAAAAAAAATATTTTCAAATCTTAATACCTATCTTTTTTTTGTTCTACTTGTCTCTTTTATAGCGATGATGCTCATGCTAGAGCAGCAGCTTTCTTTTGAAAAAGTAAACAACCTTAACAATCAAAAAAAGATTATTAGCTCTCTTACTTCTTTAAAAAAGGATGATATAGAAATAGCATTAATACAGTTTAATGGAAAAAGTACACAACTACATCAAGAGATTGATAAATTAAAAAGCATGTATAAATATAACTATACTGATAGATATTTATTTGGACATGCAAAAGAGTACCTTTCAGATTTAGATCAACTCACACTCTACACAAACAAGTTTAATGAAGCAGCCCGCCAGTACTATATAAAAGATAGCACAGCTAAAGATAGTCTGCAAAGTAGAGTAAATTTGAAAAAAGCATTTGAAACAATAAACAAACATATTAATACATTACTCATCAAAAACATAACTTATAATCAAAAAAAGTTCAATCTAATAAAGGTTGCAACCATCTTTATTTTTTTTATTGTACTTATCTTCACACTTTGGTACAGAAAAAAGCTTTTTTCCATCTATAAAGATATAGAATTTTTATTTCAAATTGACAAAAATAAAATTGATTATCAGATTTATGCACTAGAAACTGATGCAATTGCAATGCGAATGAACCGTAAAAATATAACAACAGACAATCCAACTATGACAGATCAGGTCACAGGAATTAATAACCATAAAGGTATGCTCAACAGCTATTCAAACAAAAAAAACCTTAAAGATAGTAACTTTACTTCATTGACTATTATAGAGATTGATAATTTTTCTAAAACAAAACGTACCTACTCTCAGGAGTTAACACAATCTATTTTAAAAAAAATAGCATACACTATTTCTCTCCATGAGCAGGCTGTGGATGTTATAGCAAGAACAGACTACAATCAGTTTACACTTATTCTTTCTCGTGCTAGTAAAGAACAAGCATTTAAAGATGTAGAGTTAATTAGACAAAGCATAGAGGAGTTAAAATTTACTTTAACAGATAAGGGTCCTATAAAAATTACTATTAGTGGTGGATTTGTCATTAAGCCAAACAATACAAACATAGAAGAAGCAATGCGACAGGCAAAAGAAATCTTGGAATATGCAAAATCAATAGAAACAAATAAAATACTTCAATTAAGGGATATGGCAGAGAGACATGTATAATCATGTCTCAAATAGTAACACCCTCCCCCTAAACTAAAATAAACCACAAATTTAACCTACCCTAAGACTTTTCACGATATAATCAGCCTTATTATTAGTTCTATTTTGAAGGAAATTTAATGAGTATTCCTATTTATACTTACGATGCAATCGTTGTTGGTGCAGGTCTTGCGGGATGTGCAGCAGCTAGAGAGTTGCAAAACGCAGGAAAAAAAGTTGCTGTTATTACAAAGCTACACCCACTAAGAAGTCACTCTGGTGCGGCACAAGGTGGTGTTAATGCTGCGTTTAGTGATGAAGATAGTGTTGAGCTTCATGAGTTTGATACAGTAAAAGGTTCTGACTACTTAGCTGATCAAGATGCTGTTGAGTTTATGTGTAAAAAAGCTCCTGAGACTATTCGTTGGGTGGAGAGAATGGGTGCTGCATTTAGTCGTACTCCTGATGGTAAAATTGCACAACGTCCTTTTGGTGGGCAATCTTCTCCACGTGCATGTTATGCAAAAGATAGAACAGGTCTTACACTTTTACAAACTATTTATGAACAAGCACACCGTGCTGGTGTTAAGTTTTGGGATGAGTGGTATGCTGCTGACTTAATCTATAAAGATGGTAAAGTGTCAGGTATCATAGCATTTAACATTCGTGATATGCAAATGGTAATCTTTAATGCTAAATCTGTAATGTTTGCAACGGGTGGTTATGCTCGTTCATATAAAATTAACTCAAATGCTCATGCAAATACAGGTGATGGTCTAAGTATCGTTGCTCGTCATGGTCTTCCTCTTGAAGATATGGAATTCGTACAATTTCATCCATCTGGACTTTCTGGAAATGGTGTTTTAATCTCAGAAGCTGCTCGTGGTGAGGGTGGACGCCTTTTTAACTCTAAGGGTGAAAGATTTATGGAGAAATACGCTCCAAATGCATTAGAACTTGCTTCTCGTGATGTTGTATCTCGTGCAATTTTAAATGAGATTAGAGAGGGTCGTGGTGTTGGACCAAGAAAAGATGCTGTTTATATTGATGTAACACATCTTGGAAAAGATTTAATTA
>CAZMBK010000119.1:0-4548 GCA_964564315.1 uncultured Sulfurimonas sp.
CCAAGAGGTTTTTCTTGCGTTGTATTTGGCACACTAAGAGGTTTTTCTTGCATTGCATTTGGCACTCCAAGAGGTTTTTCTTGTGTTGTGTTTGGCACACTAAGAGGTTTTTCTTGCATTGTATTTGGCACACTAAGAGGTTTTTCTTGCATTGCATTTGGCACTCCAAGAGGTTTTTCTTGCGTTGCATTTGGCACTCCAAGAGGTTTTTCTTGCGTTGTATTTGGCACACTAAGAGGTTTTTCTTGCATTGTTTTTAAACTCTCTGTAGGCTTTTTCTCTAAGCTTACAGTAGATTTTACATCTTCAAAACTAATTTTAGAGATATCGAGTTTTAAATCTTTTGCTAAGTTAACTAAACCTTTTAAAGTTTTTGGAAGTTCACTCTCTTTGACTCCATCCATGGCTGTTAGCTCTGTGATTTTTGATTTTAGGTACTCTTTTGCTTCATTTATAAGTACCTTTAAATCTTTTGAAGAGAGATTTGTTGTTAATGCTTCATTAAGTACTAAGAGATCACTCTCTTCACTACTGCTCTCTTTAAGAGTAGTACCTGTAAGTAAAGTAGCTAAGGCTTCTTTAGTAGTTCTAGGCTCACTACTCTCCTTACTAGTAGTCCTGGTTAGTAAAGTAGCTAAGTCGACTCCTTTGTTCGTGTTAGTTGTAGTGCTTATTGTTGTGCTTGTTGTACTTAATACTGTATCTGCTTGAACCACTACATGTTCATTATTAAGAGAGAGAATGACAGGCTGTGAAATGCCTCTAAGTAGATCACTAAAAGAGAGAACAGGTTTTGCATCATTAGTGACTATTTGCGATGCTGTTTGTGAGGAAGATGTCTGGGTGAGATCGAGTGAAATCATCTTGTGCTCCTGTTATCACACCTAAAAGAGGGTGTGCTTTTTAGAAGAAAAGCAAAAATTATTCCATAAGATGATGGAGATTACTTAAAGTTGTTTTTATCGACTGTTATTTCCATTTCAACCTCACACATACCATCTTGAAATGTTGTTTCTATAATCTTCGCATTACGTATCATAGCATCTACTTTAGTGTTTACATAAGAGCTTTTAATAGCCATGTTTTTAATGGTGTCTTTTCCATCAATGCGAACACCCTTTACTCTCTCAGCGATGACTCTATAAGCATCCGCAGTTGCTGCTCGTTTTGCAAGGGCATACGCTTGTGCATGTGATGTCGCAAAAGAGGGGGCAACACCTTGTCCTATAGCTGTGATGGTAATACGTGAACTGGTGTCCTCATCTTTATATGAAGTTTGTGGTGCTTTATACTCTTGTATACCATTATCTGGATAGCCATCTTTGGCATTTATAAGGTTTAGAGTTCCAAGTGTTAGTAGTATTGTTAAAAATAATTTCATTTTTTATCTCCTATAAGTTGTTAAAATGCATAAATAAAGCTAAATTTATAACCAGATGTATTAAACTCAACAGTATCAGATTTTTCAATTGCTTTAAACTCTTCATGAATATAAGCTCCATTTAAGTACAAGCCATTAATTACTCTATATGATAAAGCGATTTGATAATTCATCGACTTTGCATCCATCAAAGATAAAGCTGAAATATTGGAATAAATAGACAAATTATAAAGATAGTATTTAAAGCCTAAGTAGGGTAAAGCAATAAATTCATTAACATAAATCCAAGATGGTGATTGGTTGAGGTTAGTTTTATCTTGAATCTCAAACTTCCATGAGATATATTTTGTATTTATACCAACATCAAATTCTAAATCACCAGTATAGTATCTTTTACCAAACAAGGAAAAAAAGGAGCCTTTTTTCTTAAAATCTTGAAAAAATACAGCATTTAATACATTATAGTCAATTTTTGAGGAGATACTAGAGGAAAAAGTACCATCTGCAACCGCTACTGTTTTATTTAACACGGTATCTTCATTTTCTTGCATATAGAAATAATCGATAGAGAGATTGGGTATATAAGGATAATCCAAAAGTAACAGTAATGATAAATAAGATGCCGTGGTATTTGTAAATCCATAATCTTTAGAAATATCTGAGGAGCTTTGATGATTATTGATTGATCCATTTAATGTTGGCATATATATACCGGCTTCTATCTTTGTATCTATCTTAGATTCAGCTAAAAGTACATAATTAAAAAATAAAAGTGCAAGTAGTAGCCGTAATACCATAAATATTTATCCTCTTTTCTCAATAGTAAGGAGAATTTTAGCATAAATAATTTACTTTTCCTAATATATTAAGATGCTTATGGAAGCTCTGTATACCTAAAAACTTTTTCATATACTATACCTCCTGCTAAAACAGAGTTTAAGTGTGCTCTATAGCAAGTATATTTATTTCCACCATCTTTAGGGAGTTGTATATAAATTGTTTTTTTCATTGGTACCCATGCTTCATCGAATGCTATATAATTATCGCTATTTTCTAAAAAAAGAGTTACATTACTCCCAACAAGAGTTTGATTGAGTGATTCATAATACAGAGTAATTACATCACCGCTAGAATTTACTATAAGTCCATTATTTGGATCGGCTGTATAACTACTACTCGAGTTAGATATACTACTTGAATCAGTTAATGTATTTGTATAAGTAGAATCTACAAGACAAGCTTGTGAATCATAGAGAGCATCACTTCTACTAAATTCACTATAAGAGACACTTTGAGGTGTTAAATCTATATCTGTATAGTGCAAATTATCAATGGCTGTTGATACAGATGTTTCAAGTTGCAGTTGTAGTGTAGGTAAAGTATAATTTGAAATATCAGAACTACTTGCCATTAAATCTAAAACTCGTGAAATTTCATTCATTTGATCTGTTGCAAAACTACGCTTTTCACTAGAAACTGATAGTGTAAGATCAATTTCTAGTGTTGTTATAACTCTATCTAAAGCGATAGATGCATATCCTTTCTCTAAAACCTGAGTTAGAATTTCTTTTTTGATTGTGTTTTGTAAGGAAGTTGTTACTGTTTTACCTAAAATCTTTTCTAAAATTCTTCGAGTATATTCTAATTTTTGAGAAAGTATAAAAATATTAACATCTTGCATAGGATTGATAGAAAGATCACTAGTGCTTAGTGCAAATCCTGTTGAGAGATTTGCTAGTACATTATTTAGGGTTTCTATTGTTTTATTGTTTTCTTCTGCAAAGGAAACAGCAATATAGTCACTAATCGGTGTTAAGTTTAAGGTAGTCACAGAAGCTGTATCAACAATGTTTTGTAATTGACTATTTCTTAATTTATTGAGAGTAGTATCTCTACCACCTGAAGAGATAACGGGAAAAACAGTTCCTTTTTTTACTTCTATATTTGTAAAGTAATATGAACCATTGTTATCTGATACGGTACTAGGTTCAGTGCTATCACAAGAACCATTGTAGTTTAAGTCCATACAGATAGAAGCACCCGATATATAGCCATCTACAACATATCCTCCAAATGAGATAACATCTCGTGTAGTTTCGGGTGTAGTAACATCTACCTCCGCACTAGGGAGTGTTGTATTAGTCTCATTGAGAGCAAGAATTTGTGCTATATCTATATCTATAGGCACTATGGGAATAGTACTATTTCCATCCATAACAGTAATAGCCGAATATATAGTATCGGCACTTTTTTCTAATGCAATTTGATAATTTTTTAAGTCTGCTGAAGTTTTATTTGAAGTGGATCTAAACTCATCTATAGAGAGTTTAATCGCTCTTAACTGTTCATCTAGATATGTTTTCTCATAATCAGTAAAGGTAATATTCAATGTTTTTTCTAAGTAAGTAGCAGTTTTTACTACATCAAGTTTTCCCTCATGTATTATTTGCTTTATAAGGGCTGTTTTTATATCTTTTTGTAATATTTTTTTTTCTATAGAGGTTAAGATTTTATTTTGAGCCTTTATAGAGACTGCTTCAAAGAGTCCAATAGTTTGTTGTACTTCTTGAGACCTCGCATAAACACCATCATAAGCCATCGGATTTTTATTAATATAAGAAGGAGATATAGTATAAGCATTTGAAACTAAGTTTTTAGTGTTGTTTAAGAGAATAGCATTGCTTGGAGATGAATTTAAAAATTCTGTAGCTACGAGATCTGTTAATGGGGTTAAATATGTATAAGTATCTATAGAATCAACAGATAATATACTTTTAAATTCTCCAGTGAAGTATTTGAGAGTGCTTGTATCAACACCTCCAGAAGCAATTACTGAGATATAAGAACCTTGTGTTGTATTTATATCATTAAAATTAAAAACACCAGTTGAAGATGTTTTTGTAGTAGGTTCTGAACTGTCA
This sequence comes from uncultured Sulfurimonas sp., assembly GCA_964564315.1. Taxonomy (GTDB): domain Bacteria; phylum Campylobacterota; class Campylobacteria; order Campylobacterales; family Sulfurimonadaceae; genus Sulfurimonas. The sequence continues at coordinate 4,303 of CAZMBK010000119.1, forward strand.
CATACTGCATTTAAGTTTAAATCTAAACAGACAGTCGCATCTTTAATATAGCCATCGACAACAACACCACTAAAGGTTATAGGTACTATCTCTTTTGGACTACTATCAACAGATCCAGATTCACACCCTATAAATGTCAGTGTTATAATGAGAGAAAATACTATACTTAAAAAATTAAAAAACATACTCACTCCTCGTATAATTTCTTTTATGAGTAACCCATCTTTTTTTAAAGTTTTTTTGACT
>CAZMBK010000120.1:0-4480 GCA_964564315.1 uncultured Sulfurimonas sp.
TTGGAAAATTTTTAAGAAATTTTTGTCTATTTGTCTAACCTATTATATTATATTAGTTTATATTATCTTTTGTGTAAATTTTTTTTAAATTTTTTTTGATTTTTATTTTGTTAGCGTTATAATTTTATTACAATATAAATATATTAATAAATTAACAAAAAAACATATTAAAGGATTGGAAATGAAAAACAATAAACAACAACAAAAAAATTGTAATTTAAAAAAAGTTTTTAAAAATTATGAAATGTTTTTTAAAAACTTTGAAGAACTAAAAAATATTAAAATGGAACAAATAGAAAAGATAAGAAAAACATATGAAGATTTGATAGATGTTATTGAATATGTAAATTATTATAAAAAAAGTAGTTTTGTTAGCAGTGAATTTACAGATAAACCAAAATACTTCAGGGATCATAAATCTGGAGAAACACGAAATAAATTAAATGAAATAATTAAAAAAATAGAAGAATTACAAAAAGTAAATAAAAATTTAAACTTAATAACTTTTGAATATAAATTAAGTGCAAGCAGAAATTATGTTTATTTCTTCTATTCATTTTATTTAAACGAAGAAGAATATAACTTAAGAATAGTTAAAAAGTTTTTTAGATTTTTAGATATTTTAACTTTTACAAACGGAAAAAATATTAAAATACTTAATAAACTTAATAAAAAAGAAAAAGAACTTTTATCAAAATGTTTAGAATATAAAACAATAATATTAAAAATTTAATTTTGTTTTTTATATTTTTTTATTATAATATTAACAAATAAACAGAAAACTAAAAAAAAGGATTAACAAATGGAAAAGTTAAGTTTAAGAAAAATTTATGACAAATATTATAAAGGTAAATTTAGTTATACAACTTTTAGAACTTTATTTTTAGAACATATAGACAAATTTAAAAATGTTGAAATAGTTAAATTTCCCAAAAAAACAACTTATAACATTTTTGATGAAAAAGACTTTATCAACACATTTAATACATTAGTAAACATTGAAAAAATTTAATTAAAAGGATTAGTTATGGGGAAATATAGTTATCAAAATGTAAAAGTAAATCATATTTATATGATTGAAAGATTTTTTAGAAATTTGAATGAAACGCGTACTTTCAATTGTCAAGTTGATTTAGAAAAAAAATATTCTTTATCTATCGAAAAAGAACATCTTGATAATATTGAATTTTCTAAAAAATCTGGGATATTTATTAGAAATTGTCTTCCTTATACTATTACTAAGTTAGATAATGGGAACTTTATCTTTTTAAATAGGGAATACAAACCGTTAGGAATTTTTGGAAATTTAGAATGGGTCAATTATAATGATTTTGAATTTTTATCTTTTGAATATCCTGAAAATTTAGATGGAAAAATTTATTTTCATGCAGATAGCAATAGGCCACAAGATTCCAGAAAAGATTATATTGAGTATTTAATTAGACTTAAATACTTTTTAATTGATTATAAAAATAATGAAGTTGTGTTAGATGAACATTATTATGAATATACGCAAAATATTAAATTTAATAATAATTTTATATAAAAGGATTTAAAATGGGGAAAGAAAAAAATAATAAAAATTATAACATAAATTTAGAAGATTTTAATTTTGACAATATACTTAATAATGATTTTAATAAAATTGAAGACATTATCAAAATATTAAAATGGGAAAACACTTATTTATATGAAAATAATAAACAACAAAATGAAATTATCTTTTTAAAAAATAACGATGTAGAAAGAAGAAATTTATATGACACATTACAAAAGTTAAACAGAAATAAAAACTTTAAAAAATTGTTAGCTATGTATGATTACAATTTTAATACATTTTATGCAGATATCGTTGATTATTACAAAAATTATAAATACGTGGAAAATATATTGTATGAGATAGATTTTAAACAAAAAGAACCAGTTAAAATTGAATACAACCCAGATACTTTTGAATTAAAAGTAATTAAAAACAATTTAAACTTTTATTTTAAACATGCAGATAAAATAAAAAAAGATAAAGTAAATTATTACTTAAAACTTTATGTTAAAAATGTGTTTCCTGATTTTATTGAATTTGTAAATACTATTATCTATATAATGTTTGACACAAGCAGAAAAAAATCATTTTTACATATTAACGCTCCAAGTGATTGGGGAAAAACATTTTTAATAAGTCTTTTTGAAGATTTAGACATCGGAATGGAAACTGATGCAGATGATTTATTTAAGGACAGAACAGAACTAACAACGCTTGATTTTAAAAATAAAATTTTAGTAGCGATTGATGAGTTTAAAATTTTTAAAAGCGAACTTAAAAAAATTGACAGATATATAAAATTAAAACCCAAATACAAAAGTAGAACAAAAGTACAAGTATTCGCAAAACTTTTAACAAGTGCAGAATTATCTGCAAGTTTTGATGAAGCTACTGACGACCAAATTATTAACAGAATTATAGATTTTAGTGTAAGTAATAATGTTAAAAAAGTACAAGATTTGATTGATGAGGGAATTGATAAAGATGAATTACATATACATTTACAATATTTTCTGATGAATTATATAAAAAAAAGAATTGATTTTATTAAAAGAAATAACATTAATATAAATAAAAAACTTGAAAAAATAATAGAAAAAAGAAAATTGAATGTAGCAAACTTAGAGTTTTTACTGCTTGATTTATTTATAGATTATGTAGAAACTAATAAAATGGAAAATGAATTAAGAGATTTTATTTCTTATGATAAAAGGATTGTGATAGATGATGTTGAGAAAAAAGTATATATAACAGGATTTAAAAAATGGCTGCAGGATTATATAAAAAATATTGTAGATGAACAAACTTATAAAAAATTGCAATATAAATTTAAAGAGACACAACTAAAAAATATTTTTAATTTTGATTATGATAGAGAAACTATTAGTGGTAAACAATCCAGATTTTATATTTTTGATTTAAAATTTTTAATGGAAAAATATGAAGCTTTAAAAAAGAAAGAGAAATTTAAATTAGATCCAAGAGATTTAAAAATTAAAGAATTAAAACAGAAACTGGCGCAAAAAGAAAAATTATTAGATGAAATAACAAACAAATACAACGAGTTGGAGAAAAAATACAATGAGTTAAAAAAAGAAGCTGGGAAAGCTTCTTTAAATACTGGCAATAAAAATTATAACACAACACAACAAAAACCGCAACTATACATAGAACCACTTGATGACGAGGATTTTCCTTTTTAAAAGGAAACTTTCCACAAAAAATTTTTAAATTTTCCTTCTTTTTTATACAGATTTTTTTATAATATAAATACATACCTTACAACCTTTAGGGTATCAACATTTAAAGGTATAAAATGAAAACTAAAACAAAAGTTTATCAAAATTTGAAGATACAGGATGAAGAAAGGTACTTGGAAGCTTTTACAAATAAAGAAAATGCAGAAACAGAAATTAATTTAGATGAATTTAAACAGGTAGTGATTGAAAATGAATTTATTGACATAACAGAACTTTTAAAAGAATTTGATGAAGTGTTTATTATTCCGCATGATGAGAAAAATGAAAATTTTGTAGAAGATGAAAACATACAACATTACCACATATACATAAAAACTGATGAACACAACAACACTATTTATAAAAAAATTAATAGTATTAAAAAAATAGACAAACAAACATTTATTAAACAATTACAAACACTAAACAAAACAAAAATTAATTTTACAAATTCAAAAAAATTAAAAGAAGAAAGGATTTTAAAAATGAAAAAAACATTATTACATTACAATACAATAACAAATTTTTTAGGTGAAATACCAAGATTTTCAGGTGCAGTTATAGTAAAAGAAGATGGAAGCGAAGTTGCGTTAGGTGACAGAAAAAGCGGATTTAGTAAAAAAGAACTTGAAAACTTAAAAAATAATACAAGTCAACGCGTTCCGCTTTACATACAATATATTTTGACACTTGCAGACAACTTAACAATAGAAGAAAGAAAACAATTAGAAGAAAACTTAAAAAAAGAATTTGGAGATAAAGTAATTATTAATAACAATAACCCAAAACAGTTCATATTTACTATACAAAACTTTGAAATAGTAAATGATATTTTAAAAATACACAAAATTACAAATACACATTTACAAATATTAAAATTTTTAAACGAAAATAATATCGGTGTAATAAATATGAATGAAAGAAAAGATTATGTGTTTAAAAATATCAAATATAAGGATGAAGACGTTGAAAATATAAATAAATATGTGACTAAACCGATATCCAGAACATATGAAGATTATATAAAAGAAGAAACAGAAGTAAAAGAAATTAAAGAACAAGAAAAAGTTGAAACAGAAGCACAAGAACAAAAAGAAGAAGTAAAAATAGAAGAAATTAAAGATGAAGAAATAAAAACAGAACTTGAAAATATAAATAATGAGATTGAAACTATTAAAAACATTAAATATATTGATGAAAA
>CAZMBK010000121.1:0-4473 GCA_964564315.1 uncultured Sulfurimonas sp.
TTTATTTATAAAGAAGAGTGACATTCTAGCAGGATTTATATTTAACTTCACTAAAACTCATTTTTTTTGTATCAAAAACTATATAGGATCCATAAGGCACATCTATACAAAAAGCTTCCTCTAATGAAAGATTATTGATTATAGCTATAAGACTTCGTATAACTCCCGCATGTGTGACGACTAAAGCGGTCTCTAAATTCTCCTGCAGTAAAAAATCTAAAAAAAACTTTCTAACTCTTTGAATATAAAAGTTATAATCCTCTCCATCCAAAGCATTTATCCATTGTAAAAAGTTTTCATATTTAATTTCACCCTCTTTTATAATTGCATCAAAAGAGATTCCCTCATGTTTTCCCCAAGATTTTTCTCGTAAAAGCTCCGTATAGATTGCCTGTTTTTCTTGTCTAAAAGGTTTTAAAGTCTCTCTTGAGCGTTTTAAGTCTGAACAGTAAACTCTATCAAATTCGCTCTCTTTAAACACTTCTGCCAAACACTTAGCTTCTGCTTTTCCTTTTTGTGAAAGAGCGATGTCTATATGCCCGTTATAACATTTATGGTAGGCTTCTTCAACCTCTCCATGTCTGATCAATATTATTTTCACACTAATCCCATAATAACTGCATTTAAAAGAACAAGCTCTATGACCTCTATACTAAAACCATAGATATCTCCAGTGAACCCTCCATAGCGCTGTATAAAAAACTGTTTTATTCCAAAAATGAGGAGGAAACTAAGGAGTAAAAGAGCCCATGCATCAAAAAAGCTTACTAAAAGTAGTGAGTAAAAAATAGCTAAAAGAACTTGCCAAAGCTTGAGCTCCTCTTTTGCTAAAGAGCCCATGCCATTTGAACTGACATAAGGGTAAAAGTAAATACTAATAACAACTGCTAAACGTGGCAATAGTAATATAAGAGGAAGCAAATAAAAGAGTTCAAACAGCGCTAAAGAGGAAGCTTTTAGGAGTAAAAAAATGCCTCCAAAGATCATACCCATACCCCCATTATGAGGATCTTTCATCACTTCTAAAGCTCTCTCTTTAGGAACATACAGACCATCGACTGTGTCACAAAATCCATCAAGATGAAGTGCCCCTGTAAAATAAGCCCATAAAGCAAAGAGTATTACTCCAAGGTGAAAAGTAGGAATGTAAGGAGTTAAAAGTAAGTAAACCCCATATAGCATAGAGCCTAAAAAAAATCCTATTATAGGGTAAGAGAGGACACTATAACCGTTTATACCTTTTGTAAAATGGTGAACTTTAAAAAATGGAAGTGTTGTAAGCATTGAGACTCCAAGAGCAAATCCTTTTAAAAATTCTCTCATTTTATCCTCGTACTAATACCAGCTATAGTATGGTAAACTTCATCACACTCACTTGCTACAAGCTGAGAGAGTTTACCACTTATATCTACAAATTCACGAGCAAGTTTGTTTTCTGGAACAACACCAGCCCCTACATCGTTTAGAACAAATACTATGTTGTTTTCTAATGAAAGTAATTTTGTAAGCTCTTCTTGCATCGCATTAAAACTCTTTTTGTGATACATCATGTTGTTTATCCACATGCTAAGACACTCTACTAAAATACTTTCCTTTTTTTTACCTATTTTTTCAAAAAGATACAATGGCTCTTCAAGTGTAGTAAAGTTTTCCCTGCGTTGCTTTTTATGCTCTTGTATACGAACTGCCATCCCCTCATCTATAAATTCTGTTGTTGCTAAATAGATTGGTTTTTTATCTGCTAAATTTAATGTGTATTTTTCGGCATTAAAAGACTTTCCACTCTTAATTCCGCCTATAAATAATGTTTTCATAATAAAATTATAGCAACCTATCTCTATTTTAGCTATTATTCCTAATATAAATTAGACAAAGGTTATGGATGTTAAGTATATCATCGTTTTTACAACTGTTAAAAGAGTCCTTTCGTGACCTTCTGCCAATTATTTTGGTTATTATGTTTTTTCAACTTGCCATTATTCAGTCGGTTCCTGAGAACTGGTTAAGTACTGCCATCGGTCTTGGTATCGTTGGTGTTGGTCTTGCTGTTTTTCTTCTTGGTCTTGAAGTTGGAATCTTTCCTGTTGGAGAGGGTTTAGCAAGTGACTTTGCACATAAAGGCTCCACTTTTTGGATTGTTATTTTTGCTTTTATGATAGGTTTTGGGACTACCGTTGCCGAACCTGCTCTCATAGTTATAGCCCAAAAAGCGGCAGACATTAGTGCTGGTCGCATCGATGCAACTACACTTCGTATGGTTGTTGCGTTTAGTGTTGGTTTTGCCATTGTTCTTGGAGTGTGGAGAATCATTAAAGGGCACCCTATTCACTACTATATCATTACTGGGTATGTAATGGTTGTGAGTGCTACAATGTTCGCTCCAAAAGAGATAGTAGGGCTTGCTTATGACCTCGGAGGTGTAACGACATCAACCGTCACTGTACCCCTTGTAGCAGCCTTAGGGATCGGTTTAGCATCAACTATAAAGGGGAGAAATCCTGTTTTAGATGGTTTTGGGCTTATAGCTTTTGCCTCTTTAACCCCTATGATATTTGTACAATTTTATGGTATTTTTGTATATGAGTTCATAGATGTTACACCCATTACAAATGCGACTGCACCAGTCGCAGCTGGATTAGCACCCGTTAAACAAGCTGTTACTGCTGCACAGTTTGACTTTAAGATCATCGATATACTCAAAGGTCTTGGAGGTGTGATCGTTGATGTTGTTCCTATCTTAGCTGTTATTCTCTTTTTTCAGTATATTATTCTTAAAAAACCTATTGAAAATCTTAAAAATGTTATGATAGGTTTCGGACTTGTTATACTTGGATTAGATGCTTTCATCGTTGGTTTAGAGATGGGTCTCTTCTCTGTTGGTGAGACTATGGCACTTGAACTTACTCGTTATGATAACAACATCATTATCTACTCTTTTGGCTTTCTTATAGGTTTCTCAACTACTATGGCGGAACCCTCATTGACCGCCATCGCTAGAAAAGCAAAAGAGATTAGTGATGGTAAAATAAATGACTTCGTGCTACGTTTATTTGTTGCGCTTGGTGTTGCTATTGGGATCGCTCTTGGTGCTTATCGTATTGTTGTAGGGGGTGAAATAGTTTACTATATTATGGCTGGATATCTCTTTGTTATCGCCCTTACATTTATGGCACCAAAATATATTATTCCTATTGCCTATGATAGTGGTGGTGTTACAACTTCAACGGTTACAGTACCATTAGTTGCAGCCCTTGGTCTTGGTCTTGCGACAAATATAGAAGGACGAGATCCGCTAATAGACGGTTTTGGACTTATCGCATTTGCATCACTATTTCCAATGATAACAGTAATGCTTTATGGTATCATCACTGAAAAGATGGGTGTTAAAGGTGAACATGAAAAAGAGCTACTCCATATGGATGAACTCCGCCATGCTATAGAAGATGTTCACAATATGAAGCTCTCGACTATTAATATTCAAGGAACCGATAAACGACACTCTTACGATATGCCTTTCTCAGCCGTTCATGTCATAGTCCCTTCAGCTAAAGAAGAAAAAGCACTCTTGGCTGCAAGAGATGCAGGGGCTCGGGGTGTTACCATTACAAAAGCACACGGGATGGGACTTGAAAAAATAGAAAATCTTTTCAACAGGCTCCATGAGGGAGAACATGACTCTAATTTAATGTTTATTACTCAAACAAAAAATGTTGATAATATTATTAAATCTATTGTAGATGCTCTTGATTTAACAGGTGAAGGAGCTGGAATAGCCTACTCACACCCTATCTCACATCTAAAAGGATTGACCCTTAAACTAGATGATTTATAAAAGTATGCTATAATTACATTCTAACCACGGGGCTGACATGGTTTCGACAGGATTAAGTAGTCTATGGTTGCATGCCGGACTGAGCATTTCCGTTACACGGCTCACAATTGCTTAAATGCAAACAATACAAATTACCGCCCAGCTTTAGCAGTAGCTTAAGTTTTACCCCCTCTTAGAGGACGGGCTGCTTCACCTATGGACTCTAGATAAATAGGATTCGAAGTATAACCCTTATGTAGATATATATTAAGTCTGTCTCAGCTTAATACGAATCCCGAGGCTCGTTTTGTCTATCTTTGCAAGTTGTGAGAAGCAAAATTAAACCCAAACAACTTCTCTAAGCATGTAGACGCCATAGAAAACTTGGTTCTGGACTGGAGTTCGATCCTCCACAGCTCCACCATCACTCGATCTAATATAATCCAAATAACTCTAAAATAGGCTTTTTATAGAATAATTGAGTTAATTAAAAAAACTACAGTTTAATATGAGCTTTAAATAACTTTTTTCAAATAAACTATGGGATAATATACTCTCAAAAGAAGTACAAAGTGATACGGCTATACTTTTAACTCAAAAAGACTACGAAAAAGATATGCAAGAATTTTTAAACAAATTATAGTTTTACTTGAAAATGCTAT
>CAZMBK010000122.1:0-4457 GCA_964564315.1 uncultured Sulfurimonas sp.
TAACGACCAAAGTAAGCTATAAATTAACCGCAAGGGTAATTTATTAGCTTCTCTGATTTGTTAGGTTTGCTACTTAATATCAATTTCAATTTTAGAGATATTTTGTAATTTTTTAAATCCTTTATCAAATGTAACTAATTTTGAATTATGATACTCTGCAAAAGCTAAATGAAATATATCAAATGAACTTGTATATAAATTTTTATCTTTTAATATTTCTATCATTCTTTGATTTACACTAAAATTTGATGGTTTAAAAAAAGTTGATAAAAATTCTAAATTATCATCTATATCTTCTTTATCTTCATTCATCTTAGCTGATACAAAAGCAAATTCACAAAGTGTGATTTGTGATACTATCAAAGTATTATTATCAAGTGCTTTTTCAACTAATGTAGTTGATATTTTGCTTTGTTCAAGATTATCTACATTTTTAGCAAAAGCATAGATTAAGACATTTGTATCAAAGTAAACCATCTTTTACCATCTCATTTGTATTTATAGCTATATCCATAGTTAGAGTTGTTTTATTGTTTGATTTAGCTTTAAGTTGTCTAAATCTTTCTAAATTAGATATAGTGTTACTTGTTTGTTCATTTTTTTCAATAACAATATTTTTTATAATATTTTGTTTTAAATTGGATAATAACTCTGTTACAAGGTTTATATATCTATCTTCTACATCTATTACTACTCTTTGCATTTCATTTCCTTCTTATTCAACTAAAAATCCTTGTAATCTTTTGATTTCTTTCCCATTAGAAAACAACATATCTCCTTTACCAAATAAATTTTCTGCTCCAGTTTCATCTAATATTATTTTGCTTTCTGTTGATTTTTGAACTTTAAAAGCAATTCTTGATGGAATATTAGATCTTAAAACACCTTTTAAAATATTACTATCTGGTCGTTGAGTAGCTAAAACTAAATGCACTTTAGCCCCTCTACCTTTTTGAGCTAATCTTACAAATAAATCTTCAATAATTTTCTTTTGCATTATTAAATCTACAAATTCATCTACTATTACAACTATCGGTTTTGAATGTTCTATATTATCAAAAGTAAATCTATTTTCCATTTCCTCTATGATATTTTTAATAGTTGGAATTATCTCCTCATTATCAATGATAACATTTGTATTTTGATTATATTCATATTTCCCAAATTCAAATCCATTTTTACCATCAATTAAATATAATTCTATATCTTTTTTAACTAATTGATAAATTAAAGAGTGCAAAAATACAGTTTTTCCACTTCCAGTTGTTCCTGCAACAAGAATATGTATTAAGTCTTTTAGGTTTGTTATTTCTATATTATCTTCATCATCCATACCAACAATAAAAGATAAATCAGTATTATTCATTTCAGATTGATAATCACTTATAAAAATTGGTTGATTATCTTTTATTATATTAATAGTAATAATTCTCTCTTGTTTTGTTTGTTGTATATATAGCTTATCTCTTAGTGCTGTTGCTGTCTCAAGTTGTAAAATTAAATTTTGACTAAATAACTTATTTTTAGTTGCATAGGTAATATCTTCGATATCAAAATATAATTTTCTAACTCTATCAAAAGTTTTTTCTTCAATAAATTTCAATGGTGCTTTTATCTCTAAAATAGCTTTTTTAAATTTTGTTATTAATTCATTATCATTATTACTACTATTTACATTAATATTTTCAGGAGTTTTTAATTCATTTATAAAAAAATCTATTATATTATCGTTTATACTTATATCAGATATTTCATTTTCTAAAATATCAAACCCATGTCTACAATGAAGTTTTAAAAGTTCAGGAAATTCTTCTTTTATATCTATTTTTTTATTATGAACTAATGATAATAAATTAATAAATAAATATTTTGTTTCATCATCAGCAACACTTATAACATCTTGAGAAATATTTTGATGTCCTACTCCAATAGATTCATATTTTTCTTTTAATTCATTCTCACTAATATTACTTTTTAATGATAAAATAAAAGCTATTCTCCATATTATTAAATCATAAAATTTTGCTTCAAATTCATTAGAAATAAGTTGATTAAACTGTCTTAATATTTCTCTTTTATTAATATGAGCTGTTATTCTAGTTATAGCCATTTTATCCCCTGCTTATTTCATTAAAATAACCATCTTCAAAAGATGACTTATATTCATCTGAAATGATTGTATATTCTTTAGATATAAAGTCTTTCATAAATTTATATTCTTGTTTTGATGGATCTATTTCACTATTAGTTGATAGAATAATAACTTGTTTAGAAGCTTTTGGATAATATTTTGTAATAACTTGTTCTCTATTTTCTAAATCTATTCTTGCTAATGGAGTATCTATACAAATAAATGATTTTACTTGAGAAACAGAGCCTAAAGCTTGAATTAAGGCTGTCGCTAAAATCTGTCTTTGCCCAGCAGATAAAGAACTAATAGACATTTCTCTTTCTAAAAAATTTAAAAGTTTTATTTCAAATTTATCATTAATTTGAACCATTTTAATCCAATTTTTATCATAAGCTAACTCATAAAGATAATTATTAAATTCATTTTCTAAATCTTCTATCTTTTTGTGTAAAAGTTTTAATTTAAACTCTTGAAAAAATTCAATTAAATTATCACTTAAATCAATAGCATTTAGAATTGGTTTAGATAAATTCAGTGTTTTTTCTAATTTTTTGATTTCTAAATCTAAATTATTTTTACTTTCGGTTTTTAATTCTATATCTTTTTTTAATTCACCAATTTTTTGTTCAAAATTTGATTTTTTTACTTCTAATTCTTCTTGTTCTTGTTTATATTGATTTATAACATAATCATTTTCACTTTCACTTTCTGTTGCATCTTCAAGTTTAATTTTAATCTCTTTTAATCTTTTCTCTAAAGTTTGTAAAGAACTAAATTTTTCATACATAATTGCTTTTTCTTCAAAAGCTTTATTTAGTCTTTCTTTGTCATCTTCATTATAATAAATAACTTGTTCTTGATTTTTACTTCTCATTCTTTTACTAAATTCTTCATATTGTTCTTTTCTAAGGTCATCTAATCTATCTTTGTAATAATCTACTTTATAGCTTTCTATATTATATTCTATATCATCAACATCAAATAATTTATCTTGAATACGACGAATCATATTTCGCAAATTATCACTAAAATTTTTTAATTGTTCGTCAAGTTTATAATTTGTTTTATTATCTTCAAGTTTAGACAAATAATTTCTACTTAAATCTTCAGTCATTAAAATTAATAAATCAACTCCTTTTATTTTTTTTGAAATATACTCTTTTAATTCTATTAATTCTTTATCAATTTTATTTTTTTCATCTTTTAATGGTTTAAAATCTGCTTTTTTATTAGCTAATAAATCTGTTAATTTATCTATTTTTTCATCAATATCAATTTTTAATATTTTTATCTCTTTTTCAATTTGTTCTATTTCATTTTTATTTATTTTAATATCAGTTAATAAACTGCTTCTATTTAATTCTAACTTTTCTATTTCACTACTTGTAGGGGTGTTTTCTGTTTCTTTTTTATATTCTCTTTGAATTGATTTTATATTTGTTATTAATTTTTCATAAGTTTTTATATTTAATAATACCTCTAGCGATTCTTTAATATTTAGATTTTGAGTATTCATTAAATTTTCAAGTTTCTCACCATCAAAAAAGAAAAATTGAGCAAAATTTTTCGGTAAAACATTATCTAAAAATTGTTGTTCATTTAATTGTTTTTCTGTATCAAAATATACTTGTAAATTTTCTCTAAAACTTACAGCAGTTTTTTCAAATTCTCTATTTATAATAAGCTCTTTTCCATCTAATTCAAAAATGCCTTTTATTGAAGCTTGAGAAATACCAAATTTTTTATAAAAAATTCCTTCCCATTTAGTTCCTTTTCCCAAAGCATATTCATTTGGAGTTAATTTTGCATCTTGTTTTGTAAAATCAATATTCTCTTTTAAACCATGAATTAAAATTCTAATTATTCTTAAAAAAGATGTTTTTCCTCTACCATTTCTTGCACCTATTAAAATAATATTTTTATTGTCTTTTGGTTCTAAATCAATTTCAATTTCTCCAAGATAAGCAAACATATTTTTTATAAAAAGTTTTTTTAATATCATCTCATAGCCTTATTCTTATCATTTGCATATTCTTTGATTAAATCTGATATTTCATCTTTTAGCCCAGCAACTCTATCTTGATATCTCACTTCTATTGCTTTATTTACTAACTTATATATTAACTCTTCTGATATGTTTTTTTCTTTAATTAATTGTTGCAATAATAATTCGTCTTCTCTTGGAATATTTAACAAACAAGCTCCTCTTTATTAATCTAATCTTAATTATATCTAATTTTAAATTTAAGTTCAAATAAGTTTTTCTAAACCTAACGGTCGAGTATAGAAATAAGTTACCCTTTTTCATCTCTCAACTTCTTAATAG
>CAZMBK010000123.1:0-4445 GCA_964564315.1 uncultured Sulfurimonas sp.
CTAATTTATTAAATATCATAAATTTCCCTTATGCTGTTTTTTGTGTTGTTTTTTTAATATAGAGGGGAGCTTCACCATCATCTATTACGGCCTGAGTTATTAGCACTTCATATCCAGCATACTCTGGAAGCTCATACATAATATCTATCATATTTTCTTCTAAAATCGCACGAAGTCCACGAGCACCTGTTTTACGTTTAATAGACTTTTTAGCAATCGCTAAAAGTGCATCCTCTTCAAAGTTTAACTCTACTTCATCTATAGAAAACAGTTTTTGATACTGTCTAATAAGTGAGTTTTTAGGCTCAGTTAAAATACGAACCATATCATCTTCACTAATTTCACTCAAAGATGCAATAATAGGAAGACGCCCAACAAGTTCAGGAATAAGACCAAAATGAACTAAATCATCAGGCTCAACCATATCAAATGTTGGTTTTTTCTCATCTTTTGTTTTCTTTTCATGCCCAAAACCAAGTACATTTTCACCCTGCTTGCGTTTAAGAATCTCTTCAAGACCATCAAATGCACCACCACAGATAAAGAGAATATTTGTAGTATCTATAGATGTAAACTCTTGGTTAGGATGTTTACGTCCACCTTTTGGTGGAATATTTACAGAAGAACCTTCAATAATCTTTAAAAGTGCTTGTTGTACACCCTCACCTGAAACATCACGAGTGATAGAGCGGTTTTCACTCATACGAGCTACTTTATCTACCTCATCTAAAAAGATAATTCCTTTTTGTGCACGTTCAACATCTCCATCAGCAGCTTGAATCAGTTTAGTAAGAATATTTTCAACATCTTCTCCAACATAACCAGCTTCTGTTAAACTTGTTGCATCTGCAATGGCAATAGGGACATTAAGTACCCTCGCTATTGTCTGTGCCATCAATGTCTTTCCTGAACCTGTAGGTCCAATTAACAGTACATTTGACTTTGCAATTTCTGTATCATCATTTTCAACATGATGTGTTTTAAAAATTCTTTTATAGTGGTTATAAACAGCTACACTTAAAAGTTTACGAGCTCTCTCTTGACCAATAATATAATCACCTAAGAAGTTATTCAACTCTTTTGGTGTCATAAGATTATCTACAGCTTCGAGTAACTCTTGAGAAGCTTGTGTCTCTGCTACACTCTCATCTCCAAACATTATTTTATATGCTGAAACTACACAGTTTTTACAGATATAAACGCCATTTCCAGCTATAAGAGGGTTCTTTTCACTTTCAATTGCATCACAAAAGCTACAGTGTCTATTTATCATCTAAATTTTTCCTTTCAAACGGAATTCCGCGTTTAGTTTTAAGTACAAAATCACATAAATCATTTACATAGTGATTCGTTGTCTCTTCTAAAATTCTACTTGCTGTGTCTTTGAGTGGTTGCCCTGACTCAAAAAGATCTCTGTAAGCAGATTTTAGTGCATTTATATCTTCACGTGCTAGCTTACGACGAAGGCCTGTAAGGTTTAGCCCTCTAAGATTCGCACGATTTCCCTCAGCCATACAAAAAGGAGGAACATCCTGAGCTAAAGCACTTGCTCCACCAATCATCGCATAATCACCAATATGAATAAACTGATGAATAGGTGTCATTCCACCAATTACAACATAATCACCAAGCTCTACATGCCCTGCTAATGTAGCTGCATTCGCTAAAATACAATGGTTTCCAATAATCACATCATGACCTAAATGAACATAACCCATAAATAGATTATGATTCCCAACTATTGTTTTACTACCACCACCCTTTGTTCCAGGGTTAAAGAGTGTAAACTCACGAATTGTATTATCATCACCGATGATAAGCTCAACATCTTCACCATTAAATTTTAAATCTTGAGGAATACTTCCAATTACAGAATGAGAAAATATATGGTTATTTTTCCCAATAGTTGTTTTTCCATAAACACAAGCATTTGCGTCTATAGTACTCCCCTCACCAATAATAGCTTGAGAAGAGATAAAACAAAATGGACCGATTTTTACATTTTCACCAATAACTGCACCATCTTCAATAACAGCTAAGCTAGATATTTCATTACTCAAAATAGACTCTATTTATCTACTATCATAGCTTTAAGTTCTGCTTGAGAAACTAAAGTACCATCAACATAAGCTTTTCCATTAAGCATCCAAATAGCACCTTTTTGTTTTATAACTGTAATATGGTACTCCAGTTTGTCACCAGGACGAACTGGTGCACGAAACTTTGCTTTATCAATACTCATGAAATATACCACTTTTTGTGCAGCTTCTTCTTTTGTCATATCCATACTTTCAAATGCTAAAATTCCACCAGCCTGAGCCATCCCTTCTAGGATCATAACACCTGGATAAATAGGATGCTCAGGAAAGTGCCCTTGAAAAACGGGTTCTGAAATAGACACATTTTTATAGCCAACTACTGACTCACTTTTTGTAAGTTCTGTAACACGATCAACAAGTAAAAAAGGGTATCTGTGAGGTAAAATTTGCTGAATTTCCATAACATCCATAGTCATAATATAAAAGCCTTATAGTAATATTTTAGATATTTTACCCTAAAAAAGATTATAGAATGATTAGCTTTTCTTTTGTGTCTTCGTAAGTTTTTGTTTCGAGTCTAATTGTTAGTTTTCCCTCTGGTATATCTTCTACAACAATAATGGGGCTTAAGTCGTAGTTTGTGGCATTTAACTTTACTCGAAAGAGAAGTTCTTTTTCTTGTGTTAAGGGATTATAAATCAACTCTTTTACAGTTTTATATTCTGTCTTATTTTGCTCATTATAAAAAGCTAATGTTATAAACTTTATCTCTTCTCTATTAAAGTAGTGAATATTTTTAAGAGAGTATTCTATTTTTCCTTGTGCTCTTCCTCTTGGAAGTGTTGAGTAACTAAGGGCATAGGCATCCAACACTACTGTTTTACCTTTTAAAAGCTTAAAGTTAAGTTGTCTATAGTTTAAAAATTTTTGTTTTACTATTTTATACTCTTTTCCCTCATCTTCAATCTCATTACGATGAGTATACATAGCTATGCGTTCTTCAATAGAAGCAGGTAGTATAGAGCCACAGATAGGAGAGAACATCTCATCCATCAGTTTGTCCTGTTGCTCTCTTTGCATAGTAAGTCCAAAGACACAGCCACAGTAATCTTGACGATAGAGTTGTTCCTCTTTTGTCACACGACTCTGATCTTGACTCCCTCCCCCGCTTCTATAATCAACAGCTATAAACTCTACACCATTTTTCTCATAAAAAGCATCGCCTACTCGTTTAAGTTGCTCTTGAGACTTCAGAGGACTAACAAGAAGAGTAGTTGTAATCTTTTTTTCACCAAGTGCTAAAGCTTTCTCTGCACTTACACTAAAACGCTTATCAAAACAGACTTCACAACGAGCCCCTTTTTCAGGTTCATTTTCAAGTCCACGGACGGCTTGAAGCCAGTTTTCATAGTCGTATTCCCCTTCAATTAAATCTATGCCAAGTTTTTTACAACTTCTTTCTACATCGAGTAAACGCAGTTTATATTCAGAATAGGGGTGAATGTTAGGATCATAGAAGAAACCCGTAAGTTTCTCCTTGGGAAAATCCTGTTGTAGTTTTTCTAAAAAGAAGTGGCTATCTACACTACAACATATATGGACTAAAATAGTTCTACCTTAGTCTCTAGTTTCTACAACAGATATAGAGTTAATAGCATCCTGACCTTGAATCTGAGAAAGTACTTTAAAGCTCTCTTCATCATCCTCTTCGATCGCACCAAAAACAGTGTGAACACCATCTAAGTGAGGTGTATCTACAAAAGTGATAAAAAACTGACTTCCACCAGTGTTTGGTCCAGCATGTGCCATAGAGAGTGTTCCTGGACGGTGAACAGAAGTATTTGTACTTGTCTCACATGCTATAGCCCAGTCAGGACCACCAGTTCCTGTTCCAGTTGGACAACCACCCTGTGCCATAAAACCAGGAATTACACGGTGAAAAGTTAAGTCATTATAAAAACCTGTATTTGCTAAGTGTGCAAAATTTGCTACTGTATTTGGTGCTTCATCTGGAAAAAGTTTTATCCAAATATCACCCTTGGCTGTAGATATTTTTGCATATTGCTGTTTTAGTGACTCTTCTGCACTGATGTTATACTCTTTAAGTTTTGCTCTTCCAAACATTATATATTGCCTTATTTTAATTTTTGAAATTATAGTTTAATTTTTTAAATATTAGCTTTACCCTGTTACCTATAAAACTTCTATCTCAACATCATCTCCAATTAAGAGTCTGTCACCTTTTCTAATTTTAGCACGTTTACGAAGTTCTTTCTCTCCATTACGCTCCACATAACCATCAGATACTATCATTTTTGCTTGTGCACCTGTATCTACTAAATCTAGTACTTTTATTAGTTTAAAAAGTTCTATATATTCATCTTTTAGTTCAAATTGTATCATTCT
>CAZMBK010000124.1:0-4387 GCA_964564315.1 uncultured Sulfurimonas sp.
ATCCACCTAACTGATACAACTTTTTACGCTCACTAGATCCCGCTATATTAAGTTGTTTTCTATACTTAGCGATGGTTCTTCTAACCATTTTTACTTTAAATTTCTCCTCAATAATAGCAAGAATTTTCATATCGCTCAAAGGTTTTTCTCTACTCTCTTCTTTTATAAGTGCTATCAAAAACTCTTTAATCGCTGCATTTGACACATCTTCATCTATAGCTGTAGTGAAGAACTCCTTCATAGCAAAGGTACCTCTCTCACAAGCAATATATTTGTTTGCAATAGCACGTGAAATAGTAGAGGGATTATGCCCAAACTCATCGGCTAGTGTTTTTAAAGTAAGTGGCATAATACTGCCACCTGTAAAAAACTCATACTGATACTCTACTATCATAAGTCCTACTTTATAAAGTGTTGCTTTTCTCATGTCTAGTGCATCGACAAGAGATTTTGCCTCTTTTATTTTCTGAGTTATAAACTCATGTTCTACACCATAGTTTGTATCTATATTTATCGTTGGGTAATATGCATCATTGAGTTTTACCTCTATGTTTTTTTCATCATTAAAGTATATCATTAAGTCTGGAACTATCTGTGCAGAATCTTCCTGATACTCAATATTAGGTGGATTTTTAAAGCTCCCTAACACATGCATTACTTCAGAAAAATACTTTTTTTTAGCAAAACTATGGATCTCTTGTAAATTATTTATAATATCCACTGCTAATGTGTATGCATGGTCACTTATTTCAGAGTTATCTAGTTGAAAAAGAAAAGATTCTGCTATATCTTTTGCCCCTATTCCAACAGGATCTATATGTGCAAAACGGAGACGAATTTTTTCAAAATACTCTAAAGTTATACTATTTTTACGGCAAAAGAGTTCACTTTCACCCTCATAAAGTCCAAACTCATCAAGGTTTGAAATAACAAACTGTGCTACTTTTTGCGATATTGGAGTAGGAAAAAGTGGAGCTTCTAACTGTTCATCAAGGATTTCATAGAGTGTACGACGATGAATTGTAAGTGCTTCTATTTTTTCTGTTCTTGAGTTACTTACACCGCGACTTATAATTTTTCGTGGTATTTTTGTTTCAAAGTTCTCTTCATAACCTGATTCTATCTCTACAACAGGGTTTGCTTCTACAAAAGGAGCCATAGCTTCTCCTAAATCAGAGAGTGAAGAGTGAAGAATAGGCAGCCAATTTCGTAGAGTATTTGAGAGTTTATGCTTTGTCTCTACTGATTGGGTTTGTCTTAAGGCTGCCATATTTTCAACTAACTACAGTTTAAAGTTTTCACCAAGATAGTGCTTACGAACATCTTCATTCTGCCCTATCTCTTCACTCGTACCACTTGCAAGGAGTTCACCAGACTTAATAACATAAGCACGATCACATACATCAAGTGTTTCACGAACATTATGATCTGTAATAAGAACACCTATATCGTATGAAACTAACTGTTTAATAACCTTTTGAATATCCATAACAGCAATAGGATCAACCCCAGCAAAAGGTTCATCAAGGAGTAAAAATTTTGGCTCATTCACAAGTGCACGTGCAATCTCTACACGTCGACGCTCTCCACCACTTAAACTCACACCCTTTCTATAGCGAATTGGCTCAATATTAAACATATCAAGAAGCTCTAAAATTCTTGCTTCTTGTGCTTCTTTGCCTTTTATGCTCACTTGAGCAGCTACCATAAGGTTGTCTTCAACACTTAAATCTTTAAAAATGGAAGCCTCCTGAGGTAAATACCCTATCCCCTTTATAGCACGCTGATGAAGTGGCATTTTTGAAAGATTTTCACCATCAAAAAAGACCTCTCCTGCAGTTGCTTCTACTAAACCACATATCATATAAAAAGTAGTTGTTTTTCCAGCTCCATTTGGTCCAAGAAGCCCTACAACTTCACCACTTGAAACCTCAAGGCTCATCCCCTTAACTATTTCTAAATTCTTTATCTTCTTTTGAAGATCTACCGCTCTAAGTGTGTGCATACTCTACCCTATACTCTCTTTCATTTTCTGATACTTTCACAATTTCTATTACAGTTGTAGGTATTTCAGCATCATTTAAGATCTTTAATAATGATGCATCCCCCCACTCTACAAAATGAATACCGCTCTTTTCAAGTTCCTCTAACATTCCCAATGATAAGAAATGCTCAAGTCCATGATTGTACATATCATAGTGATATATTTTTTCACCATACACTTGCTGCAGAGAAAACGTAGGAGAGGTTACAGTATCTTCAATACCCATCGCCTTTACAACTGCTTTTACAAGTGTAGTTTTACCAGCTGCTAAGTCTCCTTGTAATATCACTACACCATTGGCTATTTTTCTTCCAAACTTTGAAACTAAAGGGTGTAAATTATCCTCTTTTAATCTATATGTCATCATAATTTATTACTTATCTCTATAATTTGTCTTAATTTTTTCTTTGCTCTACTATTTGCTATTGCTTCACGAGCCATTTCAAATCCATCCTGCATATCACGTGCTAAACCATCTACCATAAGTGAAGCGGCTGCATTTATAAGAACTATATCCCTTTGAGCATCTGTTGCACTTCCCTCAAATATATTACGTAATATTTGAGCATTCTCTTGAGCTTCACCACCAAGAATCGCTTTAAGTGGCATCTTTCGTATGCCATACTCCTCAGGATCTATTTCAAACTCATTCACAGTACCATTGTATAAACGCGAAGCATAAGTAATATCACTAATGCTAATCTCATCCATACCCTCTTTAGAGCTTACAACCATTGCTGAAGTGGCACCATTTATTTTTAATGCTTCTAGCATCTTAGGTACAAATGCTTTATCAAAAACACCAAGCATAGATTTTTTCACTCCTGCTGGATTTGTTAAGGGACCGAGAATGTTAAATATAGTCTTATCTGGAATACTTTTTCGTACAGGCATTATAAATGACATAGCAGGGTGATGATTTTGTGCGAACATAAAGGTAAAACCTGACTCTTCAAGAAGTTTAGCACTCTGTGCTAGACTAAGGTCAAGTCGCATACCAAGTGCATCAAACATATCTGCACTTCCACTCTTTGAAGTAATAGAACGACTTCCATGTTTTGCTACAGTTGCACCACATGAAGCTACTAGTAATGCTACAGTCGATGAAATATTAAAAGAGCCTATTTTATCCCCTCCTGTCCCTACTACATCTAAAGCTCTCTCTTGTGTTTGGCTTGTGATAGGAAGTGGCAGTGCAAAACTTCGCATCACCTCTGCTGCAGCTGCTATAGTCTCCACAGAGGTATACTCATTCAGAGTCATTTCTTGTAGAAATGTTTTCATATTTTCATCACTCATCTCATGTTTAAAGAGAGAGATGAATGCTATTTTAGCTTCAGTATAGTTCATTATGAAAGCTCCTTAATATACTCATTTTGTAAAGACTTTGGTGTAGACTTTGTTGCTGGAAGCTGTAGGACTTCATAACTCTTTGAACTCTCAAGATAGTTTATAGTTATAGTGTCACCAACTGCAACTTTTTTACTCGACTTAACAAGTGTGCCATTTATCTCCACAACTCTATTTGCAAGCATGTCTTGCGCAATACTTCTACGTTTTGTAATGTTAACTGCATTTAAAAATTTATCTATTCTCATTCTTTGACTTTTCAAATTTATTTTTATTTATTGTAGGGAAATTAAACTGAAAGTATTGTAAGAAAAAGAGGAAAATTCATAAGTTGGAACAATTTTTGCATTAAAATCTATAAAGACACAATTATGCTTAACTTTACAGAGACAAATCTCTTCAACATTATAACTATTCTTAAAGAAAAACTGCACATTTTAAAATCTCATGAAACTTTACAATTTAAAGTATTAAACCCTGACTTAGCACCTGCAACTTACAATGGAAATACTCTTAACATAGATAAAAGAGCACTCATTCATAGAAGTTACAAAACATGGGTAGATTTAGCACAGCAACTGCAGTGTGAGATGCAAACACCCCTACTCTTTTCAGACTCCATAGTTGTTATTACTTTTAGAAAACTGAGTAGCGATGATAGTTTCCATAAACAGATAGTTGGTAAAGAGGAAAAGTATGGAGAGGAGTCAATTTTTAGTCAAATTTATAAAAATGAAGAAGCATCATTTATCTACTACTACATGCAAGCACTCAAAAATGTCACTATTGACAAACGATTTCGTATTCTTAACCTTGGTGTTAATAGTGGTGATGAGTTTGAAGTAATTCAAAAATATTCAAAAAATTTTGAAAACTTAGAACTACTTGGTATTGATTACTGTGCCTCAGCTATAGAGTCAGCAAAAAAGAAATTTCAAGCATATTCAAATGTAGCATTTTTACAATACGATATAAATAATTTAAATGAGTTAG
>CAZMBK010000125.1:0-4257 GCA_964564315.1 uncultured Sulfurimonas sp.
CAATTTTTTTGTGCAGTTTTTTTGACTAACTTAAGGAGTCTGTTATGAAATCTTTTGCTAAATTACTTTTCCTCTTTTCTCTTCCATTATTATTCGCTACCAATGCACTTGGTATGTCTGATACTCCTACTGAAGATGGATCAAGTGAAAATCCTTATGGGCTTGTGATAGATGGTGACAAACGAAATAATCACTATCCCAATAAGTACTACTATTTTGCTTCTTTATTAGCCCAAAACATCACAGTTCACATTACTGAGCATGGAGATACAACTAGTGGATGGTTTGGAACAAACAGAGACTTGACAATCTCACTGCATTCAAGAAATGATGATGGAACTTGTAATACTACTGCCCTTCAAACAGCTATCTCTACAGATGGTAATTTTGATTGGAGTGTAAATACAACAGCAAATGAGTACTGTGTAAAAACAGATGGAAATGGTCGTTATGACATTAGTCTCACAGGGGATGCAGACCTTAAAGCTGGTATAAATGATGCCTCAGCAAATGAGGCAGATGGAAGTATCTCTTTTATTGTTGCACTTACAAAAGCAAAGGGAAGTGATGTTACAATTAACTATACATTTACTGATAACACAGCATTAAATGGTACTAACTATACAGGTAATTCCAGTACTGTAACTATAGCACAGGGAGAATTAAGTACTGTTATACCTGTTCCAGTTATAGATACGAACATGAGTACAACAAAAGATTTTACTATTACAATTACGAGTAGTGATGTAACCATCTCTGATGAGAGTAAAAGTGCTACTGGAACTATATTTGGTAGTGATAGTGTAGTAATAGATGATGGATATGAAGGGCCAGACATCTGTTATGATGAAAGAGACACTAGTGGATTTTGTATGTTTGGATCTTGTATGTTTTACAAAGAAACTACAAGTGTTAAAAGTATGGTAAGTGGATTAGATAATATTAATGTGAAAAAATCTTTAACACGAGGTATGGCATTTTTAGATTTTGGTTCTAAAATTGGTATAGATGGTCACTCTAAGACACCTCAATCAGGTGATGATCAAGCAGAAAAAAAATCTTTTCAAAATAATGATTTTAATGGACACTATAGTGCATCAATGTTTCCAAAAGGAATAGAGTATAGACTAGGAGATGGTGCTAATGCTACAGACGGAGGTTCTCTAGCTAAAGGTGTCTCTACATCATACTACGATCAATCACTATTTAAATTTGGTTTATTTACCCAATATAGTACATTAGTTACATATGAGAAAGATGGTACAAGCTACCAAGAAGTACTCCAATCATGTAACCCAGATACACATGGTAATTTAAACATTTCAAAGCCTAATTTAGAGGGCTGTGGTGTTTTTATGGATAGTTTAAACTCTAATACAAAAATAAAATTTACTGGTGCTAGAGGAGTGGTAAACTTTAATGGAGATACTGACTTAAATACACCAGAAATAGAGAACTCCGTTGGAACATTATGTGAAAACCAAGTTTGTACAGCAAATACTATTGGCTCATCACAATTAATACTTCCTGCTTCTTTTTTATCTTCACAAGAGACAAAAAATCTTTCTATTCCATATAGTATGGTAATCGCAGAACAGCAGATAGGTTCTTTAGTTGTCAATACTAATCAAGATACAGAAAACTCTGAAACAACTAGAACGATTGTATTTGAAGCACCTTATTCCGTATCATACAAAGGAAGAGTAATGCTTATAAACTCAATACAAGATACTGATGCACATGCAGACAGTTATAATTATGTATTTAATGAAGGAGACTATTGGATAGGCTCTTGGAATATTGATAAAGCTAAAAGTGTTACTATTGAAACACATGGAAATGTAAGATTCTTTATAAAAAATGATTTTAAACTTACTGTAACTGGTGGCAGCCTTAATATAAAAGGGACAACAGATAATCCATTTTATATGTATCTTTATAGGGATTTTAAACTCAATGAAAATAAAACAATTTATACTACAGCTGCAACAGCTATACAATATGGATATATCTACTCTAAAGGTAGTATAGATATTATTTCAAGTAGTTTAGCATTACAATATGGTTCATTTACTGCCGATGGTTTATTATCAATTAATGCTGGTTCATCTAGTTTTCAATCTCGGATAGATAATACTGTAGATAATGTAAGCTTATTTACAGAGTGTCCTGCAGTTGGTGGGGGTATTTATATAACAGGTCCTTTCGATGCATGGGATACTTTTGTAGATAACTCTTCAGTTCCTCCAATTGCAAGTGATAGAAATATTACAACTAAAATTGTAAACACAGCATTTAAACTCTCTTTAGCAAGTTTAAATAAAGATAGTGATGGATATGAAACAAAATCAGGGGTAGGAAGTTCTATAGATGTAGCTATTTATCCTAAAAATTCAAATACAGCTATTAGTAACCATATTCAGTTTGATGCAAATATAGATGATCATGTAGCTTCTTCAGCTAATATAACTGTGACATCAGCAAATGCAGATGCTGTTGTCGGTTTTAAACTCTGTGCTACTTACGAACACAATGACACAAGTAGTAAAGTGATTTATGTTTTACATCCAATAGGTGAATGTAGTGCACAAACACTACTTAACGATTGTGATGCCACAACTACAGGATTACCAACATGGCATATATGTCATGCGACTGATGATTTTGCTATTCGTCCTTATGCTTTTAGAGTATTTGGTGGTGATTCTTACTCTCGTGCAGGGGAGGCATTTACTATAGATATTAGAGCAGTTGATCTTGCTAACTATAATAAAAATAGTGGTGTGCAGAGTACGGTTATAGGAACAGCAAACTATAATGTAGCTTTATCAAATATCATACTCACCTCAAATTTTTATAGCCCTACAGATAGTGAGTTAGATATTATGTATAAAAATGTTATGGAAAATAGCACTGCAACAGCATCACCTACAGAAGAAAGGGCTAGAGTTGCCACATGTTCAGCATCTGGAATATTTACAAAAATAAATGCAGCAGATACATTTTTAGATGGTAATATAACAGCAAACTTAAAATTTAGTGAAACAGGAATTTTAACAATAGATATAAATGAAACACTTGGTCAGGAGTTCGCTATAATAGATTCTGATGATACATCTATATCACAAAGGCTTATTTTAGGTTCAACAACAATTAATTCTAAATCAGATATTTCAAAAACAAGTTTATTACTTGTTAATCCATATAGTATAGATACAATTGCTGAGTATAATACATCGACTTCAAAAGCATGGTTATATATGGACGATATAAGTAGTGCAGCTACTAGTTTTACTAAACCAAATATGTCAGCATATATTCATTATGTAGTTACAGCTAGAAATAAAGATGGAAATATTACAAAAAACTTCACTTCTACTTGTTTTCCAGATGTAACAGAAAGTTGGCCTACTCCGTTAGCAACAGACTGTCCAAGAGTTAATGGTTTAAAACTTAATACTACATATGACTTTAAACTTGCAGCAACTATTAATACAACAGCTTCTGTTAATCTAAGTATATTTAATGGTGATGTAAATGAAAATGCTTTATATATTGATCCATCTGATCAAGATGCCCCTTTAGTAATAGGTAATAACAATGTACGTAAAGCAACGATGTACCCTAAACAGTTTACGGATGGTACAGCAGAGTCGTATGTCCACTTTAATGTGGATAGAAACACATCCACTGCACAGAACCCTGTAAAAATTACAGTTGTAGATGCAAATACTTGGTTAAGCTGGGCAAGTAGTGCTTCACCTGCTGCGTTTAATGGGACAACACTTAATAAATCTTATAACTATATTTATGGACGTACAAATGCACCGAGACAAAGATTTACTACAAATGTAGGTGAAACATTAATTTATTATGAAGCATATTGTTCCGATACTGACAGTTCTGGCAATAGCTGCGATAAAACTCTTCTCCCTAACAGTACAGATTCAAACACGACTGATGATCCAAGATGGTTTAAAAATACTTTTCATACATCAGCTACAGATGGAACAGTAGGTACACTTGCAAATATTAAACAAAAAAACTCTTTATCTAAGGTTACTGCTACAAATTTATCTTCAGGAAATCCGGAAAAGGTAACACTTAATTATAATGGTACATCGTATCCTTATAAAACAACTATGAGTAATAAAGCAGATAAATGGCTTCTTTATAATAGATATGATAATAGTGCAAGTGTTAATGAATTTAATGTTGAGTTTATTAGCCCAAACTCAAATTGGGCAGGTGTACATG
>CAZMBK010000126.1:0-4255 GCA_964564315.1 uncultured Sulfurimonas sp.
CCAACATTTACTTACTCTATTGAACATAGACAAGGTATACCAGGTGCATAAACCTTTTTATCTCTCCTTTTTGGAGAGATAAACTACCTTTCTCTTGATATAAATCAATCAAAAATATTTAAACATTATTTCTTCCCTATTTCATGGGCTTTATAAGCTGTAATTCAAGTATACTTTTGCTACAATATAATTTGTATAGAGTATAAGTAAGAGGAGTGAAAATGAAAAAATATCTACTAATTATGTTACTTTTTTCTTCTATGGCTTTTGCACAGAAGCTAGATGGGAAAAAAGTATTTGAAACATACTGTTGGGGATGCCATCATCAAACAGCAATGGCATTTGGTCCCCCTTTTAATGAAATAGCAAAAAAAAGAAATAAGTCAGAGATAATGGCATATATTATCTCCCCGAAATCTATGTATAAAAAGTTTGCTTATAAAAGAAGTGTAATGACACAACTTAATCTTTCTAATGATGAGTTAGATGCTATAGCTGACTATGTACTTGCACAAAAAGGAAAATAATGTTTCGTTTATCTAATTTAATAGCTTCTGTTGTTGAAGATAAAAAAGAGAGAATTTTAAATGGTAGTATTGCTATTTGGAACTTTACAAATCGTTGTAATCTCTCATGTCTTCACTGTTACTCAAAGTCAACTCTCGATGAGGTTGACACACTTACTACTGAGCAGATTAAAAAAACCATTTTAGAGATGAAAGCTAATGGTGTTAAATTTATTATCTTCTCTGGTGGAGAGCCACTTACTCGTAAGGATCTTTTTGAAATTGCAGAGTTTTGCAAGGAAAATGGTATCATTACATACCTCTCTAGTAATGGACTCTACTTCACAAAATCAAATATCAAGAAAATTACCGATACCTTTAATTATGTAGGTGTAAGTATAGATGGTGATGAAGAGACACATGATTATTTTCGTGGACTTAAAGGTGCTTTTAGAGAGACTCTAAAAGCTGTCCTTTTAGCAAATGAGACAGGTGCAAAAGTAGGTATACGTTTTACTATGACAAAAGATACTATAGGCTCTTTAGAGTATATTTTTGATTTAGTAGAGAAACATAATATTCCTAAAATCTATATTTCTCATCTCGTTTACTCTGGTAGAGGGCTTGATAACTTAAAAATGGATTTAAGTAAAGAGCAGAGAAGAGAAGCTGTAACATTCATTTTAAATAAAGCATTTGAGTATTATGAAACTGGTCGTGATATAGAGATTGTGACTGGGAACATGGAGATGGATGCAGTAATGTTCTTAAATAAATTTAGCACAAAGTATCCAGAACTTAAAGAGAAAATGAGAGAGAGACTTGTCAAATGGGGTGGAAACTCCGCAGGGCGAAAACTACTCAACATTAACTCCGAGGGAGATGTTCGACCTGATCCATTTTTCCCTCTTATTGTTGGAAATATTATTAATCAAAACTTTGGTGATATTTGGCAAGAGGGGAAACTCTTAGATGCACTGCGTATACATCCAAGAAAGCAGATAAGTGGTATTTGTAGTGAGTGTAAACAGATAGATATCTGTAATGGTGGAAGCCGTGCAAGAGCGTATGCAATCAGTGGTGATTTATGGGCGCAAGACCCCTCATGTTACTTAACTAAAGAAGAAAGAGAGAATAGATAAATGTTTAAGAAAATGATTTTAGTCACTAGCTTAGTGGCATCTTTATATACACATGTGAGTGCAAAAGAGAAGTTCTTTGTGGTCGAGCGAGAGAGTAGTTCTGTAGCTGTTATTGAAGATGGTCTACCAAGAAATCACATGCTTAATATGCATAACATGAACCATGGAGTGATTAAGTTTTATAAGAATGATGGTTATCTTATAAGTCGTGATGGGTATATAGTAAGATTTGATCCTACCTCTGAGAAAAAATTAAATGAGTATAAAACAAGTAAAAGTGCTATAGGTTTTGTAATAAACGAGCATTATGTAGCCGTTGCAAACTATGATGACAAGAGTGTAGATATACTTTCAAGAGACCTCAAACCACTTCAGAAAATAAAAACAGGTTCTCGTAATGTAGGGATTAAAATATATAAAAATAATCTTGTTTTTTCAGAGATGGATAATGATGCTATTGCTGTTTATAAAGATATTACAGATGGAAAAGGAAGTCCAAAATTTGAACTAGTAAAAGAGTTTAAAGATGTAGGAGTTATGCCTTTTGATGCGATGATAAAAGATGACAAATATATTAACGGCTTTTTTAGTAGCCCTTGGTTTGGTGTTGTTGATTTGAAAACTATGAAGTTTAAAAAAATTCAGTTAGAGTTAGATGAGAGAAAACCAGTCCTCAAAGTACCTCATTTTGGTTTTTGGTCTATTAGTGACTCTAATGTCTTTATTCCTGCTGTTGGGGACAATAAAGTCTTTGTTTACACACCTGATTTTAAATTTATTAAAGCTATTAAAACAGAGGGTATGCCTGTATTTACTTCACTCTCTCCAGATAAAAAGTATTTAGCGGTAACTTTTAGTGGTAAGAAATTCCCAGTTATCCAGATTATAGATACAAAAACACTTAAAGTCATTAAACGATTTGAGTTTAAAGGTAAGGTTCTCCATGTTAGATGGTCAAAAGAAAAACCAAATCTTTATGTATCTGTCAATGATGCAAATAAGGTTGTTGTCCTTAATACTACTAAGGGTTGGTGGGTAAATAGAGAGATATTAACTATTAAAAAACCATCAGGAATATTTATATATGAGGGAGGAGAGTAATGGCTAAAGTATACTTAACAGGTGCTGGTCCTGGGGATGTTGAGTTATTAACTCTCAAAGCTGCAAGAGTTATAGGTGAAGCAGATGTAATCATCTACGATAGATTAGCAAATCCTGAACTTCTAGAGATGGCAAAGGATGGATGTGAGTTTGTTTATGTAGGTAAAGAGGATGGTCGCCATACACTGCCACAAGATGAGATAAATGATGTTATATATCAAAATGCACTCAAACATGATGTAGTCGTACGTTTAAAAGGTGGAGATCCTTTTGTCTTTGGTCGTGGGGGAGAAGAGGGTACTTACCTCTTTTCAAAGGGAGTCTCTTTTGAAGTTATTCCTGGGATTACTTCAGCTATTAGTGTTCCTGCTTATGCTGGAATTCCTGTAACACATCGTGGGGTTGCTGTAAGTTTTAGAGTTGTGACTGGGCATGAGTCTCCAAAGAAAAAAGAGTCTCAGATTCCATGGGAAAATTTTAAAACAGATGATACTATTGTTTTTTTAATGGGTCTGCATAATTTAGCGAAGATATCATCAAAGTTGATAGAGGTTGGAAAACCAAGAGATTACCCAATAGCTGTGATTTCAAGAGGGACTACAAAAGATCAAAAAGTTGTAGTTGGAACACTTGAAACTATAGTAGAAAAAGCAAAAGATTTACCCACTCCTGCACTGATAATTGTAGGACAAGTTGTTACACTTCGTGAGCAGTTAGAGTGGTTCTCTTAGTTCAGTCTCCTCTATACTTTTAAGTAACTCTTTAGCATTTGCATCTCCATTTTGTGCATTTATTTTAAGCCATTTTTTGGCTTTATCAAATTTTAAGAGTTGCATATAAATTTGACCAATATTTTGTATGGCAAGTTTATACCCTTTTTCAGCCGATTTTTCTAAAAGTTCAGCCGATTTTTCTATATTTTGTTTTACTCCATCACCTCTGTAGTACATAAGTGCAAGATTGTACTCTGCTTGGGCATTTCCATCTGTAGCTTCTTGCTGTAGCAGTTTGAATGCTTTCGTGAAATCACCTTGGGCAAGAGCAGTGTCACTTAGTTGTGAGGCACTTAAAGTGTTGAATAATAAGGCAAAAAGAAGGGCATACTTGTACATAAAAAACCTTTTATATAAGATATCGAAGATAAGAAAAGTGCTCCAAAAAAATGTTACACATGCTAAATACTCATTCGGTCAGATTCCTAAATATTATAGTAAAAATAAATATTGGAACAGTTATAACTAATATGATGACAATACCCTTGGGAAATGTATAAGAATCCTAGTGGGTTAAATTAGTCTTTATTATTATTATTATATCATATTAGTATTATCATAAAGGATGAAAGATGAAAAGTTTATTTAAAATTTCGCTTACACTGTTACTAAGCTCTCTGCTCTTTAGTGCTTGTTCTACACTTGCGTATCACGGTGATGCAAAAACTGAGGGGTATCAACACTTTAAGGAGAAGCATAACTTAAAGGCTATTCATAAAGTTATTATGAAAAC
>CAZMBK010000127.1:0-4228 GCA_964564315.1 uncultured Sulfurimonas sp.
ATGATTGATCATTATCTTTGGGGTAGTTGTGAGAGAATCTCTCCAGAAGCACCAGTTCAAGTTGTTGATATAAATAAGGAGACCTCCGTTTTAGGTGGTGCTGGAAATGTAATAAATAATTTAGTGACATTAGGTGCGAACGTAAGTGTTTGTAGTGTTATAGGGAATGATGATAATGGCAAAGAGCTTCTTTCTATGCTTAATAGTATAGAGGTTGATACTACAAAAATAGTAAAACAAGAGGGCAGACAGACATCTAAAAAAAGTAGAGTCATTGCCGTAAGCCAACAGATACTAAGATATGATAAAGAGAGTAAGTCTGATATAAATAGAGTATCGAGTAATTTACTTTTGGAGTTGATTGAAAAACATATATCTTTGTTTAATATTGTAATTTTATCTGACTATGGCAAGGGTGTTTTAACAGATAGTCTTTCTCAA
Organism: uncultured Sulfurimonas sp.; assembly: GCA_964564315.1. Classification (GTDB taxonomy): domain Bacteria; phylum Campylobacterota; class Campylobacteria; order Campylobacterales; family Sulfurimonadaceae; genus Sulfurimonas. The sequence continues at coordinate 442 of CAZMBK010000127.1, forward strand.
AGTATTATTACCATTGCAAATGCGAACAATATAAAAGTGCTTGTAGACCCTAAGGGGAGTGATTTTTCAAAATACAAGGGTTCTTATCTTCTTACTCCAAATAAAAAAGAGGCAATTTTAGCAACTGGCATTGATATTATAGATAATAGTTCACTGCAAAAAGCACTTATTAAACTTAAAACAGAGTGTGACTTAGGTGTTTCTTTGATTACACTCTCTGAAGATGGAATTGCCACTTATGAGGAAAAACTAAAAATATTTCCTACAGTTGCAAAAGAAGTTTTTGATGTAACAGGTGCAGGAGATACAGTTATAGCTTCTATAGCATTTGCTCTTAGTTGTGGCCTTTCCCTTGAAGAAACAGCAGCATTTTCAAACCTTGCAGCAGGTGTAGTTGTTGGGAAGATTGGAAGTGCTACTGTAAGTCTTGCTGAGATAGAAGAGTATGAAGCAAGTTTACATAAAAGTACATCAGATGCACATATAAAAAACTTTGATGATATAAAAAGTTTAGTAGATAGATACCGTCATAATGGAAAAAAAATAGTTTTTACAAATGGTTGTTTTGATATTTTACATGTAGGACATGTGAAATATCTGCAAGTGGCTAAAAGTTTTGGGGATATTCTCGTTGTTGGACTTAATTCTGATGAATCTGTATCACGTTTAAAGGGCCCCACTCGTCCTGTAAATATAGCGGAAGATAGAGCATATCTTTTAGCAGCATTAGAAGCTGTTGATTTCGTTGTACCTTTTGAATCAGATACTCCGTATGAACTTATAAAAATGTTAGCACCTGATACTCTTGTAAAGGGTGGTGATTATGAAGGAAAAGAGGTCATCGGAACAGAATTTGCTAAAGAACTAAAGCTTGTTGATTTTGTAGATGGTAAAAGTACAACAAAAACAATAGAAAAAATTCAAGGAAATTTATGTTAAAAAAAATAGCACTTATATCAGTATGTTCAGTCTCTGCTTTTGCTCTTCATTATGGAGAATTAAAAATAAATGATAAGGATTTGGAGGTAGCAGCAAAGTTAGATGTGGGACAGTTTAATGAAAATGTAGAGCCGGGTACCATGTTTGTTGGTGGAAGATTTTTTCATGTTGAAGCTGAACACAGTTCAGATAGTTTAGCAGATATAGATCCTTTTTATGAACTTGACTTTTTAGTTAAAAGACCTATAGGTACAACTGGATTACAGTTAGGAATGGGTATTAAGTTAAATTATACAAATAGTTTTTTCTCTGCTCCCTTAGGAATTGAGAGTGAGTATAAGCTTCCTGTTTCAAAAATGATACCAATATATGTTAATGCTTCAGTCTATTATGCTCCAAATGCATTAAGTTTTAATGATGCTGATAATTATTTAGAGTACAGAGCTGGTGTTGAGGTTGAGTTAGTCAAAAATGCAAGAGTAACATTTTCTTATACTAAGATAAATACAAATTATGTAGAAGTTCCAGACTTCACTTACAATGAGTCATGGTATGTAGGGTTTAAATTCGGATTTTAATCAAGAGAGTATCTCTTTTACTCCTTGGATAACTTCATCTGATTGAATACCTTTCATACATTGGTGATGCTCGAAAGGGCATTCCCGTTTCATACATGGGCCACACTCTACAGCATGTCTAATAATTTTACTTTTTTGGTTACCCCATTGTGATGTCTCTTTATGTTTTGTAGGTCCAAAAATGGCGACAGTAGGTACTTGATAAGCAGCTGCTACATGCATCGGACCACTATCATTTGTAATGAAAAGAGAACAGCTTCCTATTTTTGCACACAACTCTTGTATATTTGTCTTTCCAGCAAGATTTTGATAGTTTTTTATATTTAATAATTTAAGATTTTCTTCTATCTCTTGTGCCATCTCTATCTCATTTGGTCCGCCAAAGATAATAATTTCATATTTATCTGCAAATACTGCTGCAACTTCGGCAAATCGTTCTGGGTACCATCTCTTCGCACTACCATAAGTTGCCCCTGCATTTATTCCTAAGGTAGGTTTTTCAAACTTCTCTTTTGGAATATAGAGTTTAAGTTTAGGTGAAACACCATCAAATGAATCACTATTTATCATTGCTAGTTTAGAGTACTGTTCGACAAGATGTCTATCTGCTTTTATCTTAGGTGTGTGAGAAAGGAGTAACTGTGAGTGCCAAGATTTTTTTGCTATAGTTAGGACTGTCCCAGTAAAACGTAGAAGTAAAGATGCATGTATCTGATTTCTAAAGCTGATAGCGAGTGAAAATTCTCCTAACTCTTTTGCTAATTTATAGGTAGCAACTAAACGAGAAGAAGCTTTTTTTGTCTCATCCACAATGGCCTTTTCACATAAGGGATGATATTTGAGTGCTTCAATACTTACATAACTTCCTACAAATGTAAATCTTACATCTTTATAATGCTTTGCTAAAAGTTCAATGGCTGGAGTCGTCATAATGGCATCTCCTAACCAGTTTGGTAAAATTATTAATATCTTTGTCATATACAATTCACCTTTGTTCCAACTTCTTTAGTTATAAATATATATAGAGGTGCTGAGCCAATGCTTAGTTCCTCATTCTCTACTAGTTCTCCTATTTTACTATACACTTCAAAAAAATCTTCATTTTTAAGTGTTGTATCAAGAAGTGACCAGTGTATTTGTAATAGTCTATTATCTATTAAAAATTGAAGTATATAGTAGTTTCGTTTAATATCGAGTCTTAAAAATTGTGCATTTTTTAATGTTTGTAGCATATACTTATATGTATAAAATGCTTCTCGTTTTTTTATGCCATCTCTATTATCTATCAGTCCATATCCTGGTGCTATAAGTTGATGCCATGAAAGAGAATCGACTTGTTGTGATGCAAAAGCGAGAAGATAGTAACGTAACATAAAATCAGCATATACAGTTTCACTGACACACTCAAACTCACTTGTAGGTGCATAGGGTGCGGTACCTGAAATAGGCCAGTTTGTCTCTGTAATATAGAGTTTATTACTGCTTTTTGGACTAAGCCATACTATAGTGCTAAGCCATGCTATTTTATCTGAGAGTGCAAATCCTAATTGTGTGTTCTCTGGTGCACCCCTTCTATCTACATATAGAAGGGAAGCTACACCATCATAATGATATTTGTAAAAGTTAAAGAGTGAGTGAAGGGTGAAGTGGTACTCAAAATCTATAACCCCTGAACCAATAAGTTTGAGTGATGAAAAGTTTTCCTCTTTTAAATCATAAGCAGTCTGAAAAAATTGACTGTATTCATCTACTGAAAAAAATCCCCATTTCGAACGATTTATTGTTGAACCTATCTCAAAAATATCTACTACACTTTTTAGTTCACTAAAAATTTCTGTTAAATTATTTACGAGGAGTTCTTTATCGTCTATATTTTCCCTATCTTGCAAAATTTTCAGTGTAATTGTTTTATTTTGATGTTTGAGTGCAAACTCTTTGAGAAGTGAAAGTTTATCCATCTCCCAAAGTTTACAACGTAATAAAATATTTTGCACATTAAGTTCATTAAGGAGGGATTCTATATGTGCACTTTCTCTCTCAAAGTCAACCCCAATAGAGAAAAAATCTTTTGATTTGATCTCTTTTCGTTTAACAAAAGGCATAGCAACTAAAGAGATAGGTATCATCACTAATGCTGTTGTAAGCATTTTAAGAAGTGAAGGAAGTTGCTTTTTACGCATACTCTCTTTATACTCTTTATCTTGAAGTAGTGTAGGTTGGTCGGAATAATCATCCCATTTAAAAGGTGCTTTCATAAGGCGAATTATATC
>CAZMBK010000128.1:0-4224 GCA_964564315.1 uncultured Sulfurimonas sp.
CAGGAATTTGATTTATGATTGCTTCAAAAATACACTCAAAATCTCCATCAGGATCTTCCATATTTAATTTAGCAATACCATCACGAGCAGCAGCATAAATAATAGGGAAATCTTGTTGCTCATCTGTTGCATCCATATCTGCAAAAAGATCGAACATCTCATCAGCAACACGATCAACATCAGCAGAAGGTTTGTCGATTTTATTGATTACAACAATTGGCATTTTACCAAGTGCAAGCATCTTTTTACAAACAAATTTAGTTTGAGGCATAACACCCTCATAAGCATCAACAAGAACTAAAACACCATCAACCATTTTAAGAACACGTTCAACTTCACCACCGAAGTCAGCATGGCCCGGAGTATCGATAATATTAATTTTGTAATCTTTATAACGAATAGCTGTATTTTTAGAAAGAATCGTAATACCACGCTCTTTTTCTAAATCATTACTATCCATAGCTCTTTCATCATGTTGTTCGTGAGAAGCGAATGTACCAGATTGTTCTAGTAAACCATCAACTAGTGTAGTTTTACCGTGGTCAACGTGAGCGATAACGGCAATATTTCTAATTTTTTGCATTAGGAGTTTCCTTGGGGAAAAATTTTCGCAATTATACCCAAATTATTGTAAGGAACTTGTAAAATAAGTGATATACTTTTAAAAAGAGTCTTAAAGATGCACTATCCTCAGAGTTTAAATACAATTTTAACTAAATTTAAAAAACTTCATATTAAACCCATCATTGTTGGTGGATATGTTCGTGATATGCTACTTGGAATAAAGTCTAAAGATATTGATATAGAACTTTATGGTGTTAAGAGCCTTGAAATAGTCGAAAATATTTTAAAAGAGTTTGGCGAGGTTAATAGTGTAGGAAAAAGTTTTGGTGTCTGTAAATTACAAATAGAAAATTTAGAGATAGACTTTTCTCTTCCTAGAAAGGATTCTAAAATCTCTGTAGGACACAAAGGCTTTGAGATTGCAACGGATGCAAGTTTAGACTTTACTACCGCTTCTAGTAGACGTGACTTTAAAATGAATGCCATAGGTTATGATTTAATAGAAGAAAAAATTCTTGACCCATTTAATGGACAAAAAGATATAAAAGAGAAAAAAATATCTGCTATAAATGAACATAAGTTTATAGAAGATCCACTAAGAGTACTAAGAGCCGTACAGTTTGCTGCACGCTTTGAGTTTAGACTTGATAAGAAACTTTTTACACTATGTACAAAAATGGTAAGAGAAAAAAGTTTAGATGAACTTCCAAAAGAGAGAATTTATGAAGAGATAAAAAAATTACTACTCAAATCACAGAAACCATCTCAAGGTTTTATACTTTTAAAAAAATTAAACACAACACTTTACTTTCCTGAATTCAAATCACAACTTCCTGCCTTAGACTTTATGGCTCAAAAAAAAATCGAAAATCAAGATGAAAAACTCTCTCTTATGTTTACACTTCTCTCTCTAAAATTTAAAAAAAATGAAGAGCTAAAATTTTTAAACCTACTCACTAATAATAAAAGTATACTCAAAGAAGTAGAAAGTTTTATAAATACTATAAAAAGTTTTAATGAAAATAGTACTACAAATTATGACATCTATATTTTAGCTACTCAAGTAAAAGTAGAGAGTTTTTTATTGCTCTTGGATGCCCTCTCACTTGGATCAAAAAGTAAAGAGCTAAAGTGTATACAACAAAGAGCAGTAAAACTTGGTGTACTGTATAAAAAAGCACCTGCTCTTATTTTAGGGAGAGATCTTATTAAACTAGGGTTAACTCCATCTCCAAAGTTTTCAAAATTACTAAAAAATGCTTATATTGCACAGCTAAAAAAAGAGTTTACAAATAAAAAAGAAGCAGTAAATTGGTTAAAACAGTTAATAAAATAAAAAACTACAATATGTTAAATACTCAATAAAGATGAAAGTTCTTTGCCTTGTAGACAATCTATCTCTAGCTCTTGTATTATTTTAAGAGTTTGTATATTTTCTATATTTTTCATCCAAGTTTTTATACCCTTTTCATGTGCCATAAGATTAAAACCTTTTATAATTGCACTATTTTCTTTGAGTCTCTCCTTATGAGAGTAGTAGCTATCAAATCTTACAAAATCTACACTTAACTCTCTTAAGTATAAAAAACTTGTATGTATAGAACCTAATCTATCTATAGCAATTAATATATCACTGCATTTGAATTTTTCTAAAATATTTTTATATCTACTGATATGACTATAATATTCTGCTTCACTTAAAATAAACATTATTTTTATTTTGCTATCTTTTAGTAAATCTTTTGTAGTAGATAAAAATATTTCATTTCTAAGCGATGTAGGAGAGACATTTATTGCATATATTTCTCCATCTTTTACATTTGCATTTAAAATTATATCTTCTAATACCATCAAATCATACTCAAGTCCGAGACCTAATTTATTAATAATTTTCATATAGCTTTTTGGATAAAGCATTTTATTATTTTTTATTTTTATTTTTATAAAACACTCTTTAAAGACTACCTTATTTCCAGAAAAAACATCTTGAGTCATAACACTAATATGTCGTTTAGAAATAGCATTTATAACAGCACTCTCTAACTCGTTTGGACTAAAATTCTCCTTTGTAGAAACAACTTTAGAGTTACGATTTTCTTCTTGAATTTCATATAAGTTTTCTATTATGTAATCTAAATCTTTTGAGTAATTACTATCACTTATTGCAGCAGAAAGTTTTACTTCTATCTCTGCAACTTTAAACTCGTTTGCTTTTAAACACATAAGTTCTAACATAGTTACATACTCTTCTTTAAATCCTTCAAGACCTATAATAAAATCTCCCCCTTTAAGGTGACCAAGTGGAAATTTATACTCTGTTTGACTCTGTAAATATGATCCTACCCAAATAGCAACTTTTTCTAAAACTTTATCACCATTTTTTAAACCATAGAGAGAGTTTATATCTTGAAGATTATCTATACTTATAAGTAAAAAAGTATATTTCTCTTTTTTTTTAAGTTCATCTTTGAGATATTTGTAGAGATACTCACGAGTAAATGTTTTACTCACATCATCAGTAATTTTTACCTCAAAACCACTATAGATAAGATAAAAAATAAAATAGATACTAAAAACAAGTGCCAGTAAAGATTCCAAATAAAAAGAGAGTTGTAGTGTTTTTGAGTTATCAATAAAAGTATGAATTATAAGAGCTAATAGAAGTGCAAAAATAGGAAGTCCCATTCTAAGTGCTAACTTAAAACGGTACTCACGCTCTTTTGTTTGAGGGAGAAGCATAAAAACAGATGTTTAAACGTCTAGGTGTTTCACATCTTTTGCATGTGTTTCTATGTAGTTACGACGTGGTTCAACTTCATCACCCATAAAGAGAGTAAATGCATCAGAAGCAACTTCTGCATCTTCTATAGTTACTTGAAGAAGTACACGGTTTTCAGGAGTCATAGTAGTCTCCCAAAGCTGCTCAGGATTCATTTCACCAAGACCTTTATAACGCTGAATATAAGAACCTTTTTTAGCAAAATCTTTAATACTTTCTAGTACTTTAATAATATCTTCATCAAAAGAGAGTTCCCACTCTTGAATCTTTTTGAAAACAAAGTTAGCTTCTGTAAAGTGAGGTGCAGTAAATAGATCATCATTTATAAGTAACTCTTCCATACCACCCTTTGTTTGTACAAAAACATGAATTTCATTTGTCTCTTCATTTATAGAAGAAGTTAATATATTGTTTTCAATACTTGTCAAAAATTTCTCAACTTCAACAAAAAGATCTTTTGCTCCAAGACTAATTAAATCTGGATTTTCAACAAAATGACGAATTAGATCAACAAGTGCATAACGACGCTCTAATGCAACTAGGCTACCAGCATAATGGTCAACCATTTTAAAATAAGATACAAGATCATTATGTCCTAATGTTTGGTTTTCTAAAGACTCTATACCATTGTCAATAAGAAAGTCATTCATCTCACGATCATCTTTAAAGTAGATCTCTTTTTTACCCTTTTTATAACGATAAAGTGGTGGTTGTGCAAGATACAGGTACCCTTTTTCAACTACATCACGGAAATGTCTAAAGAAGAAAGTAAGCAGAAGTGTCTGAATATGAGAACCATCAACATCAGCATCGGTCATGATAATAATTTTATGATAACGAAGTTTTTCTTCCTTATACTCTTCACCAATTCCACAACCCAT
>CAZMBK010000129.1:0-4202 GCA_964564315.1 uncultured Sulfurimonas sp.
AGGTTACAGTGACCATTATAATCCTGTGCTATACCAAAGTTAATAAAGATAGACTTCGCATGTCCAATGTGAGGAAAGCCATTTGGCTCGGGAGGAAACCTTGTAACAATCTCCTTATATTTTCCTGACTTTAAATCCTCTTCAACTATTGTACGTAAAAAATTTTTGCTCTCGTTCATTATTATTAAACCTTTTGATTTTAAAACTACTATATTAAGTGTATTTTATCTAATTAGAACTAATAAATAAAGAGCTTATCTTATGTAAGATTTAGATTTAGCCCAAACACTTAAGCCACTTATAGCAATAAAAAGCTAAAATTGCATTTATTAACAGTATAAGGATTTTTATTGCTTAATTTACCAAACTTTTTAGCGTCACTTCGGATTCTTTTAGCACCTCTAATGTTTTGGATTATTCTTAATCCTCAACTCTTTACAGATAATGGTTATGATATTACATGGAACTATTACTTTGCTTCACTTCTTTTTGTGTTAGCAAGTGCTACAGACTTCTTTGATGGTTATATAGCAAGAGAGTGGAATCAGATGACTATGCTTGGTGCTATTCTCGATCCACTCGCAGACAAGATGCTCACTCTAGCAGCATTTTTAGGACTTATGATGATAGGTGAAGCCTCTGCATGGGCTATATACATCATCATTGTACGTGAACTTTTTATCACTGGTATTCGTACAGTTGCTGTAAGTGAGGGACTAAGTGTCAAAGCATCATGGGCTGGAAAAGTAAAAACAGTTGCACAGATGATAGCCATAGGATTTTTACTAATGCACTGGCCTCTAGGCGATGAACTTCTTTGGTTTGCAGTTTTTCTTACACTCTACTCAGGTGGTGAGTATCTATGGGGCTTTAAAAAAGCCATACTTAAGGAGAATAAATAATGGGTATATTTGTATCACTGTTAGTCCTTAGTGGACTTATCTTTTTTCATGAACTTGGTCATTACTTAGCAGCACGTCTTATGGGTGTTTATGTAGAAGTATTTAGTATAGGTTTTGGGAAAAGAGTCTTTACCTTTAAAAAATGGAATACGGAGTGGAGTATAGCACTCATACCTCTTGGCGGTTATGTTAGAATGAAGGGGCAAGATGATGCTGATCCATCAAAGAAAAGCTATGATGCAGATAGTTATAATGTAAAGACACCCATTCAAAAGATCTTTATTCTTTTAGCGGGTCCTGCATTTAACTTTATTCTTGCATTTTTCCTCTACTTTGCTATGGCATTTGGAAACCCTCCTGTACTCTCTCCTGTTATTGGGGATGTTCTCAAAGAATCTCCTGCATTTGAAGCAGGTTTAGAATCCAATGACACTATTATTTCCATCAATGCTATAGCACTTAGTAGTTGGAAAGAGATGTCAGAGATTATCTCTTCTGCTCAAGGTTCACTCGACATAGAGATAGATAGAAAAGGCTTTTTAGAGCATAAAATTCTCACACCAAAACTCCGTGAAACAAAAAATATGTTCGGGGAGAGTATCTATAAAAAAATGATAGGTATCTCTTCTGCAGGTATTACACATCCACTAGAGTTAAACTTTTTTGAAAAGTTCTCTTATGCAAGCGAGAAAACTATTTGGGCATCAACTATGATCTTTACAGGACTTCAAAAACTCATCGTTGGAGATGTTCCTGCCTCTGAAATGGGTGGTGTTATAAGCATAGTAAAACTCACATCCGATGCGAGTGAGCAAGGTTGGATAAGTGTACTCTTTTTTGCAGCCCTTATCTCTGTAAACCTTGGAGTACTCAACCTACTTCCTATTCCAGCCCTCGATGGTGGACACATTATGTTTAATCTTTATGAGCTTATCTTCCGCCGTGAAGCGAGTGAAGCTGTTATGGTTAAGTTTACTATAGCAGGATGGGTAATACTTTTTGGACTTATGGGTCTAGGTCTCTTTAACGACATAAATCGACTCGTCGGATAAAATAAAAAGAAGGATAAATAACTATGACACAAACAGAATACAAAATATATATAGATGATGTAATACGAAGAGTTGAGTTCTCAAGACTAAAAGTAAGCGATTATCATATCGTTAAAATTGTAGCCGTGAGTAAATATTCAGATGCTAAAGAGATTGAAGCGCTCTATAGTATTGGTCAGCGTGCATTTGGTGAGAACAAAGTACAAGATTTAAAAAGTAAATCCATAGAACTTGATGATTTACCACTAGAGTGGCACTTTATAGGTAATCTACAAAAAAACAAGATAAATAACCTTTTAGATATAAATCCCTCCCTCTTTCAAGCTCTAGACTCACTAGCGTTAGCACAGGAGTTACAAAAGAAGTTAGAGGCTAAAGAGATGAAACTTGATTGTTTACTACAAATCAACTCTGCAAAAGAAGAGTCCAAACATGGTTTTATGCCAGAAGATGCTAATACGATGTATGAGAAGATAGGCAAAGAGTGTCCAAACATAAATCTTAAGGGAGTTATGAGTATTGGGGCTCACTCTCAAGATAGAGAAATAATAAAAAAGAGTTTTGAGCTAACATATGAAATTTATAAAACTCTTCCTAATGCGACAATCTGTTCTATGGGAATGAGTGGAGATTTTGAGCTAGCTATAGAGTGTGGATCAAATATGATTCGCCTTGGCTCTCTTATGTTTAACAAATAATTTTATATTTTTTATGTAGCAGAACTTTTACTCTGCTACAAATTTCAGTGATTCTAACTTTCCATTTTTTTCTAAGTAAACTCGTGCATACTTCTGCTCTGCATGCGAGTAAGAGAGTACAAAATCCATACACTTAATCTCACTTTTTCCTTTTATAAAAACTCTATAAAGTAGACCTGCTGTCCCTTTGTAAAGATTTACTTCTGTCTCATAACGCATAGTATCTGCTCTATCACTATAGATTCTTACAGTAGGATCTTCCTTCCCTAATGCACCATTCTTAAAGATATTTACAGGATAAATTTCAACATATTTATCTTTATAGGTTCCAGAGATTCTTTTCTTATAAAAAGCCGACATAAAAGCACTCTTTTTTGCTTTTTCTACCTCTTTGCGTTTCATCTCTATAGGAGCATCATCAGCACAAGATATAGAAAATTTACTGCTATGACCTACTAAAGACTTACCAGTATACTTCTTAATATTTACATACTTTTTCACTACAGGAGTAACAGCTATTACTTTTGGTGTAGTTTCAAAGTGAACACTACTTTTTTTCTGTTTCTTTTTTGGTTTTTTTATTTCAGGTTTAAAGGGAACAAAACCTTTTGTTTTATAAGATGCTAAGACCTTAGCATTTGATTTATACTTTTTATCTTTTACACTCACAACTACACGACGGTTATGAAAATTAGCCTCTTTTGTTTGGCTATCATAAAGAAGTTGTGACTCCCCATATCCTGCATAATAGATTTTAGAATTTTTTTGCTCTTGTGTTTGAAGAGAGAGTGCAACATTCAGTGCTCGTTTTTTGGAGATACTTAAGTTCTTTTTTGCACTTCCCCCTTTATCTGTATGAACTTGAATAATAATATTCTTTTTCTCTTCTAAAGGTGTCTCTTTTAAAAATGCTCGTATCTCTCTCTTACAATTTTTTCCTAAAGATACTTTTCCTGTTTTAAAACAGTTTTTATATGTCCGTGTATGCTTATATGTTTCTAGACTCTTCTCTAGGCGTTTAGATAAAGCATCCCTAGAGAGAGCATATAAAACATGTGTTGCATTATCTTCATCTTTCCACTCTTTTTCAAATGTATCTAAATTAATCAAACTCTCATCTATAATATCTGCTCTCTTACTTTTAGCAATTTTTTTCTCTACTAGAATTTTTTCTGATTCTAAAATATAAGAGTGCTGAAACTCTTTAAAAAGTTCCATGCTCTTGTTTGCATCACCACTTACTGTAATAAGACTTTTTTCTACTATTTCGCAAGCCCAGAGTGGTGCTACTTTTGTATCTATAGTACATTTTGAAGCTTGAGGAACTACTTGTGGTGTTTGTGGTTCACTTTCTGCACAAGATAGAAGTAAAAGAGATATTAAAAAAGATAAAGTATAAGGTATAATTGCATTCATATTCATACTTGCAATTTTAGCGTATTTTACTTCGATTATCTCCTAATATCTCTTTTTTTAAAACGAACTGCATGACTTTTTGGGTTTGCTATTAACTCTTTTTGATACTCTATCATTTTATAAAATGGATTTAA
>CAZMBK010000130.1:0-4187 GCA_964564315.1 uncultured Sulfurimonas sp.
TATTCATGTGCATAGGTATTGCTCACTAAAACAAAATCAAGATAATCTTGATTAAATGCTAAGCTTACTTGATCTCTATAAAAATATGCGAAACGCTCCTGTTCTACTTCGGTCATAGGAACCTGAGTAATAGACTCCATTGGTTTAACACTACGAAGTGTTTTTACAGCTACTTTAACAACTTCGGGATGAAATTGTTTTGAAGCAAGTGTTTCTAGCTCTTCTAATGCGATTATAACATCCATTCTCGCTTTATAAATGCGATTTGTAGTCATAGCATCAAATGCATCTGCAACAATCATTATATGAGAAAGGATTGAAATTGCATCCCCTTTTAAACCATTTGGATAGCCTGTTCCATCGAAATGCTCATGGTGATGACGAATGATTTCTGCCATCTCATGATACATGGGAATATCGGTCAGTAAATCATAACTCACTTTTACATGCTCTTGAATAAGTTTATACTCTAATAATGTTAATTTTCCAGGTTTTAGCAGTACCGCATCAGGAGTAGTTATTTTACCAATATCATGCAGTATTCCCGCACGATAAATAAGCATACAATCATCATGAGAAAATCCCATATCTTTCGCAATAGCACGACAATACTCTGCAACACGTTGAGAATGACCTCCGGTATAAGTGTCACGACCTTCAACCATATGGACTAAGGATTGTAGAGTTTTTTCAAAATTACTATACTTTTCACCCTCAAGTTGTAAATTTTCATATGTTCTCTGTTTTACCATCTCCTCTAAGTTCTTTTTATAAGCTTCATTCTCATACTTAAGTGAGAGTTTAGAGACAGATCTTAAAAGTGTCTTATTCATCTGGTTAAAATCAATAGGCTTTAAAATATATCCACTTACATCTAACATAATTGCTTCAGTAAAATAGGAGCTATCACTATATGCAGAGATAATAATAGTCTCTTGCTCGCTATTTATCTCTCGAATCTCTTTAAGCATCTCAATACCATTTAATTTTGGCATTAAAATATCTGTTATTACTAAATCATACCGATGTTCTTTATAAAGCTTTAGTCCAGCCTCACCATCTGCAGCCTCATCAACTTGTAAAAAAAACTTCTTTAAGTAATTGACTGTGCTCTTGCGTAATAACACTTCATCTTCCACATAAAGCAGTGTGCAATTATGTGCAATTTTTTTAAGTAAATTTAGTTCACTTTTCATTATTAACCTTTAATGGTAAGATAACACTAAAACAAGCCCCATCACTTATATTTTTCCATGTTAAGCTCCCTTGTAAATGCTTTGTTACAATCACACTTGACATGTAAAGACCAAGTCCTGTTCCATTTTTACCCTTCGATGATATGTAAGGTTCTCCTATTTTATCAAACAGCTCTTCTGAAATTCCTACACCATTATCACAAACTTCTATAAATACTTTACTCTCTTTTTTTATAACCTCAATATCAATTTTTCCACCAGAAGTAGCTCGCTCTTCTATGGCATCTCTAGCATTTAAAATAAGATTTACTAAGACTTGAACTAACTCATTTTTATAAGTAAGAATCTTATAATCTTCTTCAATCTTTATTGACAAAGTAATGCCATTATTATCTAAACTTTTTTGTATTAAACTTTTAATATTACTAAAAATATTATTGAGGGTGGTACTTTGCACCTCTTTATTTGGTTTAAAGAAGTTTCTAAAATCATCAATAGTTTTAGATAAATGCTGTGTTTGTGTCGCTATTGTTGTTGCTAAGTGACTTAGTGTTTCCTTACTAATTTCATTCTCAAGTTCTAAGTCAGCTTCTAAGCTATTAGCTTCCATAGAGATAATACTAATAGGTTGTCGCCACTGATGTGCAATCATGGAGATCATATCTCCCATAGCAGCTTGTCGGGACTGTGCTAGCATCATCTCCTCTTTTTCATGAAGCTTTGTAGTAGTCTCTTTAAATTCTGTTATATCTTGAATAACTGATACAAAATATTTAGCTACATTATATTCATCTTTAATAAGCGCAGTAAATAGATTCACCCAAACAATAGAACCATCTTTATGAATAAATCGCTTTTGTATTTCATAAAAAGAGATCTCTCCATGCAGTAACTGTTTTATAAATTCTAACTCACGATTTAGATCTTCAGTATGCGTTATATCATGAAACTGTATTTTTAAAAGTTCTTTTTTTGTATAGCCCACTATATCGCATGCTCTTTGATTTACGTCAAGGAATCTTCCCTCTAAGTCTATTAATTTTATTCCTATATGAGCATTATTAAAGATTAAAGAGTATTTTCTCTCTTCCTCTTGTAGTTTAGTTTTAAGTTCATTCTCTTTACTAATATCAATACCTGTGGCAATAACCCCAATTATTTTTTTATTTTCATCAACTAAAGGAGTACTTGTCCAATAGACTAAATGTTTTTCACCTTTAAATGATACTATTTCATTAGTATAAGGAGTAATGCTATCAATATCACTCTCCATTATTGAAGCAAAAAATGTTTGCATATCTTTTCGTATAGGTTTCTCTATAAAATTAGTAAACCAATTTTGACCAATTGCTTTACTTGGTGTCGTAGCTAAAATACTCGCACCTTTTTCATTTAAGAGCTCTATATTTGCTTCTTTGTCGAGAATAACAATGATGGCCTCTGTAGTATCAAAATAGTGTTTTATTAGAGACTGCTCATGCTTTACAGCACGCTCAAGTGCTCTTTTTTCACTTATATCATGAAAGAAAAGGACTATACCACTAATTTTAGAGTTTTTCATAATTGGAGAAGTGTTATACTCCACTTCAAAAGAGCTCCCATCTTTACGCCAATATATATCTTCCCCTCGAATAGATTCCCCTGTTTTGAGGACATTTCTTATGGGACATTCACTTTCAGGAAGAGGTGTACCATCCGCTTTTGTATGATGCCACATAGAGTGTGCAACATTTCCGATAAGCTCTTGAGATGTATAACCAAACATTTTAAGTGCAATAGTATTAGCATAAGTATGTCGCTCTTCTAAATCTATCTCAACAATAGCATCCAATGAAGATTCTAAGATAGTATTGTATTGTTGTTTAAGTACATCAATATGATGATATGTTTCATTTAACTCTTCATTTGTAGCTTGAAGTTCTTCATTTGAAGTTTCTAGCTCTTCATTTGAGGATTGCAACTCCTCATTAGAAGATTGAAGCTCTTCATTTATCATCTGCATATTCTCATTAGAGTTATCGAGTTCATTCTCAAGAGCATGGAGTTGCTCTTTCATCTGTGATACTTGGGTTTGTAAGGAATTAACTAAATCAGACTCTGTTGGAAGGTTACTTCTTTGTGCATCAAAGATAATCTCATCAATGCTATACTCTTGAAAATAGAGCAGCGTAAGGGTGTCATTATTTTGGTAAGAAAAAGGTGTTGCTGTAATTCTTACAAATACACTTTTATCGAAAACATCTTGAAGCTCAACAAATTTAGATACTATCTTTCTATTTGTTTTACGAGACTTATCTAAAGTATATCGTATCTCTAAGCGTAAGTTTAAATGGAGATTTTTAAAAATATTTAAAGATGAAAATCCTTCTGAAAACTCTAAGTATGGAATTTTTCCTTTTGTATAAATCATATCATCATGACGATTAACTATAACACACGATGGAGTAAAAAGCTTATACATTGACTCCGATAAATGAGTCTCTATAGAAGTTGCACTACTCTGTTTTAAGGTATCAATAGCATTTTCAGGAGCACTAGCAGATGAGAGCATTTTATAAAAGCGAGGTGCTAATTTTGGGGGAGTAATACTTGCTTCTTTCTCATAAATTTTCCACTTAGAATTCAAAAGAGTAAAATAGTTCATACTTTGTGGTAGTGCCTCTGAAATACCTAAAAAAAGTATCCCATTTGAGTTTAAAGCATAATGAAACATTGTAAAGATCTCTTTTTGAACAGGGTGTGTAAAGTAAATAAGGGCATTTCTACATGTAATAAGATCCATTTTAATAAAAGGCGGTTCATTCAGTAGATCATGATGGGCAAATACTATAATATCTCGTAAACTTTGATTTACCTCAAAATCACTCTCTTTTTGAATAAAATATTTATCTCGCAAAAGAGAATCAATATTTTTCAACTCTGACTCTGCATAGACTCCCTTACGAGCCCTTTTTAATGAAACATCATCAATATCACTAGCAAAAATATTAA
>CAZMBK010000131.1:0-4174 GCA_964564315.1 uncultured Sulfurimonas sp.
GTCCACCTGAGAGTCCCATGGCAGATTTATCAAGTCTATCGTGAACCTCTTTCCATAGTGCTGAGCCTTTAAGCGCTATTTCAACACGATCTGCAAGTTCTGTTTTGTTCTTAACACCTGCTATTTTAAGACCATAGGCAACATTATCGAAAATACTCATTGGAAATGGTGTTGGCTTTTGAAAAATCATACCGATTTTTTGACGAAGCTCTATAAACTCATTCTCTTTTTTTATATCTAAGATATCACTAATCTCTTTATTCTCATGTATAAACTCGATTTTTCCCTCATACTTATTCCCTGGGTAGAGGTCATGAATACGATTCATTGAGCGAAGGAGTGTAGACTTTCCACAACCACTTGGTCCAATTAATGCAGTAATCCTATTTTTCTTTATAGGAAGATTAATATTTTTAAGGGATGGATGATCCACACCTGGGTATGTAAATGAGAATTTTTTAATATTTAAAACTGGCATAATAGCTCCTATTTTTTATTTCTAGTGATAAATCTACCACTTAAGTTGATGATTAAAACGAGTACTGTTAAGATGAACGATGCAGCCCAAGCAAGGTCACGACTTGCTTCTTCTGGCTCATTTGCTAAGTCATAGATACTTACTGTGAGTGATGGAAACGACTCTGTTAAGTTCAAAGAGAAGTAGTTACTTGTCTCCGATGTGAAAAGTAGAGGTGCTGTCTCTCCGATGATTCTAGCAAATGCAAGTAAAATACCTGTCATTATGCCCACTTTAGCTGCTTTTATAACAATGTCGATGATTACCTTGTACTTAGAAGCACCAAGGGCAATTCCTGCTTCACGAAGTTCACGAGGCACGAGGCTTAGCATATTGTCAGTTGTACTTATAACAACGGGTATCATCATGATGGCTAGCGCGATAGCCCCTGCAAATCCACTTGTGCCACCAGTAGGGACAACAACGACAGCATAGACAAATGCACCGATAACAATAGAGGGAGCTGACATCATAATATCTGAGAGATCACGGATGATAGAAGCATATTTTCCTTGTCCATACTCTTGTATGTAGATACCAGCAGCCATTCCTAAAGGAATACCGATGATGGAAGCTAAACCTGCTAGGATAAACTGCCCGATGATAAGGTTACGAAGACCACCATCTATAAGGTCATTTAAAAAAAGAGAAAAGTGAAAAGAACTAAGACCTTTAATAAAAAGAGTCGTTAAAATCCATCCTAAAAATGCTAAGCCTATAAGTGCAGAGAGAACACTCAGTGATAAAAATATTTTATTTATAAGTAATCTCACTAGTTAGCCTTTTTAAGAAAATAAAATTTTGCGATAGAGATAATCGCAAAAGAGATGATGAAAAGTATAAGTGCGAGGTAGAAGAGTGCTGATTCCCCAAGACCACTTGCTTCACCAAAGTTGTTTGCCATGGCAACAGGAATAGAGATCGTAGGATCTGTAATCTTCTGGGGCAGAACAAAGATAGAACCGATAAGAAATGCCACAGCCATAGTCTCACCCAAAGCACGACCAAGTGCTAAGATAATAGAACCGATAATACCAACTTTTGAAAATGGAAAGATTATGTCTTTAATGACTTCAAATTTTGTTGCCCCTAAAGCATAGGCTGACTCTTTCAAAACATTTGGTGTTGTGTTCATACTATCACGAGTAATGGCAGCCATAAATGGAAGCACCATCACACCAAGTACAAGCCCAGCTGTTAAAAGGGAGACTTGATAGCCACCAAACAGGTCAGAGATAATAGGAGCAAAATAGTAAAGCCCCCACATACCAAAGATAATAGATGGAATGGCTGCGAGAAGCTCAATGGCAATACCTACAACATTTGCTATATTTTTAGGAGCTATTTCAGCTAAAAAAACGGCGATACCCATAGCGATAGGAAGTGCAAAAGCGAGTGCTATAAGTGTTGTAAGGAGTGTACCGATGATGGGAACAAGACCACCGTAGATAGTTTTAGTAACAGAATCATCTTCATCATCGAGCATCATATCGTCTTCATCATCAAACATCATGTCATCTTCATCTAAGATGGTATCATCATCCTCATTAGTGATTTGCATATCGTTTGTCATATCTGCAACAGGAGCAGGGTTGAGTGCTACCTCTTTGTTCCAGTCAGGATTTGTTATAAAGTCAAAGCCAAACTCATCAATAGCAGGCTTTGCAGCAGTGTAGAGGGTAATAAAAATACCGATAAGTAGTACAAAGACAAGTGAAGCACTACTTAGTGAGAGTTTCTGAAAGATTTTTTCCATATAATATAAGCCTATTTCAAATTAATATGGAATTTTATAGAAGTTTGGTTACGTAAAGGTTACAAAGATTAAAAGAACTCTATTTCATCCTCTAACTCCTCTTCACCTCTATGTTCTATAGACATTTCGATTTGTGCGATGTTGGAGTAGAATGATTTATCCATATAGTGAATATCCTCAGCAGTCTTTTCAACTAAAACTGCACGTTTCCACTCAAGCAAATCAGATATAAGACCTTTTAGCAGTATTAAAAGCATTTCAGAATTTTCATCTATTTTGTATTCAGATAGCTTTTGACTAAGAAGCATAAGAGAGTAACTAAGATCTTTAAACTCAAAGAGAGGATTGAGTGCACTGGTATACCCTTCAAAAAACTTTATAAAGTTTTCATTGAGTTCATCTGTGTACTCTGTAGTGTACTCGAGCATTTCTATATCTGTTTCCAATTCATGTAATTCATCATATACTTCACTATCTAATTCTACTTCATTAAAATATTTTTGTGCAGAAGTTACTGGTGTTTGTTCAAGAGCAATTTCTACAAGTTTTGTAGGGGCTACCTCTTTTACTTCACTATCGTGACATTTATAATCATGTTTAAATTTGTAACACATATCTACTAGGTAGCGCAGTGAATCTATAAAGTCAATATTTGTTATATTAAATGCTTTTACATCTTCATCTGTGTCATGAAGAAAACTGTTCCAAGCTACAAAAGATTCTAACATATATAAAAATATATCTGTAAGATCATTGTCATGTTTCGTGGCAAGATAAGGTATAGTACCTGATTGCACAAGAGATTTTATATCTAAAAAGTATTTCTGAACCTCTTTTAATTGGTTTATGTTGTCAATATATTCAATGTACATATCTGTAGCATCATAGAACTCTTGAATGGTGTCAAGATTATTTTTTTTCTGAAAAAGTGCAATGTATTTAGCGTGAAGATTTGAATCAACACGACCAAAGTCTTCATTGCGATTTTTAAGTTCTCTAAAGACAAGATTGTCATTTACCCTAGAGGTTGTTTCCATCTCTGCAGTTGATTTTACAAGTTTTGACTCTGCTAATTCTTGAGTAGTTTTAAACTTCTTTGTTATTTTTAAATCTTTTTTTTCTAAAGATTTAAAATAGATTTTTCCTATTTTATTGAAAAGATAATCTACTTTTTTTCTTTCATTTTCTATTTGCTGAAAAATTATTATTTCATTTGGAAGTAGTTCTATACAGAATGTTTTATGAACTCTTTTTCTCTGTGTATTATTTTTTTGATCTAAAAAAAAGATAGTACTATTTGTGAGTTTAGTTGTGAAAATTCTATACTCATTAGTAGAGTATTCTGTTCTTTGAACATAACATGGTTCAAATTTTTTAGACTCATTGAGATCTCTGTAGTATTTATCTAAAATATCTTGATTTAATGTTTTATCTAATAGGTAGTAGTCTATTCGTTTAGAGTTCGAGCCAAAACGACGTTTACCAAGTACAGAGAAGAGATATCGACGTCTATTCTTATTGTTGAGGTTTATATTTGCCATCTCTAGATAGTATGAACGGTCAACTTTTACATTTACATAACGCATAGTAATATAGCTATTGTTATCACTTTTTTCTACTGTTTCATATTGAATATACTGCACAAAATGTTTTTTTTCATCTTCTTCAGTAATAGCTATAATATTTTCAAAAGATCTTTGATCGTCTAAAGTATGTGGTGTTTGGAAGTTAAAAGTGTGAGAAAGAATCAAAGTAGTTAGCACCTCTGCATTTATTTAGAGTGTATTCTATCAGGTTAAAGTTAGTTCAGTGTTAAGAGAGGGGATTATTTAATCCCTTTCTCTTTCCAGTAAGTTCTGATTTTAGAAGTTAAAGAGTCTGGAAGTGGCACAAAACCAAGA
>CAZMBK010000132.1:0-4142 GCA_964564315.1 uncultured Sulfurimonas sp.
GACAAGTTGGTTTAGTTGAGAGAGTTGTTGAAGCATTTAAAGATTTGAATGCTTTAGATAGAAACTAAATAACCTTATTTATTCTATTTTTCGCTACTTTTTCTTAAAAGTGCTGGAAAATAGGTGGTTATTAAAGTCTTAAATATTACTTGAAGTTAAAAAGACACCTATTTATAAAAAGATCTCTTTTGCCCTCTCTAAATCTTCTACCGTGTCTATGCCAAAACCAGTAGAAGCTACCTTAACCATAGTTATCTTTTTTTGATGGTAGATAGCACGAAGTTGTTCTAGTTTTTCTATGTCTTCTATGGGAGCATCTTTTAAAAAGCAGAACTCATGAAGACTTTTTTTAGAAAATCCATAAATCCCAATATGTCCAAAATACTTTGCACCACCTCCTTGGTTGTAAGGAATAGCAGAGCGTGAAAAGTAGATGGCATTGCCTTGCTCATCCAAAACTACTTTCACAAGGTTAGGATCTTGTGCTGCATCTGCATTTATTGCATTGTAGCAACTCCCCATTATAAAAGATTCATTCTGTTTTTGTAAAATTTGGAGTTTTTGCATTAGTGATTCAACTACATCGGGTTCTATAAAGGGCTCATCTGCTTGAACATTGATAATAAGCTCATCATCTGCAAGTTTTAAGATAGTGGCACACTCATGAATACGATCTGTACCACTCTTATGTGTAGTAGAAGTAAGCATCGCTTCAACACCGTAACTTTTACACACTTCTATGATTTTTTCATCATCTGCAGCGACAACAACTCTATCTAAATGAGCTACTCTTTTTGCAGTTCTTACCACCATAGGAAGACCCCCTATATCTGCTAAAACTTTTTGTGGAAATCGAGTAGATGCTAAACGTGCTGGAATAATTATCATATTTTAAACCCTTTAAGTTATAATATCGAAATTATATCTAAAAGGTACTTTATGACTCTTTATCAGCCAGAATCTGGTTATAGTTATAACTCTGATTCACTTCTTCTTTATAACTTCATTAATACTTTTAAGCCTAAGGGTAGGGTTCTTGATGTTGGTGCAGGGTGTGGAATAGTAGGACTTTTAGTCGCAAGAGATAACAAAAAAATAAAATTAGAAGCAGTTGAAAAGCAAAAGATTTTTCTAAAGTATGCAAAGAAAAATGCAACTTTAAATGCTATTGAATACAAACTATATGAGACAAATTTTTTAGAGCTAATAGTTGATGAAAAATATGACTATATTATCTCAAATCCACCTTTTTATCCTCCAGGAACAAGAGAGAGTGAAGATGAAATACTCAGGTCTGCAAGATACAGTTCAAGTCTCCCTTTAGATGATTTTTGTAAAAAAGTATCGCGTTTACTTAAGCCTCACTCTCATTTTATCTTCTGTTATGATCCTGTAGCATTTGGAGATATTTGTGTGGCACTAGAGAAAGTGAAGATGCGTGTTGTTGCTGTGCAGTTTGTGCATGCAAGAAGTGATAAAAAAGCATCTTTAGTTTTAGTACATGCTAGAAATGGATCAAAATCTATGATGAATGTTTTAGAACCATTGATCGTAATGGATGGACTAAAGACATCACAAAAAGTACAAAATATCTACGATAAAGCAAAAACAGAGAGTATAAAATGTCAACTATAATTAAAAAAGAGGGTTATCCCTATGCTTTTAACCAAGATGCTTGTGCAACTTGTGCTGGAAGATGCTGTACTGGTGAGAGTGGCTATATATATGTCACTAAAACTGAAATATATAAAATAGCAGAACTTTTAAATCTAAGTGTTAATGATTTTGGAGTAAAATATCTCTTTAAAAATGGCTATAAATACTCTCTTAAAGAGCAACTTCATGGGGAATCTTATGAGTGTGTTTTTTATGATAGAGAGTCTAATGGCTGTAAAATTTATGAGGCACGACCATCTCAGTGTATAACTTTTCCCTTTTGGGATTACTTTAAAATACATGTAGATGAGTTAAAAGAAGAGTGCCCTGGGATAATTGATGCGTAAAATTATTTTACTTTTTGCTATTGTTTTTACATTTAATGCCTGTTCTGTGATGCAGGAAAAACATATCAAAGCAAATAAAATTGCATTTGAAGGTGAAGATATGTATATACTCTTTGCACTTCGTGCGGAACAGCTACAAGAAAACAACTCTGCATCAATACTTTTTGAAGAGTTATATGAAAAATCTTTAAAAAAAGAGTATCTTTACCGATCACTTGAAAATGATTTAATTGCTAAAAATAGTGAGCGAGTTATACAAAGAGTAGATACATTTTTACTTACTTCAGCATATGATCCAAAAGTAGTAAGATTTAAAGTGATTGCTCTTTTTGAATTAAATAGACTCGATGAGGCAAGAGACTTGGGTGTATTATTGGCTTCCATAACAAAAGAGCCCAATGATTATCTCCTTACAAGTGAAGTATATATTAAACGCCAAGAGTTTGACACTGCAGTGAAATATCTTGAAAGTGCTTATGCAAAAGAGCACAGTCCTGAGATACTTGACAAAATGTCAATTATTCTTTATGTTAATCTTGGAAGAAAGAAAGAAGCAATAGCACATCTTGAAACTCATTCAAGAATCATAAGTTGTTCGGAGCGGATATGTTCTCGTTTAATCGCTTTTTATAGTAATGATAATAATCTTGATGGTTTACTCTCTACCTATCTAAGACTTTATGAAAGTAATAAAAGTGATGCCTTAACAAAAAAGATAGTACAAATATATGTTTATAAAAGAGACTATACTCATTTGATTAGCTTTTTGGAGAAATCACAGAGTGATGATGTACTACTTTTGCAACTTTACTCTTCTGCAAAAAAATATAATAAAGCATATCTCTTAGCAAATAAACTATATGAGAGTAGTTTGGATGTTAATTATCTTGGACAAAGTGCGATATTTGAATACGAAGCAGCTAAAAATAAAAATGATATTGAATTACTTCATCGTGTGACTGCAAAACTATATAAAGTGATAAAGAATCGAGTCGAACCTATATATTTAAATTATTTGGGCTACCTTTTGATTGACCATGATATAGATATTCAAAAAGGTATGAAGTATATTGATAAAGCATTAGTATTCAAACCAGACTCTGCATTTTATTTAGATTCTCAGGCTTGGGGTTATTATAAACTAGGTAAATGCGATAGAGCAAAAAAGATTATGGATAGAGTTGTAACACTTAAGGGTGGCAACGAGAGAGAGGTTCTCGAACATATTAAAGATATCGATACATGTATAAAAAAATAATTAAAAAAAGGGAGATACAAGAGTGATTTTAGATGATATTATAAAGAAGACAAAAGAGGACTTAGTGAAACGAGAGAAAGAGTTTTCTCTTGATTGGTTAGGGCGGTCACTTGCTTTTAATGCAAGAGTTCCCCGTGATGTTTTTCCATTTTTACAAGCGACAGAAGAGGATCCATATAGAATTATATCTGAGGTGAAAAAAGCTTCTCCATCTAAGGGAGTGATTCGTGAAAATTTTGACCCAATTGCTATTGCTCAATCGTATGAGAGAGGTGGGGCTAGTGCTATCTCTATTCTTACAGAACCACACTTTTTTCAAGGAAATTTAGACTACCTTGGAGGCATTCGTCGTTATGTAGGAATACCTCTTCTTCGTAAGGACTTTATAGTTTCAAAGTATCAAGTTTTGGAAGCTTTAGTTCATGGGGCAGATTTTATTTTACTTATTGCTGCAGCACTTTCAAAAGCAGAGTTAAAAGATCTTTTAAACTATACAAGACACTTAGGAATGGAAGCTTTAGTTGAGGTGCATGATAAAAAAGACTTAACAAAGGCAATCTATGCAGGAAGCGATATCATAGGTATAAATCATAGAAATCTTCAAACATTTGAGATGAATATGAACCTCTGTTATGAGCTTATTCCTCTCATTCCAAATGGTAAAATCATTGTGGCTGAGAGCGGAATTTATGAACATGGACAGCTGGAAGATTTAAGTAAGGCAGGTGTAGATGCTTTCTTGGTGGGTGAATCTTTAATGCGCACTGATGATGAAGAGAAAGCACTTCGTATATTAAAAAATGGAGTAGAATAATGAAAAAAATAGTTTTATTAGGGAGTGTTACATTAGCACTACTTTTTAGTGGATGTACACAAGAGAC
>CAZMBK010000133.1:0-4140 GCA_964564315.1 uncultured Sulfurimonas sp.
AAAATAACATTGTTGTTGTAATTCTTTGTTGTCCATCAATTATAATATACTCTTTTAATCCTTGTTCTAATGACTCAATATCATCACCCTTGATATACACAACTGAACCTAAAAAATGGTTATCTTTTTCTTCTCTTGCTAATATTTCAATATCTTTGATAAACTCATTACATTGAGTATTTTGCCAATCATAATTTCTTTGGTAAACAGGTATTAAAAAATTTGTTTTAGGTTGAGATAAAAACTCTTCAAATCGTATTTCACTTGCTTTCATAGATATATTCCTTTTACTTAGACTTTAGAACTTCAACCAAAAAGTTACCCGACCCACAAGCAGGTTCTAAAAACCTCGAATCTATTCGTAGAGTCTCTTGCTTGACTAAATCAAGCATGGTATTTACTTCTCTTTGTGCAGTAAACACTTCTCCGTGGTCTGCCACTCTTGTTTTACATTTAACTTGATTGTCTATTTTTATACTCATGTTTTCACTTATGTAATAATTAGCTTAGTTTATCCAAAATTTCATTTAATGTTTATGTAGCCATTGAGGGTCATCTATGAGATACTCTGCTCTTTTTATTTGCCAATCCAAACAAGAAAGTTAACTTTTATATATTGCTTCTATTTTATATCACGAACTCTTGCTTGATATGATTGAGGATGTTTACAGACAGGACAAATCTCTAATGCTTTTTTACCATAGTGAATATGCCCACACACTTCACAAATCCATGCTTCATCTTCTATGTCACTCTCATAAACAGTTCCATTTTTTAAGCGTCCTAACATAAGTAAAAACATCTTCTCATGCTCAATTTCTATCTTTCCTATACTCTTAAAAAGTCTTGCTGCTTCATCATAACCATCTTCTTTAGCAATTTTAGCAAAATTTGGATACATATCTGTATACTCATAATTTTCACCATCTATAGCAGACTGTAAATTTTCCATCGTATTACCAAAGTTATTGCTTGTCTCATTTAACATTCTATTATGCAGTGCAAGTTCAAGTTTTGCATGTGTTTTTTCATTATCGGCAGCTCTTTGAAAATGGGCTGCTATATCTCTATAGCCCTCTTTTTGAGCAACTTTCGCAAAATACTCATACTTATTTCTTGCCTGTGACTCTCCCCCAAATGCTTTCATAAGGTTTACAAGTGTTAAGTTCTCTGTTACCATTTTCATATCTTCACCACAACAGCTAAGTGTACCACCACCTACACTCTGAACCTCCACCACATTACCACATTTACTACATCTATATGTTTCATATTGTCTCATAATCTTTTCCTTTTACAATAAGTATACTCTTCTTTTAAGTCATTATAATATCTTATGATACCTGAAGATTTTAAAAGTAGCCATATATATGAGAAAAAGAGAGTTTTTTAGAGAGAAGAGAGAGAAATTATGTAAATATGGAGAGACCATATTTACATTAAAGAAGTTATTTTAGTAGTTTATTCCAAGCTTTTTCAATTTTTTCTGCAAGCTTTTTAGTAATACCTTTTACTTCAGTAAGAATAGATGGGTTTTGATGAATAACACCAACAACCTCTTCCACATCACCAAAGTGCTCAATAATTTTTTCTACTTTTTTCTTTCCAATACCTTCAATATCCGTTAAGAAGTCAGTAAGCTCTGATTTAGAAATTTTAGTATCTGTTTCAGTGCTTGAAGAGGACTCATCACCTGTAGGATTTGGTGTCTCTTTATGCTCTTTTCCAGATTTTGTTTTTGCAGGATTAAGTGCTAAGTTATCTTGGTAGTTCCATTTTTCACTTGGCCACTCTTCACTCCATCTACGTTTTACATCAAGAACAGGGTACTCTTTATCTAGTTTATGTATATAAACTTTTTTACCGCCATACTCTTTTTTCTTTTTACCAAAGAAAGCACCATCATATGATGGACTAAATTTACCAAACTGAATATGTCTCATAGTTCTAAGTAGTGAAGCATCAATCTTGCCTAACTCTTCCCAGTTAAACATTGGCATATGAGGTTTTCTAAAACGACCTTCAGAGAGACTCCACATAATGTACTGACCAATCCAGTCTCTTATGTAAGGGAATGCAGCAAATGCAGTAGCACACTCTAAAATACGTACTTTTCCATCTTTACCATAAGCAACATCACAAGCCCAGTATTCAGCTTTAGCAGCTTTTGATACTTTAACAGCTAAATCAAGAACATTTTTAGGAACATCCATATAGTCCATACTTCCACCCTGAGAAGTATTAGTCAACCACTCACCTTCTGGAGCACGACGCCAGAATGCACATACTGGTTTATGACCAATAAGCATTACACGGATATCAGCTTCCATAGGAACAAAATCCTGGAAGTATTGTGGGTGGTATTTTTTCTCAGCATAAAGCTCTTTAGCCTCTTGGTATGAGTCAACTTTATGTACGAAGTATCCACCGTAGTTAGATGGTCCATAAGACTTTTTAATAATTTTTGGATACTCAGTTTTTTTGAGGAACTTATTAGCATTCTTATGGTTATAGTAGATGTATGTTTTAGGAATTGGAAGGTCATATTTCCAAGCAAAACGAGTTACATTCTCTTTTGACTTGTTCGAAAACTGAGTATCAAGAGATGGAATAAAACGAACATTTGGAAGTGCACGAGAGATCTCACGAAAAGTCTCATAAGCAGTAGCAGGTACATTACCGATTAAAACATCAATACCCTTACGTTTAACCTCTTTAATAAAACGATCTTTATCATTTTTCCAATGATAAGTTACAGTTTCTATTTTGTTTGGCCAACCTTTAAAGTTAGAGTGATCAAAAAATCTTAATACATAGTCCATGTATAAGAATCCAAGTTTCGGTAGTTGTTTATTGCTTAAGCCCATGTTACTTTTTCTCCATTATGTAGAATTATTTCGGAATTATATCTTATAATCCTTAAGTTTAAGTTCTAATTTATAAATTTACTGTAATTAAAACTCGACTGTTACTTTACCTTACCTAAAAATTCAGAATCAATAGTATTTACTTTTACTAAATCATCTATAAGCACATGGTAAGGTACTTGAATAACTGCACCTGTCTCTAAAGTTGCAGGTTTTTTACTACCACTTGACGTATCACCTTTAAAGTTTGGAGGTGTGTCTGTTACAACAAGTTCCATAAACTCTGGTGCTTGAACAGAAATGGCTTTGTTTTTGAAAAAAATAATTTCAACATTGATTCCATCCTTGAACCATTTAGCCGCTTCATCACACTGTGCATACTCAAGACCAATCTGATCGTATGTTTCATTGTCCATAAACTGGTACATCTCACCATCATCATAAAGATACTGCATAGTTTTGTAATCAATAGTAGGAATTTCAAACTTATCACCAGCATGAACAGTTTTTTCGACTACCTTACCGTTTAAAAAGCTCTTCATTTTCATACGTACAAATGCAGCACCTTTACCTGGTTTTACATGTTGAAACTCAACAATTTTGTATGGTACTTCGCCTACGATCAAACGTACACCTTTTTTGATATCACTCATTGAAACAGTTGCCATTTATACACCTTGAAAAATTATTTTACAAAATGTTACAATAAAAGTGCTTAAATTATAGAAAATGCTATAATGCCAAAATTATTTATCTACTCAGGAACATCAAACTATGAAATTTACTCTAAATGCCACAAGTGGCAAAGCTCGTGCTGCAACTATTGAGACACTCCACTCTACTATAAAAACACCTGTTTTTATGCCTGTTGGGACTATAGGAAGTGTCAAAAGTCTTGATGCTGAAGATGTTGTAAATCTTCTCGGTGCAGAGATCATTCTCGCAAACACATACCATACTTATCTTCGTCCAGGAGACAAAGTTATAGCAAAGATGGGAAAACTTCACGGTTTTACAAAGTATCCTAAAAGTTTTTTAACAGATAGTGGTGGATTTCAAGCATTTAGCCTCTCTGATATCTCTAAACCTATGAAAGATGGTATAGAGTTTCGCTCTCACATAGATGGCTCGAAACACTTTTTTACTCCAAAGAAAGTTATAGATATTCAAACAAACCTTGGCTCAGACATCATGATGATTTTAGATGATTTGGTTGCACTTCCTGCAACTCAAGAGCGAATTAGAGTAAGTATAGAGAGAACAACTGCTTGGG
>CAZMBK010000134.1:0-4120 GCA_964564315.1 uncultured Sulfurimonas sp.
GCACCTTGTTGTACATCTGCATTTTCTACATCGCGTCTTGGTGGTACAGAAAGAGTCTCCGAGTAGACAACTACAGCTTTTGCAAAATCTTCATCAACATCAGTAATGCCTGAATCTTCATACGTTGTAAAACCAACATTATCTGCTTTGTAAGCATTCATCAAATCAGTACCATTTGTACTCTCATGTTTAAAGAGAGGATTTGTTACACCCATATCTCCACGCATAGCACCTAGACCTTGATGTGCAACGGATGGTGTATTTGCTTTCCATCCAAAACGACCAAGTGAGATAGGTGGATTTGTATCACAATCTCCTGCTGTAGTACAAGCATCATACTTCTCTTTATCACACACCCAGTTTGGTTTTCCACTAATTCCATCAGCATTAGTATCATTTACATCTGCAAGTGCCAATATATCTGCCTCAGGTATGGCGTTTAAGAGTCCTAGTCCTATCATAGGCATCCCAATTCTTGGACCCATTTTTACATCTGGTCTAAAGAGTCTGCTTGTCGCATTTGCTTCGACAGTTATTGGGTTGTACTCATTTGGATTATCTGGAGCATCATAAGGGTTATCTACACCAAAAACAGGCTTAGAGAGTTTTATAGTAGAACCATCTGCATAAGTAACATTTTTATACTCATACTTCATCCAAACATCTGCTTGTCCAGCACCACTGTTGTTTGAGTCTCTCACACCATAAACACCACGGTGAAACAGCTGGTCAGAAAAGTTAGGAACTGGTGTTGGTGCACCCCAACAATCTGATGCATTTTTATCTTTAGCACCAGTTTCAATGCTTATTCTCAAAAATGTACCCTCATCATTGAGCTTGTACCAACCATTGGCATCTTGAAGTATATAGTTACTCAAATACTCTTTATCCCCTAGCAATACAGGAAGTGAATCTCTACCATCACGCTGATGACAAGCATTACAGTTTGTATGATTAAAAACTGGTCCAAAACCATTAGGGTTTGCTTCAAAATTAGCATCACCTGTAAAGTGTAACTCTAAAAGTTCTGGAGTGAGGTTTTTTGCTGGTTGAGAAAAAGCATGTGTTGAGCTACTAAACTCTATGTCAGTTGTATCGCCCCCTAGTATCTTTTGATGCACAAAGTGTGTTGGAGAATCATTCACATTAAGAAGGCTCTCTTGTGTATCAGGTATAGTCTGTTTATCGTTATCATTATCACTACATCCTGATAAAAAAAGTAGTGCTAAAGTAACCGCAGAGAGTGTTATATTTTTTGTCATTATTATTCCTAGTTTGATAAAATATGAGATAGTTTATATAGATACTTACAGAGTGCTTATGCACCCTGTAGCGTTAGTCTATTTCCAAGCATCTGTAAGAGATTTAATATCTTTTGCAAATGAAACACCAAGCGCTTCTAAGTATGCTCTTTTTGTATCACCTAAACGATTAAGTGCATTATTTGCAGACTCAGGAGCTGAACCATCACCAAAGAGTAGATACTCAATCGCATGAAAACCTTTCATAGTTGTTGGAAAACCATCAATGTTTGAGAGTTCAGGATCCCATCCATCTAAGGCACCATCAAGTTGCGCTTTATCAACAGGCCAACTATCAACTTTTGGATCAACCCCTAAAGTATCTACAGGACCAAATATATGACCCTCTCCAGCTTCCCAGAACTCTCTTGTAGCTCTCCACTGTGCTCTTGCTGCTGTAACATTTGCAGCAGTTGGTGCATCTTTTAGTTTTGTAAGTGCTGCTGAGAGTTTTTGAGCTTCTACTCCTAAGTCGTTATATCCTGTTACAATTACATTATTTACTACATTTGAACATTGTGTTTTATCAGCAGCTGTAAATGATACACTTGAAAGATATGTTTTTAAGCTTTCCAAATCTGTTTGAAGTGTTGCTAATTTTGTAGTAGCTGTAGTAATGAGAGTACGACCATCAGCATTTGAAATTTGATTTCTAAATGCTTTTGCACCATCATTTGCTATTAAATCAGAAGTAGTAAGCTTGCCATCACTATTTGAATCACTAATAGCTATAATAGAATTTAAAGCAGTTGCAATGTCATTTGTAATTTGAGTTGCTTTAGCATTATCATGAGCAGCCACTACATCTTTAAGACCCCCATCCCATACATGTTTTATACTTGCAATATTGTTATAAAAATCCATAGTAGAGTTCCAAGAAAACTGTGACTCAACAAGTGTCGTATCTGCACTGGCTAAATCTTCTCCTAAAGGATCTCCCATTTTCCCGTTTCCAACTTCATCAGCAATGCCAATAACTCCACCCATTAACTCTTCTACTTGATCGCCTGCACTTTTGTTTAAAAACTGTGCTTTATATCCAGTATTTACATTTGAGTTTCCACTATTATCATTACTATTACTATCACTATCATCACATCCAACTAATGCAAATGCCGCAACTACTGAAAGTAGTCCTAATTTCATCTTTCTATTTAAATTCATTTTCTTTCCTTATCTATTTTTACTGAGTAAGACTCAACTCTGAAGAGCTAACTTTTTAGAGTTCAGTGTTACTTACATGTAATACATTTTTTATGTATAGTTATAAAATTGGATGATTT
This sequence comes from uncultured Sulfurimonas sp., assembly GCA_964564315.1. Classification (GTDB taxonomy): domain Bacteria; phylum Campylobacterota; class Campylobacteria; order Campylobacterales; family Sulfurimonadaceae; genus Sulfurimonas. Next base: position 2,585 of record CAZMBK010000134.1, read on the forward strand.
CATAATCTCACAAACAGCTATATTTACCTTTTGTATTTTGCTACATTTCGGACAGACCTCAAAAACATCTACTTCATCTCTGCATAAACAGTAATAAGCTTTTTTTAAATCATCTTGAATTGTAAATATAAGCTCACAATCCATTAAAAATCTGAGATGTCTGTAAACAGTATTGATAGATATTTTTTTCGGATATTCATTATCTGCTAAATGAAGAATATCTGACACACTTAAGCACTCATTACTATTACAGAGGATTTTATATATTATTTCTCTACTTTGTGAGTTATTAACTCTTTTAGTCTCTATACACTTTTGCAATTTATCCATATAAGTTATCTTCTCATTTTAAATTTAATAATTAATATCATTTAGATTTTGGAATTATTGCAGATTGTTTCTTAGATAGGATTTAAAATGATACTCGTTATCAGTTATATGTTTGTTCAGTAAACCTGTTTTTTACTTATATTGATAATTATTATTGATTTAATATCTTTTAAAGAAAAAGAGTGTTAAAGTTCCGTATTGAAAATCATTATCAGAAGGAAAAAGATGAAAAAAGTAGTAATTGCAAGTTTGATAGGTGGAGTTTTACTTCAAGCTCAAGTATTACCTGGCATAAACTCTAAAGGTGGGGCTATGACTCTGCCAGAGTCAAAACTAAAAATGGGTCTTAAACATATTTATATGACTCGAAATAGTATGTACAATGGGACAAAAGAGGTGCCTAACCAACAAAACCTTGATGCAACAGCAAATGTCACTGTTCTTGTTTTAAGATATGGAGTCAGTAAAAACTTCGATGTGAGAGTTGCTCTTCCATATAAACAGATAGAAGCAACTGCACAACTTGGGTCAAACAGTGTTGCTATTGATAACAAAGGCATAGGTGATATGCTTGTAATGGGAAGATATGTAATTCTGCCAATGAAAGAGTATGGATATCAGCTTTCAATCGGTGCAGGAGTAAAACTCCCAACAGGCTCAACTGATAATGGCTTTAAAAAAGCGCCACCTTTTGCACAAAATACAAACACTCCTCTTCCTACACAGATGGGTACAGGTGCATTTGAGTACAAGGCAGAAGTAGGTGTCTCAAAACTCATTACAGATGATATGAGAGTAGATTTTAATACTATGTATACATATAGACCAAAAGCGGAAAACAACTATGACTTTGGAAATGAACTCAGTTATGACCTCTCTTTTACAGCTGCTGTTACAGATAAAATCAATTTAGGGATTGAATATAATGGTAAATACAATAGTGACACAGATATGGGAGAGGATACAAACCCAATTCTTCGTTCAAAACTACCATTTAAAGCATTTAGTGGAACGGTTGGTTATATAACACCTGAAGTAGAGTTCGTTCCATTTGGCAAACCAAAAGTTCATGTAGGTGTAGGTGTTTCGTTCTTAGCACACTACAATGTTGCAGAGTATCAACCACTTGAAAAACAGAGATTTGTTTTTAGACTTGGGTATTTATTTTAAAGGAATAAAAATGTCAGATATAGAGTTAAAATCAGA
>CAZMBK010000135.1:0-4045 GCA_964564315.1 uncultured Sulfurimonas sp.
TTCTCTTCTATATGGTGTGCTGACATTATTTTTCTCTCTCTTTTAAAATTGCTTTTGCTACTATGAAATCTAACTTCGTGTCTATATCGACCGAATGCTCTTGTAACATTAGAAAAGCATAGATATTTTCTTTTACAAAAAAAGTTTCCTCTTCTAAAACTGACTCAACCTTACTCATATAAAAAGCTCCATTAATGCGGTAGTAGGTTGGTAAATCTTGACTTCGTGAGTTGTTGTACTTATCATCCAAAAAGTTATCCATACTCATACTTTCATCAAGTGTGTTACTCCAAAGAGGAGAGTGCTCCACCTCACAAACACCAATGACAGAAGTTGCCTCTTTTTCTAAACATAACTCTATCGCTAAGTCTATATCTTTACTTGTTCTCAAAGGAGAAGTAGGCTGAAGGAGTATAACATAGTCATACACCTCTTCTAAACTCTTCAGCGCATGAGTAACGACATCTATAGAGCGAGTTGCATCCTCAGCCAACTCTTTTGGTCTTACAAAAGGCACATTACATCCAAACTCTTTGGCTACAGATATAATCTCCTCATCATCACTACTAAGTATCACTCTATCTATATATTTCGATTTTTTTGCAGCTTCTATACTCCAAGCTATAAGAGGTTTTCCTGCCAAATCTAAGATATTCTTACGAGGTAAGCGTTTACTCCCACCACGAGCAGGGATGATGGCTAAGATTTTTTTCTTTTTCATGATTTTCCTTTTAAAGTGTTTCAGGTATAAGCTCTGGCATAAGTTTTGAAGCAAAAAAAGCATTAAACTTTAGTCTTATAGTACCCTTTGGAGAATCAGACTCTAAGTAGTTCATCTCTAAAAGTTTTTTTATAAGTTGTGTTGCTACTGTCTTTTGTTTTCCAATTATCTCTTTTACTTCTCCTCTTTTTACTTCCCCATGTATAAGGAGGTGATTAAAAAGAGCTTGTGTATATTTTGGGAGAGGTTCTTGGTTATACATACCTTGTTGAGAATTTTGAATAAAGATCTGCATACGAGAACTTAGTGTTGCAAGATTGAGTGAATGTTGCATATAGTCGATTTGATCAAGTGCAGTTTGTAACATAAATTTCAGGTAGGAGCTAAGTCCCATAAGAGAAAGATTCCCTTTACCATCTTTTGAACCTTGACGTATCATATCTGCATATTTTAGTTCGGATTGGTAATTTTTAATCTCTCTTGCTAAGCCTCTTGATATATTCCATAGCCCATACCCTTCAAGCTTCATATCATAAAGCATTGCATCTAAAAAAAGACGAGAGATCCTTCCATTTCCATCTAAAAAAGGATGAATCCATAGAAGTCTATGGTGTGCACAAAGTGCATTTAGAAGTTGCATAGCTTGTGTAGTTTTTTTCCCAAGACGTTGATACTCTATTTGATATATTTGCATAAGAGATACAATTTCATGAGCTGGTGGAGCTATATAATTATCTACTGCTACATCTTTTTCTCTGAGTTGTCCTGGTTGCATAAGAGTATCTGAATCAATATTTAAAAATGGTTCCAATCCATCTTGTGTATAAAAGTATTCATGGAGTTTAGATATAAAATCTGTTGAAACAATGTTATTTGAGTGCTTACTCGTTTGAAATTCTAAAAATTTCTGTGTTTCTATATGCGCTAGAGAAAGTTTTTGAAGATCTCTCTTCTTCTTATCTTTGGCATACTTTTTTTGCATTGCTTTTTCAATATCAATAGGGTGTGTTCCCTCAGACTCGATTCTATTTGAATAGTAACTATTTGTAACTCTCAAAAGATCTCTTGTAGCATTAAGAATCTGTGATGTATGGTTCCCAGTAAGTGTTGCACTCTTCAGACATACTTTTTCTGCTAGAAGTAAAAGAGAAGTGTCAATATTCCCATGAATATCATAAGGAAGTGTAGGAGAAAATTTCATCTTAACTCTTTTTATAGTTATTTTACCATAAAACGGTAATTTTTTTGTCTTTTATAATACCACTTATAATCCTATATATAGTAACTATAGTGTATTTATTATTTTTAAATCTTTTATTTTCCGGTCATCTTTTCGATCATCATTTATTGAGTTAAATCCCACCATCATAGAGCAGACAATTCTTACAGAGATGCCCATCTGGAAACTCACTCTTTTTATGCATCTCTCTTACCTCCGTAAAAGCATCAGAGTTATAAACATCCATAAAGTCATGCTCTAAAAGAGAACCAAAGTTTACCTCATCAAAGTAATCTTTACAACAAAGCCCCAAAGTTCCATCGGAGTTGATATAAAGTTCCCTAAAAGGGATAGAGCACTTACTAGTCACCTTTGCATCTGAATGAACTTCAAATTTAGGTGTATAAGTAAGAGCATAGAGAGAAACACCATCTATGAAAGCATAATCCTCTTCCCCTAGAAGTTTTCTAAAACTACTCTTTAACTCCTCTTTACTCATATCTATAACAGAGGAGAGAAAGATTTTAAGTTTTGGGTAGTTATGGCGTTTAAGGGCTATGAGTGATTTGAAATTTGCTATAACTTTCTCAAAGTCATCTACCTTATGCACCTCTTTATAATGCTCTCTTGAAATGGCGTTTATGGAAAATTTGATACTATCCATTCCTGCATCAATAATCTCTATAGCCTTTTTCTCATCCAAAAGAGCCCCATTTGAACTAATGTAGAGATAGGGAATATGAAAATCCTCTTTACAAGAGCGAACTATCTTCGTGAAGTCACTGTTTACAAGTACCTCTCCCTTAGCTGAAAGCCCCAACTCATCACACTCTACATATCTCAAAACATTGGACATCACTTTTTGAAACTCATCCAAACTTGTTTGGTATTTTATGGTTCTCTCATCCGAGTTGGAGCAGAAACTACACTTATGATTACAGAAAGTACAGACATCAAAGTTAAGTTTTTTTTTCATCTTTTTTACCATACTTTCCTACTCCTCAAATACACTAAAGTACTCATCACGAGCCTGCTCTAACTGTTGGACTTGACCAATGTCGAGCCAATACTCATGAACAGGAAAAGAGATAGGTTGTTTCTCTTTCTCTATAAGAGTTGTAAAGAGTGTCGGCATATCATAAAATGCATCATTAGGGATAAACTCTAAAACAGCAGGAGAGAGCAGATAAATCCCCGCATTGACATAGTAGTACTGCTTCGGCTTCTCTACTATAGAGCTAATCTTCCCATCTTCTTGATTAACCACCCCAAAAGGGACTTGGTACTCATACTCACGAACTGCCATCGTCGCAACACTCTCCTCTTCAAGATGAAAGTTTAAAAGATGCTCAAAGTTAACATTGGTAAGCAAGTCTCCATTCATCACAAAAAATGGCTCCTCAAACTTCTCTCTCATAAGACTCAGTGCTCCCGCTGTTCCCATGCGTTTGTCCTCATGCACATACTCTATATTTACACCAAACTTACTCCCATCACCAAAATACTCTTTGACTATATCTGCTTTATAGTTCACACTTAAAATGATATTCACAAAACCGTAGCGCTTAAAGTTGTTTATGATAGTCTCTAAAATAGGTTTATTTCCTACTTTTAACATAGGTTTTGGGGTGTTTTCAGTTAAAGGGCGAAGACGTGAACCTAAGCCCCCTACCATTAGAACTACTCTATTTTTTCTATCTTTTGTACTTAAGAGAGCATCTATATCCTCTATACCTATCACTTTTAAATCATCATCAAGGACAGGAATATGGTAGATTTTTTTCCCTAAAGATTTTGCTAAAATATCCTCTTTTGTATCACGAAAACTACATACTACAGGATTTTTTTGAATGATATTCTCTATAGTATCACTCAACTCCATCCCCTCTAATAGACCACGACGAATATCCCCATCCGTTAATACACCCTCTAAAAAGTTCTCTTTATCTACAACTACAGCAATTTTCATAGCCCCATTATCTATAGCAAGAAGTGCCTCTCGTATAGTTGAATCTGGATGCAGTTTTATTTTATCTATTGTTTTCATAAATATTATCTAGCTAAAAGTGTTCCATAAAAAAATTTTGAATTTTAGTTTATGCTAT
>CAZMBK010000136.1:0-4001 GCA_964564315.1 uncultured Sulfurimonas sp.
TAGTTTTTGGAGCTTCAGTAGATGCTACTTCTTCGCTACCTTCAACTTTTTTAGGAGCTTCTTGAGCCACCTCTTCATCTATATCTTTCATCTCTGACTTGAAGTTTTTGATTCCCTTACCGAGACCTTTTGCTAAGTCAGGTATCTTTTTCGCTCCAAATAATAAAACGATAATTCCAAAAATAATTAGTAGTTCTGTTCCGCTAGGCATACCCATAAGTTGTTCCTTATAAAATTAATTCACGAATTATACAACATTTTGCTGTAAATTCTCTTATCTATCTTCCCACGACTGAACAAATTCATTTATTCTATCTTGTGGGATTTTTAGTCTTGCTGTAACGGCAACCTGTCTTAAAACTTCAGCCGCAACATCTAAATCATCATTAATAATAAGATAATCATACTCTGATGTTCTTTGAATCTCACGTTTTGCCATTTTAAGTCTTCCTGCTATAACTTCTTCACTATCAGTAGAACGATTATGCAGTCGCTTCTCAAGCTCACTTAAACTTGGTGGTGTTATAAATACAGATGTAGTTATATCTCCAAGTCTATTTTGAACAGCAGTATTTCCTTGCACGTCAATGTCAAAAATAACTAGTTTACCCTCACTAAGAGCTTTTCTAACAGGCTTTAGCGATGTCCCATAGTAGTTTCCATGTACTGTTGCATACTCTAAAAAGTTGTCATTTTCTATATCTTGAACAAACTCTTCTTTGCTAACAAAGTGATAGTGAACACCCTCTTCTTCACCCTCACGAGGTGTACGAGTCGTAGTAGAGATTGAAAAATAATACTCCCCTATCTTCTCTGAAATTTTATTAATCAGTGAACTCTTTCCTGCACCGCTTGGACCAGAAAGTACAAGAACTACTCCATTTTTTTCAATCATTTACTTATCACCAAGTGTAATATTTATGCTAATTTTCATACCTTTTAAAGAAGCCGCTACATTTTTATCACTCAAGGCTGTTAAAAGATTTTTTAAAGCTTCTACACCTTCAGAAGAGCCACTTTCATCTTCTGTATCCATTGTATTAGACAAGTTGTCACTCTCATCTATCTCTGCAACTTCCATATTATCTGTAACTTCTTCTCCAACGGCAAGCTTCAAATCACGACTTGTTAAACCATCAAGAGAGTTAATATCACTTGTTACTATATCCAAAAGGGTCTCCTCATCTACTTCACTATCAAGTTCAGATTCGCTTAAACCATCAACTGCACTCTCTATCTGTGCTTCTAAGTCTAAGGATTCATCAACTGGTAGTTCTTCTTCTACACTCTCATCAAGTGCCACTTCATCTTCTAGTTCAAGATCTTCATCTAGTTCAGAATTTTCATCACCAACTTCTAACATATCTAAGTCTAACTCTTCTTCCAAACTACTATCATCTTCCTCTTCTTCTGACTCCTGATTCTCTTCTAGTTCTGATAAATCAATACCTAATGCAGCAGCAGCCGCTCCATCTAAAACAGGGGCATCCAAACTAAAATCATCTTCAGATGTATCTGCTTCACTTGCAACAGACTCATCATCACCTAAAGTCTCATCCAATTCTAACTCAAAATCATCCTCACTCAAAGCATCTTCTAAATCTAGTTCCATCTCTTCATCTTCATCAGAAAAGTCTAGTTCAGCATCTAAGTTGAGCATATCTTCAGGCTCTGTTTCATCTAGCAAATCTTTGACTTTTTGAGCCTCTTCATCATCTAAAACACTCTCACCTATATCTTCATTTTCATCCACTGCATCTAAATCATCCAGTGCATCATCTAAAGATATTTCATCATCCAACTCAAGGACAAAAGAGTCATCTTCCCCATCATCATCTAAGGAGTCAAGTTCTTCAAGCTCATCAGGGAGTTCCATATTTTCTAAATCACCTAACTCTTCAAACTCAGAAGAGTGATCAAGTGCTACATCATCCTCTAATGGTGGCATATCTTCTACCTCTTTTCCAACTCTAGCGAAAAGTTCTACAAGATCTGTAGGTAAAAATGGTTTTTTTAATGTTTTTTCTATCCCCTGAACTGCTTCAGCATCTCGTGAACAGATATACAAAGAGGTGGAGTATTTTACTTTCTCATTCAATGCTGAAAAAAGCTCCTCACTATAGAGAGTATCGTCTATGACAACTAAATCATAAGCAGAGAGTGTAATAGCTTCTATGTCACTGACAACTTCAAGTTCATCAGAAGTTTTTTGAGCACTAAGAGTCACAAGTTTATTGACTACTGGATTATCATTTATAAGTAGTATTTTCATAAATATCCCTTGGATAGTGGTGTGTTAGGTATAATTGCTATTATTGTACCTAAAAAAAACTAAAAAAACATCTCTAAGCTATTAAAAGCTTCAAGCATTTGTCCTTTTAGTATCAGCATAGTAGAGACAAAAGTAGCAATAAGGACAGCAAAAGAGACCATAATCTTTATGGGAAAGCCTATTACCAGTAGATTAAACTGAGGCATTGTCTTCATAAGCATCCCAAATATTACATCGGCAAGCCAAGAGAGAGCCATAATAGGAAAGGCTATAGTAAAGCCTACCAAAAACATATTTGATGCGGCCATTATTATATAGTGAAAAAGATCCTCACTCATAATAAACCCACCAAGAGGAACGGCAGAGAGAGATCTATCTACAAACAGTAGCATCCAGTGATGTAGATTTAATTCTAGTAAAACCATAAGCCCCATTAAAGAGAGAAACTGTGAAACTATAGGCATGGAAACACCTGTTTGAGGGTCAATAGCACTTGCCATAGAAAATCCCATCATAAACGATATCATTCCCCCCGCAAAAGTAATAACATTGTAAGCAAGTTGTAAGACTATTCCAACAGCGAGTCCAAGCATAAACTCAGAGAGAATAGCTAAAATAATAGTCGCTGTATCTATAGATATTTCTAAAGGTGGCATAGAGGAGTAAAAAACAATAGTGAAAAAAAATGCCATTGCAGCCTTTATCTTCATCGGTATATTTTTATGAGAAAAGATTGGTACAGCAATAAAAAGAGCAGCAAATCGAAAAAAAAGTAGCATAAATCCTACTACATTTGTTTCATCAAATATACTTAGCCACTCCATAGATTACTTACTTTATTTTGTGAAGTTGTTTATTTTCTAGTTTGTAAACTCTGTCACATTTATGTGCTAAACTATTGTCATGAGTCACAAGTATCATGCCGGCATCATGTTGTGTGCAGTACTCAAAAAAGATATTCATTACTTCATCTGCAGTCGCTTTATCAAGGTTACCCGTAGGTTCATCAGCAAAAATAATACGCGGTTTTTTTGTAAGTACCCTTGCTATGGAGACTCGTTGTTGCTGTCCTCCGGAGAGTTGTGTTACTTTTTGATGTATAGGTTCTTTTATCTGTAACCTCTCTATAAGGGTATCATCTATTTTCTCTCCAGAGAGTAACTCTGAAACTTCTAAGTTCTCATAAGCACTAAAACCATTAAAAAGGTAGTGAGACTGAAAGATAAGCCCTAAATCATAGCGTTTAATTTCGGCAAGTCTTTTTTTACTCATCTGTGCAATTTCTTCACCAAATAGTAGAACACTCCCCTCTTCAGGGGTCAATAATGTAGAAAGAATATGCAGTAAAGTAGACTTTCCGCTCCCACTCATTCCAATAATGGCGATACTCTCTTTTGCATTTAATTCTAAAGAGACCTCACTAAAGAGCTTATACTCAAAAGTATGCGATAAGTTTTTTGCTGATAATAGATTCATAAGAGAATTATATCTAAAATTAAAAACACTAGAGTCCCTAATCAACATCTTTTAAACAACACTTAGGTATAATCGCGAAAAATATACCTAAGTGAGAAATATACATGGTAACAGTACAAAACCTTATAATGCGTTACGGAAATAGAGTGCTATTTCAAGATATAAACCTTAAACTTGACCGTCATAAACGCTACGGTCTTATCGGTGCGAATGGTGCTGGTAAAACAACTTTTTTAAAAATATTAAGTGGTGA
>CAZMBK010000137.1:0-3994 GCA_964564315.1 uncultured Sulfurimonas sp.
ACTTTCTTCCTAGGAGTAAGAGAAAAAGCTTTAGTAAATTCCTTTCTCGTAAAATCCAACATATCAATAACTCTTGCTTGTGAAACAAAACTCTCTAGCTCTTGTGGTATTTTTACAACTTCTTCAGAAAAGTTTCTCTCTATAAGTGTATTTATCTTACTCTCATCTAGTTTGACTTGTGGATTATAGAGTGGTGTTTGAATGTTGTTAAGATTTAAAATATTTTCTAAAACCTCTGCACCCTCAACCTCTTCAATCTCTATACTTTTCCCTGAAGTGATATACTTTATACCCTCATCCCCTTTTCTTCCACTCCACTCATAGCCTAAGAACTTCTTGTTTTTTGCTCCGTCTGATGGGGCTTTTATGATGAGAACCTCTTTTTTATTGAGGTATGCTAAACAAAAATAGTAAAGCTTATCTTTCTCTATAAGCCTTACATATTTGAGAAGTTCTTTTTGTTCTCTTTTTACTTTTTCATCTGCACTTAAAGCCTTGTAATACTTCTGTTTTTTACGGTTTTTTGTTTCACTTAACTTCTCAAACTCTTGTTTGTACTCGCCAAACATTTCAATATCAAAAAGTGTTATATCGTGACTGTTTTGTAGCATAGTTTTATAGAGTTCAAATTCTATCTCTATATGAGAAGTATAAGCTTTGAGTAAATCCCTATCTTTGAACATCTCATTTGTAGTAAAATTTCCCTCAAACCATGAGTCCACCATATATTCTAAATGCTTCACTATGTCAGGGTTATCTGCTCGGCGTTTGAGAAAAAGTGTAACAGTATTTGTGCCAGTTTTCCCAAATGTACCACTTCCAAACTCAGCTATGGCAATAATATCAAAATACTTTAAAATTATTTCTCGTGTTTGGACATAGATATTGCCTTTTGATGTAGCAATATTTTGACTTCCCTTAGAGAGTATAGAACTTGGTAAGATTATTCCTGCAACACCATCTTTTTTAAGAAGTTGTTTGGCTCTCTCTATGAAAAAACACTCTATTGCATTGTTAGCAGAGAAACTTTTCTCCTCAATGGCATTTATAAGTTCATATTCACTACGCTCTTTTTCGCTCAAAGTCTCTAAAAAACCTTTCACACTATATGGAGGATTTGCTACAAGAATAGAGTAGTCATCATTTTTGACATCTTTAGGTTTTGAGAGTGCATCGTGGTAGATGATTTGAATGTCATCTTGCCCATACATAAATGAACTTACTTTGGCTACTTTTGAGAGTCTATACTCTTTTTCTATCCCAACTATATTTTTATGAAAATCTTTCTCAAAGTTGTTGGCAACTTCATTTAAAAAATGTCCTGCACCACAAGCATAGTCTATGGCTTTGGGATTGTCTTCATTTTTTTGGATAGTTTCAATAGGTAAAGAGTTGATGATAAACTTCACTATGGGCATAGGGGTAAAAAACTGTCCCTCACTCTGCTTCACACCTTGGTCTAAAAATCCCTCAAACATATCACCTAAAAACTGGTTATCTTCCCCACCTGTGAGTTTTATGTCTTGAAGCATTTTAACTATTTTTAAAAGTACCTCAAAGTTTTGATGAAAAAGTTCTTCGTTATGAACATCTACAAAAGCAAAATCATTATTTGTAAAAAACTTCAACTCTTTAAAAAAACCTTGAATAATCTCTTTTGTCATATTTGGCTTATCGGCAAAGACAGAAAAAGCATCATCTATTTGAGCATTTTCGATATAGGTAATATCTTCGCCTAAAAACTTCTTCATTCCTACTTTATAGAGGTGATTAAGTCTATCTTGAAGAGAAAAAGGATCATCATAAGCCACCCCTTTCCAGTAAAATTTCAACTCATCTTCGTTGTTTGCTTCATCAACTACCTTGCATAAAAAAAGATTTACGAGTTTGTCAAAAGCATTCTCACGACCTGAAACATTGTGCTGTCGCATAATAGTCGCGAACTCATGGTATTTACCTTGAATGTCTCTACTTGAAACTATTTTTAAATCTTTGAGTGAGTACTTACTTTTACCGATGTCATAAGCTTCATTATCTTCAAATATTCCAATAGTTGCATAATCTTTTTTGTAAGTATCTCTCCAAACATTATACTTCTCTTCAAAAGTTGTCGCCTCTTTAAAGCTTCTAAGTTCAGGAGTGTTTTCCAAAAGTTTTTCATTATCTTGAACATTTATGAGATAGTAATCTTCTTTCACTGCTCCATCTACAAAATCACTTGCATAAAGTGCTAAAAACTTTGTAGATGTAGCTTGTTGTAGATAAGAGAAAAGTTGATTTCGAGCATCATTTTCTAAGATTTTTATTGCTTTTGTATATTCTGTTCCTGCTGTTTTACACTCAATAATAAGAAGAGATTGACCTGAATTATCTTTAATGAAAACATCTGCTTTCCCACTTTTACCTGTATGACCTAACTGCCACTCTTTTTCAAGTTCGATATGTTTAGGATGATAACCTTGAGAAAGTAGTCTATGCACACATTCAAAAACTACAAAGTTTTCATTTGAAGAGAAGTTTGATGTAGTTTTGTCATTAAGAATTAAACCATCAGTAGTTGGATAAATTAACTCTTTTTTGTCAAAATCAACTTTGAGTTCTGTGTTAAGTTCTTTAAACTTTTTTATATAAATATTTTTAACTTTTTTAAACTCTAATCTTTCTAAAAGTAACTTGAAATTTTCTTTTTTTATCATTAATAACTCATTTCGTAATTGTTTATTGACATTATAACTGTTTCACTAAACTTTTGGTGTTGAAATGTAGTTGTTTTTAATATTGAAAATATATCTTATGCTGTATTTTGTAAAGATTGGGATGATATTTTTTCAACATTTTTAAGTAGTTCAAAACTCATTTTTGCATAAGCACTCAAATTTTTATTCTTATATATATTGTAATAACTATCAATAATTCTATCAATATTATAAAGGTTATTTGCTTGCATAACACTCAATTTATTAGCATTATTTGCTAGATACTCTCTATCTTCAAGGATTTCAAAAAAAGTCTCATCATGAAAAAAAGACTCTAAATCAAAATTTTCTAAGTTTTGTTGTAATCTCGCTAATCGTTTGCTTAAATTCATCACTAACTCCTACTCTGGAAATTTTTGCACCTAGCATCTGCTCATGCTTGTCTAATGTGCTTTTGATTGTACTCTTTATTTTATATGAAGTCACTATTTTTTCCATTTTGCGCTACCACTACAGCCCAATTATCATCTTTTGAAAAAAACACTCTATCCTATAATTCAGCTTCTTTATACTCTTCAAAAAAACATATTTACTGTTTATATCATTAAAATTTTTTTGCATATAGTCATTGTCATCAACTACTACACCCTCTTTTTTTCTACCTCTTGAAACTTTTTCACCCCTTAGTTCACCTTCGCCCACTCTCCCTTTTGTGCTCCGCTTAAATCGTACTTATTAAGATAACCTCTTGGTGTTAAAACACGACCATCTTTTGTAAGTTTTGTTGTGGAGTTTCCTATGAGTAGGGTTGTAGACATATTTACATCTGTATTTTGAACCCCTGCTTCTACTAGCTCACTCGATTTGACGATTTTTATCATCTGATTTTCACGTCCTAGATCACGGGCTATGACTACTATTCGCTCTTCGCCTAAAGCCTTTAACTGATCTAACATCCCTTGGTACGGATCAAGACGGCTCTTACTTTTTGGGTTGTAAATGGAGATAACAAAGTCTGCTTCAAGGGCAAAATGGATGCGTTTTTGTATAAGCCCAGCATCTGTGAGTCTATCGGAAAGAGATATAAGACAAAAATCTTGAGAGAGAGGTGCACCAACTTCACTCGCTAATGCCAAAACAGAACTAATTCCAGGTAGAGCAGAGTACTCTATCTCCTCCCATAAATCAAGTCTGTCTAAAAGCTCCACGACAAGTGAACCCATAGCATAGACATTGGCATCACCATTTGAGAGAAGTGCTACAGTGCGACCTTTTTTCGCCTCATCTATGGCATACTG
>CAZMBK010000138.1:0-2242 GCA_964564315.1 uncultured Sulfurimonas sp.
ATGCAAAATGGATAATAAATATAAAATTTTATATGATGATGGCGATAGAAAGTATGTCATGTTTAGTTTTGATGATGAGACACATGAGGAGTCTTTTTTATCTGTTAATCAATACCTTATTATTGAAAATGGTGAAGGACTCTTAATTGATCCGGGAAGTGAGTCTATTTTTGATGAACTTTATGAGGGAATTAGTGAGTTGATAGAAGTATCACAGATAAAGTATATTTTTCTTTCACATCAAGACCCTGATGTTTCTGGATCTATTGCACAGTGGGCCGTGACTACACAGGCAAAATTTCTTATGAGTGGTTTATGGGTACGTTTTATGAGTCATTATGGTTTTTCTGAGATGAGTCGTGTGGTGCAGATTCCCGATAAGGGAGCGAAACTAACTTTGGGGAGTCATACTATTCGTTTTATACCTGCACACTTTTTACATTCACCAGGTAACTTCTCTCTTTATGATGTTAAATCAAAGATTCTTTTTTCAGGAGATATTGGAGCAGCTGTTGTCTCTTCTCTTGGGGGAGAAAAAAAAGTGAGAGAGTTTGAAGAGCATATAAAAGCACTAGAGGGCTTTCATAAACGCTATATGGGTTCAAATAAACTCTGCCGTGCTTGGGTACAAAGAGTTGAGAAATTAGATGTGAGAAAGATAGCACCACAACATGGCTATGTTTTTGAAGATGAAAATGTAGTCAAATTCTTAGAATGGTTTAAGGAGTTAGCGTGCGGCAGTGACTTTTTAGAAGAGTTGTACTAGATGAAGATATATCATAAACTAACACTCTTTATACTCTTTGGTATTTTACTACCTGCAATCATTATGACCTATATAAACTACAGTGCAACAGTTAAGACTATTACCTCTAGTGTAAAAAACAACTTAGAATCAAATGTTCAGTTGAGGATTAACTATGTACAACACTATGCTGAACATCTTCTAAAGAGTTTAACCATTATATCTTCTAAAAAGAGCTTATTAAAGGCATATAAGCAAGGTGATGAAAAGAGTTTATTGACTATTTTAAGTTCGGTGGCAGAAGCACACTCTTTTTATGATATGTTTCTTATTTCTAAAAAGGGAGATATAGGTTTTACATTACAAAGAGAGAGTGATTTACATAAAAATCTTTATATGGAACCTCTCTATCAAACAAAATTTGCATTAGCATTTAAGGAGTTACTGCAAACTAAAAAAGCAACTATAGCTAACTTTTCTTACTATAAGCCTTCGCATAAATATGCATCATTTCTCCTTGTACCAATTTTTGAAAATGCTAAAGTGGTAGCTGTTTTAGCTGCACAGTTAGACATAGATATATTTGTGCAACTCTCTAGTGACTATAGTGGATTAGGAAAGAGTGGGGAGATTGTATTTGCTGAGAAAATAGATAATAAAGCAGTTTTTATTAATAAACTTCGTAATGATAATAATAAAAAAATATTTCACCGTTATGTGAAGATAGGTAGTAAGAATAGCATACCAATTCAAAATGCAGTTGAGGGGAAGTTTGGGAGTGGTGTTTATAATAATTATGAAGATGTTGAAGTTATCGCTTCTTGGGGATATATAAACTCTTTTGATATTGGGATGGTTGTAAGAATTGATACATCAGAAGCTTATTCACAAGTAGAGTATCTTAAAAATTTAGTACTACTTATGGGAGTTATTATCTTCTTTGTGAGTTTATATCTTATGTGGTATATTAAAGATATAGTGAAAGCATTAGAAGACAAAAGAGTACAGTATGAGTATGCCATTAATGGAACAGAAGATGGGCTTTGGGATTGGAATGTAAAAGAGAAGCGTATATATTTTTCACCAAACTGGAAAAAAATGCTTGGATATAGAGATGATGAACTTGAGAATACATTTAAAACATGGGAAAGCAGAGTGCACCCTGATGATTTACAAAATGCTAAAAAAGAGATAGCACTTGCACATAGCAAACCGAATATACATTACCAATCTATACATAGATTACGCCATAAAGATGGTTCATGGGTATGGATACTTGATCGTGGTAAGACTATTTTTGATAAAGATTTAAACCCTATACGAATGATAGGTTTTCATACAAATATTACGAAATTAAAAGAGTTGGAGTTAGAACTTACAGAAAAAGAGTATTTACTGCAAGAAGCACAGCGACTCTCTAAAATGGGAAGTTGGAAGCTTGACTTGTCAACAAATAAACTAACATGGTCAGATGAAATATTTACTATATTTAATCTT
>CAZMBK010000138.1:2342-3978 GCA_964564315.1 uncultured Sulfurimonas sp.
ATAGCCCATCAGTGGCGTCAACCAATTAGTGTAATATCTATGGATGCAAATAATATTTTAGTAGACATTGAACTCGATAGTGTGGAGAGTGAATCTCTTAAAAATGATGTAACAGATATTATAGAGCAGACACAATACCTTTCTAAAACTATAGATGATTTTAGAGACTTTTTTAAACCAAGTAAAATAAAAGACACTGTACTTATAAGTGATGTATTTGAAGAGTCTTTAGCCGTTATATTGAAAAGTTTAGAGAATAATAATATAGAAGTTATTAATGAGTTTAAGACACAAACACCACTTACTCTTTTCTCTCGAGAGCTCCTTCAAGTTTTTATAAATATTTTAAAAAATGCAAAAGAAGCTCTTTTAGAAAACCGCATAGTAGATAAAAAAATAATAAATAGAATTTATGAAGATGAAAACTTTGTAATTATATCAATATGTGATAATGCTGGGGGTATCTCTGATGAGGTGTATGAGAAGATATTTGAACCATATTTTACGACTAAAGATTCAAAAAATGGGACAGGTTTAGGGCTTTATATGAGTAAGACCATTATTGAAAAGCATCTAAAAGGTAGTATAATAGTGCATAAAAATAGTGAGGGTGTCTGCTTTAAGATACAACTTCCTAAAATAGAAATAAGTGATGAGTAGTGTGATATGGTAGAGATTAAAAAGTTAAAAAAATTAACATCTAAGTTTACAGTTTTGTATGTTGAGGATGATTTAAGTATTCAGTCAACGATGAAGAAATATTTGCAAAAGTTCTTTGCAGAAGTCTTTAGTGCTTCGAATGGAGCAGAAGGGCTTACTCTTTTTAAAGAAAAATCTATAGACATAGTCATAACAGATCTCTCTATGCCTGTGATGAATGGTCTTGATATGATAGAAAAAATAAAAGAGATACAAGAAGATCAAGCGGTTATAATTACAACAGCGCACAGTGAACCTGCTTATTTGCTTGGAGCGATACAATCCCATGTTGATGGCTATGTTGTGAAACCATTTGAGTTTGAAGCTTTGAACTTTGAGCTTTTTAAAATCTCTCAAAAGTTACAAAAATTTCAAGAGAATGAAGCGTATAAAAATCATCTCCAAGAGTTGCTCAAAGCACAAACTTTAAAAATGAATGAGAACTATGAAAAAACACTCTACTCAATGATAGAGTTAATAGAGCAGAGAGATACATATACAGCAGGACACTCTAAACGAGTGGCATATTATAGTAAAATGATTGCTCATGAGATGGGTTACAGCCAAGAGGAGTGTACGAAGCTACATCAAGCTGGAATTTTACATGACTTAGGCAAGATTGAAACACCCGATTCTGTTTTACTTAATCCTTCAAAATTAAATGAGATAGAGTATAAACTCATTCAAGAGCATGTTACTGTAAGTTATAAATTACTTCGGAGCATTCCGATGTTTGAACCTTTAGCAAAAATTGTTTATCAACATCATGAGCATTATGATGGTTCAGGTTATCCAAATGGACTAAAGGGTGATGCAATAGAGCCATTAGCACATGTAATGATAGTTGCAGATGCTTTTGATGCAATGACTACAAACAGGATTTATAAGGGAAAAAAAAGTATAGATGAAGCTATAGAGGAGTTGAATGACTTAGCTG
>CAZMBK010000139.1:0-3945 GCA_964564315.1 uncultured Sulfurimonas sp.
CTAAAAAAGTGTATCTAGTATTTGGTTTTTAAATTTAATGGATTCAACAGAAGCCGTGATGATTTTATTCTCTTCTTTAAGTGTCTCATATTCATGTTTGAGTTTTGCAATATCTCGACTCTTATAATATATTTGTTGTGTTATATAAATTTTTGGAAAGGCGAACATTAAAATAAAGACAAGTGTTAAAAAAATATACAAAAAGTAAAAAACATCAAGTTTACTTCTTCTATGAACATAAGAATCAAACTCCTCTAAAAGTTCTGTTTTTTCACTCTTTTTGCTCATCAATTATCCATTTGAAAAACACGCATTTTTGCACTGCGACTACGAACATTTTCTTTAAGTTCATCTGCTTGAGCCATCAATGGTTTTCGTGTCACTATCTTTCCTAAAGCATGATTATTGCCACATTCACAGCGAAAAGCTTGCTCTGGACAGATACAAGACTTACTCCACTGCACAAACTCCTGTTTTACAATTCTATCTTCAAGGGAGTGAAAAGAGATGATGGCTATACGAGCCTCACTTAGGTTTGCCTCTTTTAAAGAGTTTAAAAGTGATTTCAACTCTCCTAACTCATCATTTACTTCTATTCGAATTGCTTGCATAAGGAGTGTTGCGGGATGAATTTTCTTCCCATGAGGCATCTCACTTTTAAGTGTTTCACTGAGCTCTTTTGCAGAGATAAAAGGTCTATTTTGTATAATTTTTTTTGCTATTTTCTTATAGTTACGAAGCTCTCCATACTCTAAAAGTATTTTTTCTAACTCTTCACTTGTATATTCATTCACTACTACTTCTGCTGTAAGGGAAGCTGCTTTATCCATTCGCATATCTAAATTATCACTCTCGTAAGAAAATCCTCTATCTTTTTGATCTAGTTGTAGAGATGAAACTCCTATATCTGCTAGTAAACCTTTTATTTCACTTGAATCAACCTCTTTAAGTATCTCTTGAATTACCTGTGAAAAACGCCCTTTTCGAATACTTACCCTATCCCCATATTTTTTTAAACGTTCACTTGAGAAATCTATAGCCGTTTGGTCTTGATCTATTGCTATAAGTTTTATATTTGGATTTGCTTCTAGTATCATGGAGGAGTGCCCACCATATCCCATAGTACAGTCAATAATAATACCACTTTGTATCTCTTTAAAGGTATCTGTAACTTCACGGTAAAGTACTGGTATATGTGGAATATTTTGCAAACTGAATCCTCTCTTATCTATTAATAAAGACTATTATACAGCAACTTTTTTAACATAATCCTAATTTAAATCTTTATAGGGTATGATAAAGAAAAAAAAGGCTTTGAATGTTTTCTCAATTTCAAAACGAAATCATAGGAGCAGTCCTTATTATATTGGTACTTTTTGTACTCTATATATTTTTAAAAAAATCAAATAAAAATTCTTCTCAACTAGCGAATGAAGAGAAACTAAAAAGAAGAACAACACTCAAAGGAATACATAAGCTTTTTCCTGAAGAGCAAGAAATTCTCACAAAAAAAGAAGCTGTATTCGAAACACTTACAGGGAAAGAAGAAGGAAGCTTTGAAGAGCCTTCCATCGAGCAAAAAGAGCAACCAGTAAAAGTAAAAGCTATTAACAAGCGAGATGTTCCCCCTCACGATAAAATCACAAAAAAGCACTTTGAAGAGTTTAAAGGTGAGAGAATTTTAGTTGCTGAGGATAACCTTATAAACCAAAAAGTACTCGCAGGTCTCTTAGCAGGAAGTGGCATAGAGCTAGTCATGGCAAATGATGGTCAAGAGGCTCTAGATATATTGGAAAATGACCGTCAATTTTTAATGATTCTTATGGATGCACATATGCCTAAAGTTGATGGTTTTGAAGCGACTCGTATCATTAGAGCAAACTCAAATTATGATCATATTTTGGTAGTAGCCCTCAGCGGAGATACAGCAGTAGACGATATTAAAAAAATGCGTGATGCAGGTATGTCTGAACAGTTAGAAAAACCATTAAGAATGGAAGCACTCTATAATATTTTATATGCTTACACAGGTGAAAATAGAACTTTAGAAGAGAATAATAATAACAACGATGAAGAGTATATTGAGGTTATTGAAACAAAAGAACTCCATGGAGATAAAGGCTTACATGTTTGCGGTGGGGATGAAGCTTTTTACCATGAAATTCTTAAAGAATTTGTTGAGAGTTATAAAAACTCAGACAGTAAACTTTTAGAACTCATAGAGACAGGTGAACTACAACAAGCAGATAAATTACTTCTAGACATTATAGGTATTTCTGCTAATATTGGTGCGGACTTACTCAATGATGTAGCAACAGAAATAAAAAATGCAATAAATGAGGGAGAAGAAGATTCATTTTATGAACTTATTTCTCTCTATAGAGGACACTTACAAAGAGTTCTTAAAGATATTCAAAATTACCAAAATATTTAAGCAAAAATTTTAGAAGGAAGACCCCATATGGCTCTTATAGATTTACAAAAAATCTCAAAACACTACTCTGCTCAAAAAATTCTCACGGAAGTTGACTTTCATGTAGATGAGGGTGAACGAATCGTTATCATTGGAAAAAATGGGAGTGGTAAATCTACTCTTATGAAAATAGTTAACGGTACACTCACTCCAGATGGTGGTCGTAGAATTACAAAAAATGACCTTGAAGTTAAGATGCTAGACCAGCGTCCAAACTTTGTAGAGGGACATAATGTTCGTCAAGCAGTAGAACATGGACTAAGAGAGCTAAACAGTGCCAAAGAGAGATACAATGAACTCTCTCTTCTTCTTGGTGATGATTTTGAAAACAAACTACTTATAGATGAACATGAAAAACTCTCTCGCTATATTGAACATCATAATGCTTGGAATTTAGATGATAAGATAGAGAGAATCATTCAACATTTTGATCTTAAACGTTATGAAGATAAGCCCATTACTCTTTTGAGTGGTGGTGAACAACGTCGTGTTGCCCTCGCCTCTTTACTGCTTCAAAAACCAGATATTTTACTCCTTGATGAGCCTACCAATCACCTTGATGTTTATATGGTTGAGTTTTTAGAAGAGTTACTTTTAAAAGAGAAATTTACCCTTGTTTTCATCTCTCACGATAGATACTTTATAGATCGTATAGCAACTAAAAGTGTAGAAGTTGATGACTGTGTTTTAAAAGAGTATAGTGGTGGTTATAGTAACTACTTAACTCAAAAAGCAGAGTATATTCGTACACTTCAAAAGCAGCATGACAATCTCCTTGGTGTACTAAAACGCGAAAATGAATGGTTTGCTCGTGGTGTTCGTGCTCGGCTTAAACGCAATGAAGGTCGTAAAGAGAGACTTATGAACCTCAGAGAAGATGCAAAAACAAACCCTGCAAAAATTCGTAAAATGTCAGTAGAACTCCAACGTGAGGCAAAACATTTTAACCGTGATAAAAGCATCAATAAACAAAAAATGCTCTTTGAAGTGGAAAATTTAGGATTAACACTTGGGGATAAAGAGTTACTCAAAAACTTTACAACTCGTATACTTCAAAAAGATGTTATAGCCATCGTTGGACCAAATGGAAGTGGGAAATCAACACTCCTAAAAGCACTTTTAGGAAGACTAGAGCCTACTGAGGGAGTTATTAAACGCGGTGAGTTTAAAGTTGGCTACTTTGATCAACACAGAGAGATGCTTGATGATGATAAAAACCTTATAGAGACTTTCTGTCCTCATGGGGGAGATAGAGTATCTGTGAGAGGTTCCGACCTTCATGTGTATGGTTATTTAAAGAACTTTCTCTTTCCTCGTGAGTTTTTAGATAAAAAAATAGGTATTTTAAGTGGTGGTGAGAAAAACCGTGTAGCACTCGCCCTACTCTTTACAAAAGATGTAGATATTCTCATCCTTGATGAGCCTACTAATGATCTTGATATTCCAACTATTAACATCCTTGAAGAGCAACT
>CAZMBK010000140.1:0-3919 GCA_964564315.1 uncultured Sulfurimonas sp.
TCAAGATCAAGGGCATAAACAGAGAGAACAGGGAGTACTAAAAAGAGTCCGAGAAATCTTAGAAACAGAATAGAGGAGAGTGGAAAAACTTTTTTAAACATGTGTAACCTTTTGTAAAAGTGAGAAGATAAAGTATATTGAAAAAATCAAACCTTATCTTCTTACTTTATAGTATAATTTTGAAATTATAGAGCAATAACTATTTACATAGTATTTGTAAATAATAAAAGTTTTTTTTAAAAGTTAAATATAAGGAATGGGTATGAAACTAGTATTAGCAACATCAAACAAGGGAAAAGTAAGAGAGATTAAAGCACTCTGTGAAGAGTATGAAGTTGTGCCCTACTCAGAACTTATCGAGGAGTTTGAAATTGTCGAAGATGCTGACACTTTTAAAGGAAATGCACTCATAAAAGCGAGAGCTGTTTATAATGCTATTGGGGATGAAAATATTATTGTTATTGCCGATGATAGTGGTATTAGTGTAGATGTTTTAGAGGGTAAACCAGGAATTTATAGTGCGAGACATGCTGGAGTAGATGCAAATGATAAAGATAATCTTTATAAGCTCATTGATGATATTAAGGCGAAGGGGGTAGAGAGTTCCCCCGCATTTTATACGGCAGCTATCGCTATAGTCACAAAGAATATAGAGAGAACAGTGCATGGTTGGATGTATGGAACTGCTTTAGCAAAAGCAGTAGGTGAGGGTGGCTTTGGATATGATCCAATGTTTATTCCTCTTGGGTATGAAAAAACCTTAGGTGAGCTCGATGATGCTACAAAAAAGAAGTTGTCTCACCGGTCCAAAGCTCTCAGTTTAGCAAAGAAAGTTTTAAAAACTTTATAGTATTTTGATACTGAGCTTCTCAAACTTATCTTCTAGTTTACTAAAAAACATATGTAGATGGGCGTTATATCTGCTAAGTATTTGCATGATATCTCCTTTAACATTTAAATGTTAAAGGAGATAAGCAAATAGTAGTCCAATAGTGAGAAACTAGTGAGGTTTTATGAAAATAGTGTTAGAAGTAATACACCAAAAAGTATTCTATATATACCAAATGCTACAAAGGTAAATTTCTCTAAAAATTTTAAGAAGAGTTTTATTGTAATAAAGGCAACGATAAAAGAGATAAAAAAGCCAACACCTAAATTGAGTAAATTTGCTCCATCAAACTCCTTATAGTGTTTGAGTAAATCATAGGCTGTTACAGCACTCATAACAGGAAAGGCAAGTAAAAAGCTAAACTCTGCACTTGTTTTTCTGCTCAGTCCAACAAGGAGTGCTCCTATAATGGTCGAACCTGCACGACTTGTCCCTGGAATAAGGGCAAAAACTTGAGCAAAACCGATGATTAAGGATTGTTTGAGTGTAATCTCTTCTACATTTTGGAGCTGTTTACTTTCATCTGGAATGAAAAACTTCTCTACAATTAGGAAAATAACACCTCCAACAATAAACATTATAGCAACAACATTTATACTAAAAAGTTCTTTGATTTGATGTGAAAAGAGGAATCCTACTACCCCAATAGGAAGAAAAGCTAAAGTGACTTTTATCCATAAATCTATTTTTTTAAGTGTAAATTTATCTCTGTAGTTAAAAAAAACAGCTAAAATAGCAGCAAATTGAATAATAACTTCATAAGCTTTCGTAACATTAGTCTGTTCTATCCCTAAAAACTCGCTTGCAACGATAAGGTGACCAGTAGATGATATAGGAAGAAACTCCGTAAAACCTTCAATGATTCCTAAAATGATTGAGCTGAAAATATCCATTTTTTTCCTTAATATGTAAAGTTAGTACAATTAAAAGACACTTTAAAGATAATATTTATGTATCTGTGCTAGTATTTTGTAATAAAATGACATTTTAGCATAAATGTAAAAAAGGTAAATAATGAATTTATTAATAGTAGATGATAGTAAAATTGTTAGACGGGTTCTTTCAAATACAATGAAAAGATACTTTAAGCAGCCAGAATGGAAAGAACTTAATCTTTTTGAAGCTGAAAATGGTTTAGAAGCAATGGAGATTATGAAAAAAGAGAAAGTTGATATTATGTTGCTTGATTGGAATATGCCTGAGATGAATGGACCAGCTGTTGTTGAAGCTGTTCGTGCAAATAAAGAATGGAATAAGACTCGTATTATTATGGCGACAACTGAAGGTTCAAAATCGAGTGTTTTAGAGATGATTAAAAAAGGTGCGAATGGTTACATGGTAAAACCTTTTCAAGAAGATGCAATTTTTAAAACACTTAATACAATTACTGCGAGAATGCAAAGATAATTTCGCTACTTTAAAAATATTTCGATATAATACGAGGTTTTATTTGAAACACTTGGGTTTTAAACCTAAAAAATCTCGTAGGAAATTTTATATGTTACTTTTTACACCTGGACCAACTCCCGTTCCACAAAATGTTCGTAATGCTATGGCAGATGAAACTATGCATCACCGTACACCAGAGTTTGAAGCTATTTTTGAGAAAACTCGTAAACAACTTTTTAATCTTTTTAAAACTGATGAAGTAGTTATGATCGCTTCAAGCGGTACAGGTGCTATGGAAGCTGCTGTTATAAATCTTTGTAAAGATACACTCTTAAGTGTAAACTCTGGAAAGTTTGGTGAGCGTTTTGGTAAAATTGCTACTGCTCATGGACTGAAAAATGTAGAGATCAAAAACGAGTGGAATACTCCAGTCTCAGTTGAAGCTATAATAAATGCAGTAAAAGCAAATAGTAACATTGATGCGATAGCTGTGCAGATTAGTGAATCAGCTGGTGGTCTTCGTCATCCTGTTGAAGCACTTGCAGAGGCTGTTAAAGAGATAAACCCTAAGATTATGATTATTGCTGATGGGATTACAGCTGTTGGTGTTGAGGCTATTGATGTGACAAACATTGACTGTCTTATTGCTGGAAGTCAAAAAGCACTTATGTTACCACCGGGTCTTGCTATCCTTGGTCTTTCAAATGCAGCTATTGAGACTATTGGTTCAGGAATTGGATACTACTTAAATCTTGCAAGCGAGATTAAGAAACAACGTCAAAACACTACAGCATATACAGCAGCTACGACTTTAACTATAGGACTTTTAGAAGTTCTTGAAACTATAGAGGCTGATGGTGGAGTAGAGAAACTTTACGCTGATACTGCTACTCGAGCAAATGCAGTTGGTTCAGCACTTGAAGCGATTGGTCTTCATATTTATCCTGCAACTCCTGCAAAATCTATGACGACAATAGATGATGAAAATGCAGCAGAAATTCGTAAGCTTTTAAAAACAGACTTTGATGTAAATGTTGCAGGTGGACAGGATCATTTAAAAGGGAAGATTTTTAGAATTAATCAGATGGGACTTATCTCAAACTATGAGATGGCTTGGGTTGTAAATGCAGTAGAGTTATGTTTAGCAAAACTTGATCGTAGAGTATATGATGGAACTGCAAACAAAATTTTTAACGAGATCACTTTTGGAATGGAAAAATAGATGATTTTAGAACATGAGATACCTAATGGTTCAAAACTTTACTTTGGTAAGTCTGCGAAAGTTAAACGCCGTATTGAAAATATAGCGAGTGAGATTCTTGATGCTAACGGATTTGAGGAGATTGTTACTCCTATATTCTCTTACCATCAACACTTAAGTATCGCTGATGAACGTGAGCTTATTAAAGTGAATGATGTGAAAAACAACTCTCTCTCTTTACGTGCAGATTCAACTATTGATGTTGTTCGCATTATTGAGAAGCGTTTAGGTGCAAATAACTCTCAAAAAAAATGGTTCTACATTCAACCTGTAGTAACATACCCTACAACTGAGCAGTATCAAGTAGGTGTAGAGTTTATGGGGGAGAAAAAACTTTCATCTGTAGCTTCATTAGCAACTCAAATTTTTGATAAGTTAGA
>CAZMBK010000141.1:0-3906 GCA_964564315.1 uncultured Sulfurimonas sp.
TTCTAAGTGCTGGCTTTTACTTTTTGAGTTTTTTTTCACTTTTCTTTTTAGACCCCTTTGTAGCTATTGAAGATTTTTTACTTATAGGCTGGGTTCACCTTTATATGCTTGGATTTGTGATGATGGGTATCTTTGCTGCCATGGCACAATTAGGCCCTATAGTAGTAGAGAGTAGGCACTCAAATGTATCTATTTTTAAATATCTATGGTTATTTTTACTCCTTGGACTCTTAACTATGCTTATTGGATTTTATAAAGATGTTACATTTTTACCCATCGGAGGTTTTTTGGTTCTTATTGCTATGCTTATTTATGCCATAGAGTTTCTACTTACCATTAAAAGTTCTAAACGTAAAACAAGCATAACAAAAGCGATGCAGATGAGTAACTTTTTTCTTCTCTTTGGTATTGTTACTGGTTTAGTTATGGCACTCGCATTTAATGGGCAAATTCAAATTAATCCTCATGATATTCTCAACATTCACACCTTTGGGCTTGTCGTAGGTTTTGTTATACTTCTCATTATGGGTATTTCTATCATACTTATTCCAATGTTTGGCTCCTCTACTAGAATAAGTGACAATGAATTTACAAAAAGTTTTTATACTATTGCTTTTGGAGTAACACTTATGATGCTCTCTCCTTTCTTTTACACTACAGTTTTAAAAAATAGTGCTTACTTTATAACAATAGTTGCGATTATTCTCTACTTTTACCAGCTTTATAAAATGATACGTTCAAGAAAAAGGGTCAAACATGATGTTTGGGCTCGCTCCATGTATGTTGCCTTTAGCTCCTTTTTCCTCGCTACACTCCTCTTAGTATACTCCCTTTTTGATACAGAGGATTTAAGTTTAAAACTTGGAATGTGGATACTCTTTATCGGTTTTTTCGGTTTTGTCATCGTAGGAAACTTCTATAAAGTCATCCCTTTTTTAGTATGGTTTCATCTCTACTCCCCTCTTATTGAAGAGAGAGCTGTTCCTATGTTACATGAACTCCTACCAAGTAGATTAGCAAACCTACAGTGGTTCTACTCTCTTCTTGGTCTTGGTGTAACATCACTCGCACTACTCACCCATAATATACTCCTTTTTAAAGGGGGACTCACCCTACTTTGTGTAGCTTCTCTTATATTTTTTATAATAATAATAAAAATATTAAAACTAAAGATATGATTAACCAATAAATTGTATAATACTTCAAATACAAAACAAAAAAAGGATTTACAAATGGGTAAATACATAGAATTAACTAGTGCTGATTTCAAAGAAACTTTAGGTGAGGGTGTATCTCTTGTAGACTTCTGGGCTCCATGGTGTGGACCATGTCGTATGATCGCTCCTGTTATCGAAGAGTTAGCAGAAGATTTCGATGGAAAAGCTAAAATCTGTAAAGTGAACACTGATGAAGAGCAAGATATTGCTGTTGAGTTCGGTATTCGTTCTATTCCTACTATTATGTTCTTCAAAGATGGCGAAATGGTAGACCAAGTTGTTGGTGCACAAAGCAAACAAGCTTTAGCTGACAAAATCAACGGGCTTTTAGGATAATCTCCTAAAGGATTTTATCTTGGCTAAAAGAAAAGGAAAATCTCTTTTTTCCCTCTCAACTCTTTTAGCCTCTTTCTTTGGTGCGGCTATGATAGCCATCGCCTTTGCTTACTTCAACTACAAATTTTCAGAATATAAATTTATAAACTTTAAAGAGTGGACTTTTTATGAAAAAAATGACCTATTTACTCCTACAGAGGAAAAATATATAGTTGTTTTTTATAGCTCTCGTGAACATGGGACTATGAATCTTTTAGCAGATGTAAATCTCAACTTTCCTATTTTAGCTATAGACTATTACAATAAAGTACGAAAAAACTCAAAAACTACAACCTTTTTACGTGGTGGTACAGAAAACTCTTTGGCGTTTATTCAACGCTTCAACATTTACTCCTCCCCCTCTATATTTTTTATAAAAAAAGAGAAAGACTCTCTTTATAAACAAGATAGTATGATTAGGAAACTCGATAATTTGAAAGAGTTATCGCAAGAAATAGATCACTTATAAACAAGGAAAAATTATTATGGCAATACTTGATTGTGCAATTATTGGTGGAGGACCAGCTGGTCTTACTGCAGGACTTTATACAACTCGCGGTGGTTTAGAAAATGTAACTATGTTTGAAAAAGGTATGCCTGGTGGGCAGATCACTAACTCTTCAGAGATAGAGAACTACCCTGGTGTTACAGGTGAAATAACAGGGATGGATCTTATGATGCCATGGCCTGCACAGTGTCAAAAGTTTGGTCTTAAACATGAGATGGTCAATGTTATCCGTGTCACTAAAAGTGGAGACACTTTTACAATTCATAATGAAGATGGTACAAATGTTAATGCACATAGTGTTATTATAGGAACAGGTTCATCCCCTCGCCGTGCAGGATTTAAGGGTGAAGATGAGTTCTTTGGTAAAGGTGTTAGTACATGTGCAACTTGTGATGGTTTCTTCTATAAGAACAAAGAGGTTGTTGTTATAGGTGGGGGAGATACTGCTTTAGAAGAGGCTCTTTACTTAGCTAAAATCTGCTCGAAAGTTTACCTTGTGCATCGTCGTGACACTTTTCGTTCCGCACCAAATACAGTCAACCGTTTAGAGAATACTGAAAATATTGAAATTATTCTTAACTCATCTCCAGATGAAGTTTATGGTGACAATATGGGTGTAACAGGAATAAGAATTAAAAACAGTTCAGGCGAAACTCGTGACATCGAAGTACCAGGTGTATTTACTTTCGTTGGAAACGATGTTAATAACCAAACACTTATACAAGAGGATGGAACTTTTCTTTGCGACATGAATGAGCAGGGACAAGTTATAGTAGACATTAGCATGAAAACATCAGTAGCTGGTCTCTTTGCAACAGGGGACATGAGAATAGCTGCTCCAAAACAAGTTGTAAGTGCAGCTGGTGATGGTGCAGTGGCAGCACTTCAAGCTATAAGTTATGTTGATGAGTTCTTCAATTAAAAGTATTATCACAAATATGTATCCTTTTTTAGTTAAAATACACTTTAAATTTAACTAAAAAGGATATACATGAAACTTTTCCTCTCTCTATTTCTCTCGTCTCTCTATCTCTTTGCATCAGATGCATTTATAAATGCTGAGTACCTTCACAAACATCTCAATGACAAGAACCTAGTCTTACTCGATACAACAGACCTTAAAAACTTTAAAAAAGGGCATATACCTAAGGCAAGAGAAGCTGATATTGCACTCTTTAGACACTGGGTCGATAAAAAATACCTTCTTATAAACTCCCAAAATGAGATTCAAGAAGTACTAAGAGGACTTGGTATTAACAGTGACTCACAAGTAGTACTCTACGGACATAACAATAGTAAAGAACTTTTAAAGTCGAGCTATATTGCACTAACTCTTCTTGCACATGGTTTTTCAAATGTATCTATTTTAAATGGTGGTTATGAAGAGTGGAAGTATGAGTACGAAAGTGATCCTGATGCAGTCTCCACAAAAACTACTCCTTTTAAAAGAGGTAATTTTACTATAAAATTTAATCCAAATATTTTAGTAGATATAAATTATGTAAGAGCACATATAGAAAAAGTTCTTATGATTGAAGCGAGACCAAAAGCCTATTTTACAGGTGAGAAAAAGTCTAATGGTGTTAAACGCTTAGGTCATATAAAA
Organism: uncultured Sulfurimonas sp.; assembly: GCA_964564315.1. Classification (GTDB taxonomy): domain Bacteria; phylum Campylobacterota; class Campylobacteria; order Campylobacterales; family Sulfurimonadaceae; genus Sulfurimonas. The sequence goes on from CAZMBK010000141.1 coordinate 3,707, forward strand.
GGGGCAATAAGTAGTAACTGGCGAGATAAATTTAATGCTGATGATACACTTAAATCTGATGCAGAACTTAAAGAGATATTTTTAAATAAACAGAAACTTCATGCAGATAAAGAGGTGATTGCATACTGTACAGGTGGGCTTGAGGCCTCTATGAACTGGTATATATTAACACAAGAGCTACACTTTAAAGATGTAAAAGT
>CAZMBK010000142.1:0-3904 GCA_964564315.1 uncultured Sulfurimonas sp.
CAGATATGGAAAAAAAGAAATATGACAAACTCTATGAAGAGATGAAAAGAGAGGAGAGATAATGGAATTTTTAAAATATATAAGTATCAAGAATAAGCTACTTTTAAATGTAGTACTTCCTACCATTACTATGATTATAATGGCAAGTTTTGCTATTAGTGATCATGTCTCCTTAAAGTCTAAATACTCTGAGTATGATACTATTGTTAAACTTGATGTTGCGATATCTTCTCTTATTCATGAGACACAGAAAGAGAGAGGGGCTACGGCAGGGTTTTTAAGCGCAAAAGGAAAGAAATTTGCACAGCTACTTCCTACACAGCAAACAAGTACAAATAAAAAAATAGCCGCACTCAAACTCTATATAGAGAGTAGTGATGTTGCAAATATTTTAGAAAAAAATACACACCAGTATCTTCTTTCTGCCATGCAAGAGCTCAAAAGAGTAGAGAGTATACATTCACAAGTTCTCTCTCAAAATATTGAAGCAAAGCAAGCTATAAATTACTATACAAATATGAATAAGAAATTTTTAGACTTTATTGCTAGAGCATCTTCCCAATCTGCTGATGCAGAGCTCTCTACTGCCTCACTCGCTTACTATAACTTTTTAAATGCAAAAGAGCGTGCAGGGGTAGAGAGAGCCGTAGGTAGTGCTACATTTGCAAAAGATAAATTTGCAAAAGGGGCTAAAGCAAAACTACAATCGCTTATTTCTGAACAAGAAGCTTATATGTCGAGCTTTCAAACACTTGCTAAGCAAGAAGATGTATCTTTTTCTCAAAAAATACTCCATGCAAAAAGTGTTGATGAAGTAGATAGAATGCGAAAAATTCTTAGTAACTCTAACGAAATAGGTGGTTTTGGGATTAATCCAAATAGTTTCTTCTCTCTTATGACACAAAAAATAAATCTTTTGAAAAAAGTCGAAGATTATATGGCTGCGAATCTTCACTCCTCTTCATCAAAAACTAAAGAGACTATGCTTATTGCAACTACAGTTGCAGCACTTTTACATGAAACACAAAAAGAGAGAGGGGCTACAGCAGGATTTTTAGGTTCAAAAGGAAAGAAATTTGCTGAATTTCTTAAAAAGCAGAGAGTAGCAACAGATAAAGAGAGTCTCAAACTAATAAAAGTACTCCATAATAACAGAGCCCTAAAAAAAGATTCTATACTGCAAAAAAATATATCTGACACACTTCAAGCCTTTAAAAATCTTACTCAAGTAAGAGCTAAAAGTGATACATTTCAAATTCCACTTAACAGTGCTTTAAAATTTTATACAGATATAAATACAAAACTACTTCTTATTGTTACAGATCTTATTCCCCATGTTCAAACAGCAAAAGAGACACGAGAGCTTACAGCATTTTATAATTTCTTAATGGCAAAAGAGAGAGCAGGAGTAGAGAGAGCCGTTTTAACAAATAGTTTTGCTAGAAATAAATTTCTTCGTGGTATGAAAGCAAAAGCTGTTGAACTTGTAACAGAACAGCGCTCTTTTACAACATCTTTTTTAACTATTGCATCTGCGAATGTAAAAAACTACTACGAAAAAACAATGGATTCACCTGTTATTGAAAAAGTCAATAAAATGAGAGAGATTGCACTTAATGCAACTACAGTAGGAGGGTTTGGTATCAATGCAACATACTGGTTTGACACTATCACTGCAAAAATAAACTTACTCAAAAAAATAGATGATCACCTTAATAAAAACCTTACAATAATGGCAGAAGAAAAATATAATAAAGAGAGTCTTGCTCTTATATTATACTCTTTAATCATGTTTATTGTAATTCTCTTTACTGTTCTTATCTCTTATATTATCAGTAAAAATATACGTAACTCTATAGAGAAAATAAGTTATGGAGTTAAACAGTTTTTAGAGTTTTTAAATAGACGTCATAATGTAATAGAAAAAATAGACTTAGATGGTACAGATGAGATGGCTATAGTCGCTAAAATGGTAAATGAAAATACAGATGAGATTAATGAGGGAATTGAGAATGATATGCTCTGTGTGGGAGAGGCTATCTTAGTCCTCGATAAAATGGCACAAGGACACTACAAGTGCCGTGTACAAACACAAGCTTCAAATTCTCAAATCCAAACATTAGCGAATACTATAAATAAAATGCTAGATATTCAGTCAAACATTATGCAGGATATCTTAAATGGTTTAGAGAAGTACTCTCACTATAATTACCTCGACTCAATCGCACTAGATAAAAAAATAGGTGGCGAGACAAAAGGTCTTGTTGATGGTATAAACCATCTAGGAGAGGCAATAGTAACACTTCTAAATACTACATATAAAAACTCTACAGAGCTTCAAGAGCAAGCGGATTTTTTACAAGCAAAAATGAAGGAACTCAGTAGTTCATCAATCGAACAAGCTTCTCAACTTGAGAGTACATCTACAGCAGTTGTACAGATATCACAATCTATAGAAGAGACATCTCAAAAATCACAAGAGGTAGTATCTCAATCGAATGACATTAAAAATGTTGTTCAAATTATTGCAGATATTGCGGATCAAACAAATCTCTTAGCCCTCAATGCGGCTATTGAGGCAGCTCGTGCAGGTGAACATGGTCGTGGTTTTGCAGTTGTTGCGGATGAAGTACGTAAACTCGCAGAACGTACACAAAAATCGCTTTCTGAGATTAATGCAAACATTAGTATTCTCTCTCAGTCTATCATTGACATTGAGTCAAGTATTACTGAGCAAAATCAGAGTGCAAATCAGATAAATCAAAGCATCACTGAGATTGAGCAGAGTACACAGGAGAATGCAAGAACGGCTACACAGGTGAATGAAATTGCACAGAGTGTAGAGAATATGTCATCAAATGCACTCAAGGATATTGAAAAAAATAAATTCTAAAGTGCTTTAGATTTTCTCTCTCCCTCTTGCTTATATTTTTTAGCATAGAGGTGAGACTCAACTGTAGATTGTTAGAAAATTAGCACTCTTTTAAGATTCTCGATAATATATATTTTATAGTATCTATCTCATTTGTATTTGAGCTGTCATAATCTTCTGCTATTTTTTGGATAATAACTTTTCTATAACAATTATAGGTATCTTTATCTCTCTTGTTTAGTTTAGGATAAACAGAGATAATACTATCATAGACTATAGCTACTGTTGGCTTTGTTGCTTGTTTATCTTGCATTTCAGCTGTTATGACAGATACTATTTTTTCAATCTTATTCATATTTTTTTAATTGTTCTAAAAGTTCTTTTGTATCTATGTTTGTATCTACTCTTGGCGGAGTAATATTACTCTCTTTAAAAAATTTTGTATCTATTTGTTGGTGATACTGTTTTGCTTCACCTTTTAGTTCTACTAACATCATCTGCATAACTTTATAGTATGGAGGGATGACAAAGTCGTTGTTGGATAAGTTATGTATTACTATGGGTAAATGTCCCTCATAGCCTGGATTTGCATATAAACTACTTGGTAATATAAGTCCCATCCTTGCTAAAGAACTTCTTGGTAAAAGTAAGGCTGATTTATCTGATGGTATTTTTATGTACTCTATGGTTTCACTATATAAAAAGTCACCAGCTTTTAAAACATACCCCTTTGATAGCTCTACCTCTTCATAAAGTTCTTTAAAATTTGGCTGCTTAGATAAGTCTATAGGATCTTTTTGTTTTTTTAATATTTTTGCTTTTTCACCTATTCTTAAATCAACTGAAGCACCTTGAATATTGTTTGCAGACACTATATCTATGATATTGTTTGTATCTATCTCACTTATAAGTTCGCTAGTTGCTAAAAACATTTCTAAAACCTTTTTTATTTGTATGCCAATTATACTTAAATTAATATTATAGTAACTTAATTTTATTGATTAAACCAAAATTTAAAGTGCTTTAGATTTT
>CAZMBK010000143.1:0-3840 GCA_964564315.1 uncultured Sulfurimonas sp.
GTGGTGGTTCTTTAATGGCTGCATGGATGATGCATTACCATAGAGAAAATCCTTTCTATACAGCGTTTGATGAAATACTCGATATTTGTGCAAAGTATGATGTTTCTCTTTCACTCGGTGATTCACTTCGTCCTGGTTGTTTAGCAGATGCTTCTGATGACGCACAACTTGGAGAGTTAAAAGTTCTTGGTGAACTTACTCTTCGTGCTTGGGAAAAAAATGTTCAAGTAATGATAGAAGGTCCAGGACATGTGCCTATCAATCAGATTGAACGTAATATGAAGATTCAAAGAGAACTTTGTCATGAAGCTCCTTTTTATATTCTTGGGCCACTCGTTACTGATATTGCCGCAGGGTATGATCACATAAGTTCTGCTATTGGTGCAGCTGTTGGTGGATGGCATGGTGCTTCTATGTTATGTTATGTAACACCAAAAGAGCATTTAGGCCTTCCAAATGCTGATGATGTTCGTGAGGGAATCATCGCTTACAAAATTGCGGCTCATGCAGCTGATATCGCTAGAGGTCGCAAGGGTGCTAGAGATGTTGATGATGCTATGAGTGATGCTCGTTATACATTTGACTGGGAAAAACAGTTTGAGCTATCTTTAGATGGTGACCGTGCTCGTGAGTACCATGATGAGACACTTCCTCAAGATGTATTTAAAGAGGCAGAGTTCTGTTCTATGTGTGGACCAAAATTTTGTTCATATAAAATTACTCAAGAGATTATGGATAATCCTGAAGGAATTCAGAGAATTATTGATGAGTCAAAAGCAAAAGAGGATGCTGAAGAAGCAGCTCTTTTAGCTTAAACTAATATTTAATATAAGTTGATTCTAAATAAGACAATATTTGTCTTATTTAGATATGATATTATTATTAGTCTGTAACAAGGGGTAAAATCCCTTTGTATCAAAAATTAAATTTAAAATAAGGAAAATATAAATGACTGAAGAAATTGTAAAATCAGCACTTTCAAAAGTAATGTATCCTGGGTTTACTAAGGACATTGTAACTTTTGGTTTTGTTAAAGATATAAATATTGATGGGACATCAGTAAGCTTTACTGTAGATATTACATCAAGTGCTCCAGAAGTTGCAAAACAGATTACAGATGAGGCGACAGAGGCTCTTAAGGCTGCTGGTGCATCAAATGTTACTTGTAACATAAAAGCTCCGCAAATGCCAAAAGAGTCTTCATCTCACGGTAAAAACATCGCACCGCAAGTGAAAAACTTTCTTATGGTAAGTTCAGGTAAAGGTGGGGTTGGTAAATCAACTACATCTGTGAATGTTGCTATCGCTCTTGCTGCTCAAGGACTTAAAGTCGGTCTTTTAGATGCAGATATTTATGGTCCAAATATCCCTCGTATGATGGGTGTTGCAGATGTTAAGCCAGAAGTAAATGGAAACAAAGTACTTCCTATTAAGGCTTATGGTATTGAGATGATGTCAATGGGTTCACTTATGGAAGATGGGCAATCTTTAATCTGGCGTGGTGCTATGATTATGAAAGCAATCGAGCAGTTCTTACGTGATATTTTATGGTCAGAATTAGATGTTTTAGTTATTGATATGCCACCAGGTACTGGTGATGCTCAACTTACTCTTGCTCAGTCTGTTCCTGTAACTGCTGGTCTTACGGTAACTACACCTCAATCAGTATCTTTAGATGATTCACGTCGTTCATTAGATATGTTCAAAAAATTGAATATTCCTATTGCTGGAATTATTGAGAATATGAGTGGATTTATTGCTCCTGATACTGGTGTTGAGTATGACATCTTTGGTAAAGGAACTTCTCAACCAATGGCTGATGAGTTCGATACTAAAATCATTGCTGAAGTGCCAATAGAACCAGGAATTAGAACTGGTGGAGATGAGGGTAAACCTATTACTTTTGCTGCACCATCTTCTGAGTCTGCTAAACGCTTTACAGAAGCTGCTGCTTCTATTTGGGCAACTATTGAAGAGATAAATGCTAATGGCGGTGTAGATAACCAGTCTGTACAACCAACTACACCTCCAGGTGTATCTGCTTGTTCGACTGGTGGTAGCTCAGCTGCTCCACAGAGTTCAGGTGGTGGATGTGGTTGTAGTTAGAAATAACTACCCCATCTAAACTAAAAAAGCCCGATGTACTTTTGTACATTCGGGCTTTTTTTATGTTAAAATTTTATTTTTATCTGACAGTATCACTTTCACTCATATCTGGTGTATATGTTACAATTTTATCTCTTCCTGTAGTTTTTGCTACATAGAGTGCTGTATCTGCATACTTAATACATTTCCAAAGCGTATCACCATCAGTAGGAAATTTAGCTATTCCGATACTTATAGTTTTTTGTAAAATTTCCCCATTCCCTACAGTAAACTTAAGGTTAGCAAATGCTGAGTGTATTTTTTTTGCTACTATTAAAGTACCATCATCTGTTGCATTATGAAGCATTATAACAAACTCTTCCCCTCCATAACGAATGGCTAAATCAGCTTCACGGATACTTTCACGCAGTACTTTTGCTAATTCAATAATAACTTTATCTCCAACATCATGACCATAAGTATCATTGACCATTTTAAAGAAGTCTACATCAAGCATCATAACACTATATGTTTCATTTTTTCGTACTGCTTGCTTGACAATGGTTTCTATAAACTCTTCTAAAAAACGTCGATTATAGAGTCCTGTCATACCATCACGAAGAGAAGTGTCTCGAAGTTTTGCCATTAAAATTCTACTCTCTATTACAGGTTTTGCTGCTTCAAGATAGTTTTTGATACTAGGAATATGAGCATTTATTCTATTGATTTCTTCTTTATTCGTTGTTACAATAGAGATTATAAGAGCATTTTCATCATTAATATTAAAAGGAATACAGATGTATTGTTGATCATTTTCAGTACATGTTTGACATAGGTTGACAAATTCAGTTGAAATAACATCCATTTTAGTTCTGTGGGCTCGACATAACATAGCATTATCATCTACACTCTTCTCACATATACTCTCATTCCCTTTTGAAATGTAAATTAATTTACGTTGTGAGGTGTTTGTATCTACTTCATAGATAGAAAAATCAGATAAAGAGTACTTGTTTTTCAGAATATCAACAACTCTTGAGTAAACAATCTCTTTAGTGGCATCAAGTTCAATTGTTTTTTTAAATTTATATATATCGGAGAGCTCACCGATAATAGTTTTTGCTTCATTAAGTGGGTCAGCTGTTGAAACACACCCTTGGGGAATAAAAGTTGAGAGGTTATATTTTATATTGCCAAATGTAGATTGCATTTTTTGAAAGAGCGTATTCATTTGAAGTACAATGTTTTTAGCATCTCCTCCAACACTTGTCTCAAACTCATGTGTAAAGTCACCACTATATGCTTTTGTAATTCCCTCTTGCATATTTGCAAAGAGTTTCATATAGGGTGTAACATAGTGATTAATTAAAATTAGCACTATAACAATAAAAAGAAGATTAAGTGCTAAAATTTTAAAGATGGTAAGTAGTCCAGCATTACGCATACTTGTGATATCGAACTCCATACTAATAGCACCAAGGGTATCTCCTCTTTGTACATCATGACAAGAGAGACAGTTAGTGCCTCCCCCTGTAATAGTTGCTTTATAAGGAATAGTAACTCTTAAGACAATTTTGTCTGCACTCTCCGTGATCTCCTGTATCATTTTTCCACTATTGAGTACTTTTTTGTCTAAAGAATCTCGTACTGTTTCACTATTAAAACCCTCTCCAAACTGCTTAATTACATTGTCAGATCGTACAAGCCAAAGTGCTTTAACATCATCATGATTATGGGAAATTTGGTCAAGAAAGT
>CAZMBK010000144.1:0-3836 GCA_964564315.1 uncultured Sulfurimonas sp.
AGAACCATTTGTTGCAAATGCAGATGTTGCACCTAAAGCTAATGCAGCTACTACTGCTAATTTAATTGTTTTTTTCATATTCTCTCCTCAGAGTTTTATTATTAAAATGTTTAAAACATTTCGACTGCAAGCATTATATGTGAGTTAGTTTGAAAAAGAACTTAAAAAATATTTTACAAATATAGAAAAAAATTATATATCTTATTACAATTTAAATTATATAACTCATATCTATATCTATTATTACTCAAAGTGCCAAATACCTCTATTTACACCCATTTCAACAGTATTTTTAACAATATTTATTACTTTCTTTTATAAAAAATTTATACTCTATCCATTTACATTTGATTTGCATTGTGTAGTTTTGTAACATTTTTATCACAAAGTAACTCATGTTTTATCTTTTTCTAAAACTTAGTGCTTCTAAAATATGTTCTTTTGCTATATTATGTGAATTTTCTAGGTCGGCTATGGTTCTAGCAACCTTTTTTACTCGAGTTATCCCTCGAAAAGAGAGTCTATACTTCTCTATAGCCATCTGCATAATAGATGCAACCTCCTCATCTAGTTTGCAGTAAAGCTCAATATCTTTATCACTTAAATGGGCATTAAAACAGCGCTGTCCTCTTCTAAAGCTCCTAACAAAACTCTCCACTACTTTTTTATGAAGCTCTTTAGAGGAAAAATTTGCTTTATCTTCATAGTTTACCTCTTGCATCATTACATGGAGATCTATTCTGTCTAAGAAAGGGTCTGATAGTCGGTTCTTATAGCGTTGTATCTCTAAGTCACTGCAACGACACTCTTTATGTGCATCTAGTAAATTTCCACATGGACAAGGATTCATAGCCCCAATAAAAAGAAATGTAGCAGGATACTCAACCTTGGCATTTACTCTTGATATACGAATCTTTCCATCTTGCATGGGTTCACGAAGTGATTCAAGTACATTTTTATTAAAATATGGCAACTCATCAAAAAATAAAATGCCATTATGAGCGAGACCGACTTCTCCTATTTTTGCCCTATGACTTCCTCCACCAAAAACACTAGCAGTTGTTGCGGTATGGTGAACGGTCTGCATATTTCTACGAGGTTCAAAACAAGCCTCTTTTGCATCAAGTACCTGTAATTTTACGACATCTAAGATCTCACTAGCCCTCATGGGAGCTAAAATATACTGAAGTCGTTTTGCTATCATACTCTTTCCACACCCAGGACTCCCCTCTAGTATCATGTTATGAAATCCTGCTGCACTTATTAGAGCTGCTCTTTTTGCAAGTTCTTGTCCCTTAACATCTAAAAAATCCGCTTCATACTCTTTCATATAGTAGTAATTTTCTTTATTAATCTCAAGAAAAGGAAAATCAAAACTACTTTTTGTATCTACAGGTTTGAAGCTGCTTTGATTTTTTAAAATTTCTTGTGCTTCTTGAACTGTTTTCACATAATAAAAATCAATATTCGGTATTTTAGATAATTTTTTTTGGGACTCATAAGGTACTATTGCTTTTTGTATGTAGTTCTGATTTGCTAAAGATAGGAGTAGCGGATAGAGCTGTATATTCTCTTTTACAGAACCATCAAGTCCTAGCTCTCCAAAAACAAACCACTCACTTAAGTCAATCGTTTCACTATTAAGCAAAATAAGAAGTGCTATACTTAAGTCAAATTGAGAACCTGATTTTGAAAGTTCACTTGGAGCTAAAGAAAAGGTAATACGTTTAGGAGGAAAAGAGAAATCATTGCTAAGAAGTGCTGATTTTACTCTCTCTTTCGATTCTGTTATGGCAGTTGAAGCCATACCAACTATGGAAAAAGAGGGAAGTCCTTTTGTGAGTGTAGACTCAACTTCAACAACTTTTGCATCAAGCCCTTCATATGTAGCACAGAGTAGTTTTTTCATAATAGCAACCTTATTTAGTTACTATAAGTATAAGGTAGTTTTTAAAAAATTTGGAAAATATGTCAGAATGACATATTTTAAGACTCTTTTCTCTCTTTAAGCATTCGCTTATACTCTTTTTCAAACTTTTTACGCCTTGCATAAGAGAGTTTATCTATAAAAAGAATACCATCAAGGTGATCGATTTCATGTTGTATTGCTATAGCTAAGAGTCCATCTGCTTCTAGGGATTTAGTATTACCATTTCTATCTTGGTAGTGGAGTGTTAAAGTTTCATGCCGTTTAATATCTTCATAAAATTTAGGTACACTTAAACACCCCTCTTGGTAAACTGTTTCGCCCTTTTGTTTAGTGACAACTGGATTAATAATTTCTAAAAGATTCTCCAAAGGCTGTTCACCCTCTTCATCAGGAATATTTAATATTAATGCTTTTATAGGATGATTTACCTGAATAGCTGCAAGACCTATGCCATTTGTATTTATCATAATAGGATACATACTATCTAAAAGCTCATGGAGATCTGCATCAAAAAGTGTTACATCTTTTGACTTTAAACGAAGTCTTTTATCTGGATACTCTACTATTGTTAGTTTCATAGCTATTACGCTCTTAAAGATACAAAATAGTCTTGGTTTGGTGTCGCATATGCTTGTTCTATACCATCCATTGCACTCACAACTATCTCTTCAACTGAGTAGCTTGCATTTATTTCAGTAACACCTATAGATATTTTAAGTTGAATCTCACGATCTGCTAAAAAGAAGTTTGAGTTAGAGACAAGATCTATAAGCCTTCCACTCGCCCTTTTTGCGTTGTCAATATCAGTATGTTTAAGTAACATTGAAAAAACACCATTTCCATAATGTGCTACAACATCACTTCTACGAGATGTTTTTAAAAGAAGTCTCGCTATTGTACGAGTCATAAGAATTATAGCTTTCTCATTTTTAACACTCTCACGAAGATCTCTACAAAGCTCTATCATTATGAGTGAGCTTTTATGTTTAAACTCTTTTATAAGTCCTATCTCTTGCTCTATTTTTGTCAAAAGGTATCGTTTATTGTAAACACCAAATTGATTATCAAAAATAGTCTCATTCTCAACATTTTTAATAGTTTTAGCAGTCTCATCATAAATACTTTTCATCTGAGTACTCTGTGTCTTTAAAATTGAGTTTAACTTTGAGACATCCCCTTCAAGTGTAGAAATAATACCAAGAGTATCCTCTTTATCTATTTTTTGAGCCAACTCTTTTTTACGTTTGTCTAAAATTTTACTCATTAAAGACATGTTTTTATAAAGGTTTGCGGTAACCCCTAAAATACTTTTTATAGAGCTAAACCCATGCTTTAAACTCTGCTCGAGTATAATGGTACTCTCAGCATCATTACTCTCTTCAAGTTCTAACATAGAGTGAATCTGTTTACGAAGATTTTCACTTTTTTCTTCTAGAAGTCTATCAAAATAGAGTGAAAAATTATTTGGTGTTGGAGGTAGATTATCTGCTATAAGAGCATGAAGCACTTCTTTTGCATAAATCTCGATGTCACTTGTTGGAGCATCTAAATCAAGCACTTCTAATGCAGCAGGCTTGACTGGTACATCTGATGCATTATCTATAGTTTTACGGGTTCTGTTTCTTACTGTGCCAGCCATTTTATCTCCTTACTTATTATCATTCTTTACTAAAACTTCATCAACCATACCATAATCTTTCGCTTCTTTGGCACTCATAAAGTTATCACGGTCTGTATCTTTTTCTACTTTTTTCACAGTTTGACCTGTATTTTTTGCCAAAATTCCATTGAGTTCCACTTTCATACGAAGAATCTCTTCTGCTTGAATCTGAATATCTGTTGCTTGACCCTGTGCACCACCTAAAGGTTGGTGAATCATAATACGAGCATGAGGAAGAGCATAACG
>CAZMBK010000145.1:0-3797 GCA_964564315.1 uncultured Sulfurimonas sp.
TTGATGAGATTATTGAGAACATTGACATCGGTGGACCTGCTATGGTTCGTTCAGCTGCAAAAAACTTTGATGCAGTTATCATCGTTACAAATGTTGAAGATTACTCTGAAGTTATTGATGCGATAGAGAATGAAAAAAATACAAAAGAGTTCCGTCGTGGTTACATGATAAAAGCCTATGAGCATACAGCAGCATATGACTCTATGATAGCAAATTACATGAATGAGCGTTTTAATGATGGTTTCGGTGAGAAGCAGTTTGTAGTTGGAAACAAAGTAATGGATACTCGTTATGGTGAAAACCCTCACCAAAAAGGGGCTCTTTATGAGTTTGACAAACACTTCTCAAACAATTTCACTACGCTTAAAGGTGAAGCGAGTTTTAACAACTTAAACGACCTTAACGGTGCTGTTAAAATTGCCGCTGGTTTTGGTGATGATAATGCAGTATGTATCTCTAAACATGGTAACCCTTGTGGTTTTGCTATAAAAGATACACTTTTAGAAGCTTATACCGAAGCACTTAAATGTGATCCTGTTTCAGCATTTGGTGGTGTTGTAGCTGTTAATGGTACTGTAAACGCTGAACTTGCTGAGAAGATGAATGAAATTTTCTTAGAAGTGGTTATTGCTGGTCGTATTACAGAAGAAGCTCAAGAGATTTTCGCGAAGAAAAAACGTATTAAACTTTTTGAGATGGGTGCTGATAAACTGACTCTTGCAAACGATAAAAAAGATTTCAAACATATAGATGGCGGATTTGTTTTTCAAGATGCCGATGTAGTTGCTAAAGATGAAGTGAAAAATGCAAAACTTGTTTCTAAAAATAGTGCAACACCAGAAGAGATTAAAGATTTAGAGATTGCTTACAAAGTAGCAAGTCTTACAAAATCTAACTGTGTTGTTTATGTTAAAAATGCAGCGATGGTAGCTGTTGGTATGGGTATGACTTCTCGAGTAGATGCTGCACAGTGTGCGCTTAAAAAAGCAAAAGATATGGGTCTTGATGTAAGAGGGGCAGCCTTAGCATCTGAAGCATTTTTTCCATTCCGCGATAGTATAGATGCAGCCGCAGAGGCTGGTGTTAAAAATGTTATTGAACCTGGTGGGTCTATAAGAGATAAAGAGATTATAGATGCTGCTAATGAGTTTGGTATGAGTCTTTACTTCTCAGAAGTTCGTCACTTTTTACACTAAATCGTATAGAAGAGAAGTGATGCAGTTTAAAGAGAAAGAATTTATTATATTTGATTTAGATGGAACACTGATTGGCAGTGCTCCAGATTTAGCTTTGCTATAAACTTTATGCTTACTTCTCTTGGTCATGAGAGTATTTTAAAGAGCTAATCTCTATAGAGAGATTTCAGATACACAATGTATATAGCTTTTAGAAGAGTCTATAGAGTTTAGACCAACAACTTTTTTCTCGTTTAGCACTTTTACAAAAGAATTATAAACCTTTAATTTTAAAAAGTAGACAAAACAGACTTTTAGGCAATAGAGTTGTAGTGCATAGAGAAATTGTGCTGTAATTATTTAAACTTGATTGACATAGACTCAACTCTTATGATATAATTTCACTAATTAAACAATTATGAGTAAAGTTAAGGAGTAAACAATGGCAAAATCGTTATATGAAACATTAGAAATAACAGAGGGTGCAACTGAATCAGAGATTAAAAAAGCATATAGAAAACTAGCACGACAGTACCATCCAGATGTAAATAAAGAGGCTTCTGCTGAAGATAAATTTAAAGAGATAAATGCAGCATATGAGATACTGAGTGATAAAGAGAAAAAAGCACAGTACGATATGCATGGGGATGCTATGTTTGGTGGTCAAAACTTTCATGACTTCTCAAGAAGTGCAGGGGGGTCAAACTTAGATGATATTCTCCGTGAGATGTTCTCCAATGGTGGAGGCTTCGGCGGTGGTGGTAATCCATTTGGTGGTAGCGGAGGATTTGGCGGAGGTGGAGGCTTCCAACAAGAGCCAAACTTAGATATGGAAACAAGGGTAACTATACCTTTTGTTGTTTCCATATTAGGTGGTTCGCACTCTGTTGCTGTTAATGGCGATAGATTTGACATTAAAATCCCTGCTGGTGTTAACACGGGTGAGAAGATGCGTGTTAAAGGCAAAGGTCATGCCCAAGGTGGACGTGTTGGTGATCTTTTCCTAAAGATTACAGTCGCTTCAAGTCCTGACTATGAGAGAGAGGGTGATGATCTTGTAAAAACTTTTGATGTACCTCTTTATGCAGCACTTTTTGGCGAAAAAATTGCCATAGAGACACTTGAAAAAGAGATAAAACTTAAAGTTCCGGCAGGCACTAAAAATGGACAACGTTTTCGTGTAAAAGAGATGGGAGCCATGAACAGAAAAACAAAAACTCGTGGTAACCTTTACTTAAAAGCAAATATTGTTCTTCCAAGTGTAGATAGTTTAGATAAAGATTTAGTAGAGATAATGAAAGAGAAACTTCCAAAGGAGTAGAAGATGGTACATAACTATGATGAACCGGTATATCTTATTTCTATAGTTTCAAAGCTATTAGATATTCATCCTCAAACACTCCGTCAATATGAGAGAGAGAATCTTATATGTCCCTCTCGCTCAGATGGACGTATAAGACTCTATTCTCAAAGAGATATAGATAAGATAAAGCTTATTTTACGGTTAACTCGTGAACTAGGGGTAAATCTTGCAGGTGTAGATATTATTTTACGTTTAAAAGATAATGTAGATGGAATGGAAAAAGAGATAGCTGATTTAAGAAATGCCGTTCAAACAGCACAAAATGTTCATTTAGTTTCACCAGATAAAGCACTCGTTACAACAAAAAGTATTTATGATATGATAATTTTTGAAGAGAAGTAGAGTGTTCTACTCTTTAAGTCTCTCTATCTTCGCTCCCACACCCTCAAGTTTTTTCTCCAAAGAGTCATAACCACGATCAAGGTGATAAATGCGGTGAATGTTTGTTTCTCCGTTCGATACAAGTGCTGCTAAAACTAGTGCAGAAGAGGCTCTTAAGTCAGTTGCCATAACATCCGTACCACTTAGTTCTGTTTTTCCATTTACTGTAGCGGTATGACCATTGAGTGTTATATCTGCACCCATACGTTGCAGTTCACTTACATGCATAAAGCGGTTCTCAAAGAGGCGCTCTTCTATGATGGAAACACCATCTGCTTGTGTCGCAAGTGCCATAAACTGCGCCTGCATATCTGTTGGAAATGCAGGATACTCTTGTGTAATGATTTTTACTGGTTTTATGTTTTGTGCAGGGTGAATGGTAATAGTGTCTTGTGTAGTAGTAAAACTACTTCCCATCTCTTCAAGTTTCGCAAGAACAGCTCCTAAATGTTTTGGTTCTACATTTGTAAGTGTTATTTCTGACTTTGTAATGGCTCCTGCACAGAGATATGTTCCCGCTTCAATTCTATCGGGAATAATAGAAAACTCTTTTATATCTATGAGTGCTCCAGCTGTTCCCTCTATGGTAAGAATAGCTGTTCCAATACCCTCTATGTTAATACCACTAGCTTGAAGTACTTCACAGAGTTGAACTACTTCTGGTTCACGTGCTGCATTTGTGATGCTAGTCGTTCCATGTGCTAGTGCTGCTGCCATTACAATGTTTGCAGTTCCTGTAACTGTAATTTTATCAAAGATTATATTACACCCTTTAAGACCATTTGGAGCTGTAGCTTCTATGTAACCAGCTTTTATTTGAATATTTGCACCCATCTGCTCTAGGGCTTTAAGGTGTAAATCAATAGGACGCTGACCAA
>CAZMBK010000146.1:0-3760 GCA_964564315.1 uncultured Sulfurimonas sp.
TCTCCTTCGATTAGAACAACTTATTTTGCAAAAAGTGTACCAACAAAAACTTAAGAGATAACTGAATAATAGTATCTATTTAAGCATTAAAATCTATTACTATACAAAATAAATGGTATAATCTCATTTAATAAAATATACGGAGCTCAAAATGAAAAGAAAAAAAATATATAATCCCGATTCGACTGAAAGTGTAAATGATAGACAGATTTTTGGTGGAAATCCAACGGGTATTTTTGAGCTTAACAATATTAAATATCAATGGGCATATAACCTTTGGGAAATGATGTTAAACAATACATGGTTTCCTAAAGAGGTCGATATGACTCGGGATGTAAATGATTATAAGAATCTTACAGATGCTGAAAAAACAGCTTATGATAAGGCACTTTCTCAACTAATTTTTATGGACTCATTACAGACAAATAACATTATAGATAATGTTAATCCATATGTGACTTCTCCAGAGATAAACCTTATATTAGTTCGCCAGTCATTTGAAGAGGCACTGCATTCTCAAAGTTATGCAGTCATGGTAGATAGTATCTCAACAAACTCTGAAGAAATTTATGAACTGTGGCGTCGAGACATGATGCTTAAGGGTAAAAATGATGCTATAGCAAGAGTCTATACCGAACTTGCAACAAATCCAAGTGAGACTAACTTTGTTAAAGCATGTTTTGCAAACCAAATTTTAGAGGGTATCTACTTTTACAGTGGTTTTACTTATGTCTATACACTAGCACGTTCAGGAAAAATGCTAGGTTCAGCACAGATGATTCGTTTTATACAACGTGATGAAGTAACACACTTAGTACTTTTTCAAAACCTTATAAACACACTAAGAAAAGAGCGTTCAGATCTTTTTACAGAGCAGTTAAAAGCAGAAGTTATAGAGATGTTTAAAGAGGCTGTAAAGCTTGAAACTGAGTGGGGTCAGTATATCACACAGGGGCAGATTTTAGGTCTTACAGATGATATTGTAGCACAGTACATTCAGTATCTTGCAGATGATAGACTTACTTCTGTAGGCTTTGATAAACTTTACAATGTAGAAAATCCTATTAAGTGGGTGGATGACTTTGCAAAGTTTAATGACCAAAAAACAAACTTTTTTGAAGGAACAGTAACAAACTACTCAAAAGGTTCTCTCTCTTTTGATGATGACTTCTAAACCTGATGAGCAGATACTCTGCTCACTTCTTTTTCAAACAACCTCTAACTACCAAAAAAATCTACAAACACTACTAACACTTATAACAGATGCAAAAGAGGGATCAATCATTGTCGCTCCTGAAGTATGTTTAACTGGATATGATTATGATAATTTTGAAGCAGTTGCAGCATTCGCTCCATCAGCAATAGAAGCGATAAAAAGAGTCTCTTATAATAAAATTATTATTTTTACTCTTATAGAAGAAAGAGATAGAGAAGTTTTTAACTTTGCAAAAATTTTTTATAATGGCAATGTAGTTTATGAGAGAGCAAAAGCAAGACTCTTTCGTTTTGGAAATGAACATAAGTACATGAGTGAGGGGA
Source organism: uncultured Sulfurimonas sp. (assembly GCA_964564315.1). Lineage (GTDB taxonomy): Bacteria > Campylobacterota > Campylobacteria > Campylobacterales > Sulfurimonadaceae > Sulfurimonas. The sequence goes on from CAZMBK010000146.1 coordinate 1,540, forward strand.
GTGATAAGGAGTTTGAAATCGTAAAAGTAGCTGGTGTGAAGATAGCTGTTTTTATCTGTTTTGAGTTGCGTTTTAAAGAGTTGTGGCAGATGGCAGAGGGTGCTGATGTCATTGCAGTTCCTTCATGGTGGGGTGTAGCAAGAACTGAAAACTTTAAAACACTTACAAATGCTCTAGCCATTATGAACCAGTGTTATGTTGTTTCTAGTGACTCTTTAAACACCGAGTGCAGTAAAATGAGCGGGATAATCAAGCCCAATGGTGAAGTTACGCGAAATGGAAATAAACCTTGCTTAGAAGTTGCGTTCAAAACAAAAGATATAGCTCTTATGAGTCGATATATGGACGTAGGAATAGAGTAACTTTTTTAAGCAGAGAAAAGTGAATTCTCTTTATAGCTTGCATATGCTTCTACTGCATTGTTTTGCTTTTGAACATCACGAAGTGATTGAAGAACAGTAGCTGTTGTATCATCTTGTGAGGAGACTTGAGTATCATTTCCAACTGCTAAGTATATCTCTACTTGTGACTGTGTTGATTTACGGGCTAAGTAGTCAGTTGCAGTTGCTCTTTGTGAATCTTTTTGCTCTTGTGAAGCTTGGGCTACTTCTGCACTTTTTTCATCTTGTGCATTCGTTAGGTTTGTTTGTCCCTGTGGTGTTAATGCAAGTTCACTCTCATCGTTACGAATAACATTACCTTGACTCGCTTCATAAACTTCTTTGTTAGTATATTTTGGGTCATTAGGCTCTACAGGAGTTGTAATGGGTTTTTGGTACTGGTTCATAGCTTGATAGCTGTTTTGTTGGCTTGAAATTTCCATAATAGAGTCCTTAACTTTTATTTGCTTGTGAGTTATTATAGCACTTTTCTTCTGCTAAAACCTTAAAAACATAGAAAAGCTTTAGTAGGTATCGCTCTACATTTTCTCTTGAAAGATTTTGAGTGACCTCAAACTTACTAATAGTTCTTCCATCCATCAAATCTACAAGTAGCACCTCATAGGGATCAATAGTTTTACTGAGTTGGGGTAATATAGGGAGAATTGAAATGCCAATCTCTTGAGATATTTCATCTCTATGCCTTGCAAAACGCTCTGCATAGTACTCCTTATCGGCGTTTATAAACTCATGTATTTTTGAACCAAAACTCATTTTGAGTTGGTTTATGGGTAAGATACCACTAAAGAGTATAGTAATTGGAAATTCACTAAGCACTTTAACTTTTTTCACTCCAAAAGTAGAGTTCTGTTTATTATCTGAGATAGAGTGAATATACTCTACAAAGCTATTGATTTTATTGAAATTATGTGTATCATCTTCATAACTTACAATGACACTTAAAGCTTGAGAAATTTTATACTTTATTTTCTCATCTTGAAGCTCTTGAAGTAAGTCATCATAGTGAAGTTTTAAAATAAAAAACTCTCCTTGGAGTTTAAGAGCACTCAGTAGGGTTCCCTCGTTTAAGGGAATGGGAGCATCTAAAGGGCAAATCATATTTCTCATAGACTCTTGCACCTCTAGGGTGTTTCCTATGGTGTTGTCTTGGACAAATCTATCTAATTGCATCACTTTAGACTCCTGTATATTTTATTGTGTCAATTTTATCATAAAGGGACTTAATCAATATAAAATGAATTATTGAGTAAAATTAGCTTGTAAAAAAACTGAAAGGTATATTTTGTTAAATAAAACTCTATTTCTCTTTTTCATTCTATTTCATTTAAATTACTTAAGTGCCTATGAGCTTCCAGAAGTTGAACTCAATAAAAATGGAAAACCTGAAATAATCTTGTTTAGTGCGCAGAGTGTTTTAGTCAAAGAGAAACTCTCCTATAAGATAAAGTGGAAGACATTAAATGCAACAGATGTTCAGATAACACACTTAGGAAGGGTTGCGCCCTCAGGTAGTGTCACTGTAACCGAAGATGAGTACAACAGAGGTCCAATCACACTCACCGCTTCAAGTAGAAACAGCTCATTATCTGATAGTAAAACTATAAATACACACAAAAATGTAGATGCTCCTCCCGTTGTTTTTGCAAAGCCAAAAAGTCAAAACAGATCTATGTATGCAACACCAATGTTACATCCACGTGGAATGAGAAGAGCACCTTATAGAAGAAGATATTACTAACACATAGAGTTAATTTTTTGTAAACTCTCTGAAGTAGTGTCTCAAAAGTTCCTCTCGCTCATCTTTTTTACTCTTTATCTTT
>CAZMBK010000147.1:0-3754 GCA_964564315.1 uncultured Sulfurimonas sp.
CTATGCTTATCGGTACAGATGCACAGACTATTGCAACTATTATGGAGCCTTTTGACATCCTGAGTCTTGGGTTTAACTGTGGAACGGGACCTGAGCAAGTCTTGAAACATGTAAAGACCCTCTCTGAACTTTGGCATAAGCCTATTAGTGTTCACTCAAACGCAGGACTGCCTCAAAACCGAGGAGGATATACTTACTACCCTATGGGACCTGATGAGTTTGTAGCACAACAAGAGAAGTTTTTAAACTATGATGGTGTCTCATTTCTTGGTGGTTGTTGTGGAACTACCCCTCAACATATACGAGCACTTGTAAATGCTGTCACATGTAAAACACCAAAAGCACCAACAGGTTCACATGAAAACTCTATAGCTTCACTCTTTAACACTGTACCACTTATGCAAGAACCAGCCCCTCTCCTTGTAGGTGAGCGTTCAAATGCTACAGGTTCAAAAGCCTTTAGAGAACTCCTCCTTGATGAGAACTACGAGGGAACTCTCTCTGTAGCACAACAGCAAGTAAGAGCAGGAGCACATGTTGTTGATGTCAATGTTGGTTTTGCTGGTCGTGATGAGACTAAAGATATGACAGAAGTTATGGCTATGTATGCACAAAAAATCGCCCTACCACTAATGCCAGATTCTACACAAACAAAAGGGCTAGAGACTGCACTCAAACATATAGGCGGTAAGGCTATCCTTAACTCTGTAAACCTTGAAGATGGTGAGCCTAAATTTGATGCAGTTTGTCAATTAGCCAAAAAATATGGTGCAAGTTTAGTCTGTTTAACTATTGATGAAGTGGGAATGGCTAAAAGTATAGAAGATAAACTCAAAGTTGCTGATCGTATCATAGATTTAGCGACAAATCGCCATGGTATAAAAAAAGAGGATTTAGTTTTTGATGTACTTACCTTTACTTTGGGTTCAGGAGATGAAGAGTACTTTGAAGCTGGTATTAACACTATAGAAGCCATCAGACAACTTCGTAAAAAGCACCCTGAAGTTGGAGCTATTTTAGGACTCTCAAATATCTCTTTTGGACTTGACAAAGATGCACGACCTTACCTTAACTCTATGTTCTTACATCACTGTGTACAAGCAGGTTTAACATCAGTTATCATCAATGTAAAGCATATTATTCCACTCAATAAAATTTCAGAAGAAGATCAAAAAATTTGTGATGATTTGATCTTTAATCGCCTGCCAAATGGAGAAGCACTCTTTACCTTTATAGAGCATTTTTCTTCTAAAGAAGCGGTAGATAATGATGCTGTAGATGAAGCTTATCTCGCTATGAGTGATGAAGAAAAAATTGCTAAACTCCTTATGGATGGGGATAAAGAGCGAATGATTCCACTTGTTGAGGAAGCACGCAAAACAATAAAACCAGAAATTATCGTAAATGAGATTCTCATTGATGCGATGAAAGTTGTTGGGGAACTCTTTGGGAGTGGACAGATGCAACTCCCTTTCGTTCTCCAATCAGCGGAGACTATGAAAAAAACAGTAGATCACCTGAACCCCTATCTTCCAAAAGTAGAAAAAGAGGTTGACACTACACTGAGTTTAGGAACAGTAAAGGGAGATGTGCATGATGTTGGAAAAAATCTTGTAGATATTATTCTCTCAAACAATGGTTATAAAGTCAATAACCTTGGGATAAAAGTAGACCTCGACACTTTTCTTGCAGATATGGAAAAAGGTCATGTCTCCGCACTTGGAATGAGTGGTTTACTAGTAAAATCAACACAGGTTATGCTTGAGAATCTTGGAATACTTAAAGAAAAAGGCATCACTATACCTATTCTTTTAGGAGGTGCTGCGCTCACTCGTAATTTTATAGATGATTTCTGTCGCCCTGCATATGATGGTCCTATTTTTTACTGTAAAGATGCCTTTGATGGGGTAACAGCTATGAGTCGTATAGAAGCAGGAAATATGGACACAAACCTTCATCCTGATGCTCCAGAAGTTGAACGTGTTGCAAAAAAAGAAGTTATTATTCCTCCTTTTGAAGAGCTAAAAATGCCCTCTCGTGATGTTAAAGTCCCCACCCCTCCATTTTGGGGTCGCCGTGAGATAAAACTTACACAACAACAAATTGAAATGGCATTTGAGTGGATAAATCATAAGATACTTTTTAAATCCCGTTGGGGTTATAGCTCTAAAGGAATGACTAAAGAGGCTTATGAGAAACAACTTGAAGAGGTAGTTTGGCCTGCTTATGAGAAACTAAAAGCTCGTTTTTTAGATGAACAACTTTTTGAACCAACTATTGTGTATGGATACTGGCCTTGTCGTAGCGATGATAACAAACTTTTAATTTTTGATGAGAGTGAAGGCTACTTTAGTGAAAGTGAAATAAACAAAGAAGCACTAGAAGATGTAAAACAAAATTCCATTAAAGAGTTTAGTTTTCCACGTCAAAGAAAAGCACCACACAGAGCACTCAGTGACTTTTTTCATGCCGATAGACATGATGTGATAGCCCTTACATGTGTAAGTGCTGGAGCAAAGCTTAGTGAAGTTGAGCGAGAGATTTATGAGAGAGGGGATTATACAGAATACTACCAATTTCATGGTCTAGGAGTTGAGCTTGCCGAAGCACTTGCAGAGATAGCACATAAACAGATTCGTCTTGACTTAAACATCGCTGATGGAGAAAAAGCCACACTTGCCGATGTTCAAATGAATAAGTACCAAGGAAGCCGTTACTCATTTGGTTATGCAGCCTGTCCAGACTTAGAGCTTAACCGCCCTCTTTTTGATCTACTCAAACCTGAAGAGTTTGGGATAGAGTTAAGTGAAACTTTTCAGATTCACCCAGAACAATCAACTTCCGCACTTGTGGTCTACCATCCCAATGCGACCTACTACAATGTGTAACTTTTCAATAGTGTAGCACATAAAGTGCTACAAAAAAATTCATATTTTTAGGGGAAAAGTATATGGAAGAGTCAATTAAGAATAAAGATAAATACTATAAATCAGGACTAAGCTAGGAATAGATATTGCTTAAGTTTCATAAAAAATGAGATGAGAGTAAAAATGACACAATTATTAGATAAATTTAGAGAGTTACCAGACTACAGAAAATGTAAACAATTGAAATTTAATGTCGGAGAAATTATGTTCATGTCTCTTCTTGCAACACTAAGTGGAGCAAATGGATATCTTGATATGGAACTTTGGATTAAATCAAAGAAAAGAGAGTTACAGAAGTTTTTAGGACATGTATTTATTGCACCTGCAGATAATACAATTCGAAATGTATTTTTAAATATTGATACGAAAAAGTTAGACAAGCTTTTTGAAGATTGGGCACACAAAGTTGCTAATCAAAGTAATGTAAGTACTATAAAAATAGTAGCATCAGATGGTAAAACAATGAGAGGCTCAAACAATAAAATACGAAATGAAAAAGCAAGACATATAGTTTCACTTTTTCTTACAGAAGAGAAACTTACACTTGCTCAAACACAAGTAGATGATAAGAGTAATGAGATACCAGCATTACTTGAACTTCTTGATTCATTAAAGCTCAAGAACTGTGTAATTACCGTAGATGCACTCCATACTCAAAAAAAACTCTCAAGAAGATCATCAAGAAGCAGCATAGCTTTGTAGCTCAAGTAAAAAGAAACCAGAAAGAGCTTTTAAAGCAGATTAATTGACAGTTTCTGAGAGTGATTTTAACATAAGGTCTGTTTTATTTTTTGTGTGATTTACCTAAATATTTTTAGAAAAAAAGC
>CAZMBK010000148.1:0-3749 GCA_964564315.1 uncultured Sulfurimonas sp.
GCTTTAGAAGAGTACACCAACATTTTAAATCGAATACGTACACTTGCAGTTAATGGTGCTAATGATACTCAAGATAGTGCTTCTCGTTCATATATTGGTGATGAGATGATTAAATTACAATCTGAATTAAATCATATAGCTAATGAAACAAGTTTTAATGGAAAGCTTCTTTTAGCTGGTACAAATGGTCCTACGAGTGCATTTAGTTTTGGAGGTTTCTTCGGAGGTGGAGGTGGTGGTGCGAGTTCCTCTACTACATTTATATTTCATGTGGGTGCTTTTGCAAATGAGACAACACGTGTAGATATCGATGACATGAATACCGATCAAGTTTTGGCAAATCAAATTTCAGGACTCTCTACTCAAGGATCTGCTGAGACTATTATATCTATGATGGATAGTGCTTTAGGTATAGTAGCAACGCTACGTTCATCTTTGGGTGGCTCACAAAATCAACTAGAGTCTACTGTTCGTAATATCTCTGTTACACAAGTAAATATCACTGCAGCTGAGTCCCAAATTCGTGATTTAGATTTTGCCGCAGAGAGTGCGAACTTCTCAAAGCTTAATTTATTGATGCAATCAGGCTCTTATGCTATGAGTCAAGCCAATGCAATACAAGAAAATATTATGCGATTACTACAGTAAAAAAATATTGGAACACTCTTTGCTTTTAATTCTTTTAAATTTTAAATAAAAGGATTTATTATGGGCTTTAGGATTAATACAAATGTTGGTGCAATGAATGCACACATGTATGCAAGTAAAAATAATGTCGAACTCGACAAAAGTTTAGCAGGACTCTCTTCAGGGTTAAGAATTAATAAAGCGGCGGATGATGCTTCTGGTCTCTCTATCGCAAACAAACTCTCAGCTCAGTCTATGGGCTTAGGTCAGGCAATAAGTAACTCAAATGATGCTATTGGTATGGTACAAACAGCAGATGGTGCTCTTGAAGAGTACACAAACATCTTAAACCGTATCCGTACACTTGCAGTTCAAGGTGCCAATGATACTCAAGATAGTGATTCAAGAGCTTATATCGGTGATGAGATGATAAAACTTCAATCTGAGTTAAATCATATTGCTTCTGAGACATCATACAATGGTAAAACACTTTTAAACACTGCACAAACATTCACTTTTCATACGGGTGCTTTTAAAGATGAAACTACAATTGCTAGTTCTGCTGATATGAGAACTGCTGCTACTTTTGCAAATCAGATTTCTGGTTTAAGTTCACAAGGTTCTGCTGAGACAATTATCTCTATGATGGATTCTGCTTTAAAAACTGTTGCAGATTTACGTTCTTCTCTCGGTTCTTCACAGAATCAATTAGAGTCAAATATTAGAAATATTTCAGTTACACAAGTTAATGTTACTGCTGCTGAGTCACAAATTCGTGATGTTGATTTTGCTGCTGAGTCTGCTAACTTCTCAAAAAGAAATCTTCTTGCTCAGTCTGGTTCTTATGCTATGAGTCAAGCAAATAATGTACAACAGAATGTAATGAAACTACTTCAATAGTAGTTTTATTACCTCTCTTCTTCATTACTTTTTAGTGTATCGTAATGCTTTTGCATTACATCTCTAAAGTAACTTACAACTCTTGTTATCTGTGGGATAACTACTTTATCAAGCTGTTTGATAAGCTTTTTCTTACTTTTTATCTCTTTCGTATTTATAAGGTCAAATATATAGCCACTTACAAACTGTAGATAGAGTGTAATAATATAGTTTATATCTGAAGTGTGTTTACCATGCACATCTTCTGCAAGAGTCTCTTTAAGTGTTCCTAAAAGGTTATAGTGATACTGGTTAATATCTCCATGTGGGAGTGTTACATGTTTTTTAAGTACTTCAATAACAGAATCATAATACTCTAAACGCAACTCAATATCTTTTAGCTCTTCTTTGCTTAAAAAATCTTCACTTCGTGCATTAAAACATTTCTGTAACTCTTTGTATAGCTCTTGCTTATCTATGGTTTGAAGTTCTTCTATCTGTTTACTTTGTGGCTCTAGTGGTTCTGCTGTATCTATCTTCGCACCATCACTGAGGTTGTATGATCTGTTTTGAGGCGTATGAAAAGTTTTTGAGACAGCATTACACTCTCTGCGCATCGCATCAAAGAGAACTGAAGTGTAAACTTTCTCTTGAAAATTTCCCTCCACTTCCATAATCTCATTTTTGATAGTAATACCACCACCCACTTCCTCTTTGAGTGTTAAATCAATGTGGCGAGTATGTGCATGAACATCCGCATGAGTCTGCCCTGTTTTTTGGTCAGTTGCAAAATCAAGCCCTAGTAAATAACTCTCCCGTGCATCCAAAATAAGCATCAATCCATAGCTTACTGAGCCAATGTTAGATGATGTAAGTCCACCAAAATCTGTTTTATAGCGAGAACTTCCCTCAAATATATAGATATTTTCCTTTTTAAACCTTGCTGTAAAATCGGGATAACTCATACCACCAAATAGACCTATGGTTTCATCAAAAAAGTGCATATCTTTTACTTTTTCTATGTGGGGCATAGCATCAGAAAATCCGTGAAGATGGGTAATGATGTCTGGCTTGATGTTGAGCTCTTCTAATTTCGCCATTAAAGCACTTACAATTACGACTATAAATTTTTGATGATTCTCTTTGAACCACTCAATATTTGCATCAAAAGAGGGTCCTGCCCCTATGATTAAGATAGGTTTTTTTGCTAAAGGAGTATCCTCATAAGATGTGGCTATATTGAGGAGTTTGTAGCCATTCTCTAGGTACTCAAGTGGGCGAAGAAGACTGGTCATAAGTGCAGCATAGTTAAATGTGAGGTGTGTCTGCGATGCTAAGATATTTTGAATTACTTTAAGTTTTTGATCATTATGACTGAGCATACGAAAAAATTTGATATAGTGGTTATAAACATAATGCTGGTTTATAAAAATTTGTACCATATTTTTAAATTCACTCGGTTCATCAAAGACACTAAAGTATATCTCTGAACCTTCATCAGTGATTTGTTTGTAGTTTGTAACGAAGAGAGAGAGTCTAAAGAGTTCTAAGTCATCTTCTACAACAAAATAGGCATTAGATTTGAGTTTTTCATGGATTGCTGTTATATGTGTGCCAAGTCCAGCCCCGACAAAAATAAACTTATAGAGTTTAATCATTGTTGTGTTTAATTTATTTGCATGCTCATTTGAGTAGTTTATGAGTGAAGCGACTGCTACCTTATTGTAAACTATAAGGTCGGTACTCTCTAGTGTCTCTTTATCTACTTTTTCAAAGTTCATATCATAAAATGTTTCAAAAAGATTATCTACTTTTTCAAAATTTACTGAAGAGGCTGCGAGTGTGGCATAATCATTTGAGTTTTTTCCATAAAGAAAGTTGCCACTCTCTAACTCTAAAACATCAAAGTATCCCTCCTCTTTATACTCTAAAGAGTACTTTTCTTCATAATAGTTTTTTTCTATGGCAATTTCAAAATCTTTAATTTTTTTATAAAGACGCAAGTCTGTCTCTTGAAAAAAAAGTAGATTTTCTCTATATGTTGTAAGTGCTTGTTCTTCTATATTTAATTGCTCCATTTTTTTCCTCTTTCCTCTCTAAGTGCTTGAACTACTTGTATGCTTAATCCACTCTTTTGAGCTATAGTTTCATCATCTAAAATATCTAAAAGATTTTTAACTAATTCGATTTTTCCTTTTTCAATTCCTTTTTCAATTCCTTTTTCAATTCCTTTTTCAATTCCT
>CAZMBK010000149.1:0-3715 GCA_964564315.1 uncultured Sulfurimonas sp.
GTGCACCACCTAAAGGTTGGTGAATCATAATACGAGCATGAGGAAGAGCATAACGCTTCCCTTTCTCACCTGAACTTAAAAGGAATGCACCCATAGAAGCCGCTTGACCAATACATATAGTAGCAACATCAGGACGAATATAGTTCATAGTGTCAAAAATAGCCATTCCCGCAGTAACAACCCCACCTGGAGAGTTAATGTAGAAGTAAATATCTTTTTCTGGATCTTCTGCTTCAAGAAAAAGAAACTGAGCAACTATAGAAGAAGCAACCTGATCGTTTACTTCTCCACTAAGCATTACAATTCTATCTTTAAGAAGACGTGAGTAGATATCGTAAGAGCGTTCACCTCTCCCTGTTTTTTCTACTACGTATGGAATATAACTCATAACTTACGCTGCTATCTTTTCATTAAGAAGCGCAGATAAAATTCTATCTTCTACCATTGACATTTGAATCGCTGGTAAATACCCTGCATCTTTATACTGCTCATATGCTTTTTGTGGATCTTGACCTGTTTGCATCGCTTCAAAGTAAATAGTTTGCATAACTTCTTGCTCCTCTATCTTCACACCTTTCTCTTGTGCTAATGAGTCAATAATGAAAGTTGCTCTTACACTTCTTTCAGCTTCCTCACGGAAAGTTTCACGAAGTTCTGTAAGTTTTTCAGCATTTTCACGAAGCTCTTTAATCTCATCTTCACTCATAGTTGACGCTTTTTTGTTGAGTGCCATATCTATCTCTTGCTCAACAACAAACTCTGGAAGATCAAAAGTTAAAGCATCAACTAAAGACTCAAGAAGTTTAGGTTTTAAATCTTCATTGTAAAGTTTTGTAAGTTTCTCTTGTGCTATCGCTTTTTTTACTTCATCTTGAAGTTTTTCTAAAGTTACTTCCTCTTCACCTGGCATAAGTTTTGCAGCTAATTCATCGTTAATTTCTACATCTTCTTTTACTTGAATCTGTTTTACTGTTACTTTGAACTCCGCATCTTTGTTCGCTAAGTCTCCACCGTAGTTCTCTGGGAAAGTAACTTTAATAGTAACTTCTTCATCACGTTCTACACCGATAAGTTGATCTTCAAAACCTGGAATAAAAGAGTTAGAACCTAAAACAAGTGCATGATCTTTACCTGCACCACCATCAAATAAAACACCATCTATAGAACCTTCAAAGTCAATAATAGCAGTGTCACCCTCTTCCATTTTACGATTCTCTTTAATGTCAACTAAAGGAGCTTGTTGCTGTGCGATGTTTGTAATTCTTTCTGTGATCTCTTCTTGTGTAACTTCTGGTTTAGTAAAATCAGGAACAGATGCAGCGATGTCACCTAGCTCTACAGAAGGACGCATAGCAACTTTCACTGCTACTTCAATTTTATCTTCACTTTTATCAAACTTAGTAATGTTTGGCTCGCCAATTAAAGAGTCATTAGAGATCTCTAATGCTTTAAGACCTTCAGATAAAACAGCACGAAGTGCTTCAGCTTCCGCATCTTCAACAAGTTTTTGACCATACTGTTTTTTTATAATTGAAACAGGAACTTTTCCTTTACGGAAACCTTGAACATTAGCAGTTTTAGTTAACTGTTTTGCGATTTTTTCTATTTTTGCATTTACTTCATCCATAGGGATTGTAGCTGTAATTTCAGCATTAGCAGTGTCGATTTTGTTTGTGTTGATTTCCATCAATTTCCTTTATTTTATAATACTTTTATAGTTATATAACTATCGTTTTGACTAATAATAGCAAAAAATGGCTTTTAATTAGCTTTTACAAAGATGTGGTTTAAAATTTAAAATGAGTATCCACACTACTGCAAAATCAATCATCACATCTGCAAAGTTAAAGACAGCAAAACCACTTTGACCAAAGAGAGGGTAAGGCCAAGCATGCCAGTAAAACATATCGACAACACCCTCATGAATAAATCTATCATATATATTTGAAAAAGCACCCCCCAAAAGTATTCCAACAGGAAAGGCAAAGCAGAGCTTTTTCAAATAAAAAACATATATTAAAACAGCACTCACAAGTGTCAGTTGCAAATACTTTAAATACTCAGATAAAAATGCAAACATACTAAAGGCTACACCTTTATTGTAAACAAGAATAAGATCCATATACTCAGAGTAGTAACGATATCCATCCACAAAAAGCATTTTTATATTTTGGTCAATTATAAAAACACCTCCCAAAGAGAAGAGTAAAATAGCAGTTAAACGAAGTGTATTTTTATCCATTTAATGCTTTTTGGAAAAATACAACGAGGCTATCCATCCTTTTATTCATCAGTTTTGCATCCTTCGCTTCAAGCAGAACACGAAGTTTATTTTCTGTTCCCGAGTAACGTACTAAATGACGAATATTCTCTGCAGCAAAAGAGTCCAGCAATCTATCTAACCCCTCTATCTCTTCTAGTGATTTTTTCACTTTTACATTTAAGTTTACAAGTTTTTGAGGGTAAAGTTTAAAAGGACGCAAAAGTTCAGACGCTTTTCCCTTTTTATCTATAAGTAGTGCTAAAACTTGCAATGCACTTACAAGTCCATCTCCAGTTTTTGCATAGTCATGCATAATCACATGACCACTCTGCTCTCCACCAAAGTTAATTCCCTTTTTTTTCATTATCTCTAAAACATGCTTATCTCCAACATTTGAACGCCAGAGTGTAAGTTTATTTGCTATCATATAATCATCTAATCCTGCATTACTCATCACTGTTGCTACAATGCCGTCACCTTTAAGAAGACCTTTTTGTGAAAGATGTACCCCAAGAGCACCTAAAAGTTGATCCCCATCAACAACCTCACCTTTCTCATCTACTACTACAAGTCTATCTGCATCTCCATCAAGTGCTATCCCTAAATCTGCTCTAAATTGAACAACTGCTTCACTTACATTTTTTGGATGTAATGCACCACAGTTTTCATTTATATTAAAACCATCGGGGGTATTATGTAGAACTATTACCTCTGCACCAAGCTCTTCTAAAACAGTTGGACCTACCTTATATGCTGCACCATTTGCTGTATCTAAAACAATTCGCATACCTTGAAGTGTCATAGAAACTGGAAATGAATTTTTTAGTTGTACAATATAACGCCCAATTACATCATCTATACGTTTTGCCTTTCCAATGGCTTTTCCTGTTACTTGAGACTCTAAAAGTTTCTCAGCATCAAAATAGATACTCTCTATCTCTTCTTCCACTGATGTTGGAAACTTATTTCCCTGTCCATCAAAAAGTTTTATACCATTATCTTCAAAAGAGTTATGAGAAGCACTGATCATAATTCCCGCATCACAACGCATATTTTCAGTAATAAAAGCTATAGCAGGAGTAGGCATTGGACCAACTTCTATAACATCATACCCTACCGCAGTTAAACCACATACTATGGCATTTTCTATCATATAACCACTTCGACGTGTATCTTTCCCTATAAGAATTCTATTTGTAACTGCTTGAGATTTCAAATAAATCCCTGCTGCCATTGCTACTTTCATCGCGATTTCTGCACTTAAAAAGCTTCCTGCTTCTCCACGAACTCCATCTGTTCCAAATAATTTCATAATCTTTTCTCTCCTGAGACTGTTTACTCACTCCAGACTAAATACACTAATTTACTCTTTTTTTAAGAGCATAGAGTGAGTATTGTTATAATTTCAGACATTTTACCACCCTTTAACTTAATTTTAATTATCTTTAAGCT
>CAZMBK010000150.1:0-3707 GCA_964564315.1 uncultured Sulfurimonas sp.
AGGAAAAATAAATGATAAGAAAATTTATAGAATTTGCTATAGAAAAACCACTACTAAACCATATACTTCTCATCTTTATACTAATGCTCTCTATTTTTGCATATATTAATATTCCAAAAGAGATATTTCCACCAACTCAGTTGGATAAAATATCTATTACGGGTGGGTATGCAGGGACTTCTGCTGATATTTTAGACAAGATGGTTGTTAAAAGTATAGAAGATGATTTACAAAATATTAATGAACTCGAAGAGATAAAAACGAGTATAAAAAATGGATCGTTTAATATTTCTGCTGATATTAAAACTGGGTCTGATAACATTAGTGTATTAAACGATGTAAAAGATGTTGTGGCGACTGTTAAAAAAGATATACCAGCAGATATGAATGAGCCAATTGCAAAAATAAAGACACACTCCTTTCCTCTTGTTCTTATTGCTATATCTGGGGATGTTTCCAAGGTTCAGCTGCTAAAAAAAGCAAAAGAACTTAAAAGTGCACTGAGTAGATATAAAGAGTTGAGTGATATTACAGTTCGTGGGGATGCAGATGAAGAGCTAGATATAAAGCTTAATACTGAGAAAATTAAGGCATATGGATTGCAACCTACACTTGTTGTAGGTGCATTACGAAATATAAGCTCTATTTTTCCTGTAGGAACTATTACACAAAAATCACATCATCTCTATATCTCTACTTACAATGGTGAAAAAACGAAAGAGGACATTGCCAACACTATTATAAGAGTAGGAAATGTTAAGGTTCGCATTGGAGATATCGCAGAGGTGGCATTTAAGTTAAGTGATGAGATTGAACTCTCCCACTACAATGGTGTAAGAAATGTTTCTTTAAATGTTGCAAAGAGTAAAGATGGAAATGCCATAACACTTGTAAAAGAGATAAGAGAGATGCTAAAAGAGGAGAAAATAAAACATCCAGAATTGAATTATAGCATATATACTGATACTTCCATATGGATTAAAAATCGTCTCAATACTGTTTTTTCTAACATTGCATTTGGCTTGATGCTTGTTTTTTTAGCAATGCTGATTTTTATAAATAAGGGTATAGCATTTGTTGTTGCATTGGGGATACCTGTAAGTTTTATGATAGGACTTATAGCAACAGAAATAATGGGTGATAGTATGAATATGCTCTCCCTTTTAGGTGCTCTTATTGCTCTTGGTATGCTTGTAGATGAGGCTATCGTTGTAGCAGAAAATATTTATCGACATTTAGAAGAGGGGATGGAGCGAAAGGAGGCAGTTATAGTTGGGGCTACTGAAATGTTCCCTGCTGTTTTAACAGCAACACTAACAACTGTATTTGCTTTTTTACCGATGCTTTTAATGACAGGTGATATGGGAATGTTTATAAAAATCATACCTATTATGATAACGGTCTTGTTGCTCTCTTCTCTTTTTGAAGCTTTTTACTTTTTACCACTGCATGCACATGACTTTTTAAAAGTTTCAAACAAAGAGAGTTTTACAAAGAAGTTTTGGGCAAAAATGTATGTTATTTATGACAAGATACTTCACTTTTTATTTAGAAGTCGTTATATCTCTTTAATTTTTATTGTTGTTAGTATATTAGGTTCAACATACTATATGATGAAAAATTCTAAGTTTCAACTTTTTCCTGATTTTGACACGACTCAGGTTTATGTGTATGGAAAGGTAAATATTAACAATGAACTTGAAGATACTGAAAAAGTTGTTACCAATTTGGAAAATATTCTTCTAAAAAAGTTGGATAAAGATAATGTTTCTTCTATTACCTCTGTTATTGGTTTTAAGATGGATTCTAAAAATAGAGCGGAACTTGGTGCAAATATGTTTCATATCTTTATAGACCTTAATGAGCATGTACCGGTAAACTTTTTTGATAAGTATATAAGCCCACTTCTCTCCGTAGAAGGCACAACTGGAGATAAAATACGTAAAGATGATGCAAAAGTTATAGCAAGTAAAATAACGAAACTTTTAGAAGAGATGCATACACTAAAAGATGAAAAAGATCTTTTGGTTTTTGAAGAATTAGTTGTAAAAGTACCTGGTGCAGGTGTTGTCGCAAACGATATAGAGATAGCCTTAAGTTCTAAGTCAAATGAAGATGTAGTTCCTTCTTTGAAGTACCTTCAAAAAGAGTTAGCTAAGATAGAGGGTGTTTATAATATTGCAGATGATGCAAATCTTGGAGAGAGAGAACTAAAGCTTAGAGTAAACAGTTATGGTCAAGAGTTGGGATTTAACGAAGAGTTAGTCTCATCAGAACTTCGTGCTTACTATCTAAAGGGTGAGTACGGAAAGCTTTTTAATACTGAGGGGCTGATACGTATTAAACTAGAGAGTAATATAAATAAAAGTATAGACTCAATTAATAGTGTAGAACTTCAAATACCATCGAGTGAACAGTTTGTAATGCTTAAGGATATATGTGATTTTGTTTATGTTCAGAGTTTTGTGACTATTAAGAAAGAGGATGCTAAGCGTATACGAAGTTTCTTTGCTTCTTTAGATAAAGATGTTATAACCTCTTCTGAAGTAATGGAAAAGATGCAAACTGCTTTATATGAGGTTAAAGCTCAAGGTATAGATGTTGAGATAAAAGGAGAGGAGAAAGAGAACAATAAAAACAAGAGAGAGATGGCACAATCTGGTCTTATAGCACTCTTCTTGATTTTCATTACCCTTGTATGGCTCTTTGACTCTATTCTTAAGCCTCTTATTGTTATGAGTACTATACCGCTTGTCTTTTTAGGTGTCTATGTAGGTCACTGGGTGATGGATTTAAATATGACAATGCTTGGCATGATAGGTATAGTAGGACTCGCTGGAGTTGTAGTAAATGATGGTCTTATTATGGTAGATTTTATTAAAAAAGCAAAAGATACTGAGGAGTTGATGCGTAGAGCAAGAACAAGACTCAGACCAATTTTGCTCACTTCTTTGACTACAGTTTTAGGACTTTTAACACTTATCTTTTTTGCTTCAGGTCAAGCGATGATACTCCAACCAATGGCAGTCTCTTTAGGTTTTGGTATAGCATGGGCAACAGTACTTAACCTTCTCTATGTACCACTCTTTTACTCGGTACTCTATAGAATAAAACCACCGTTAAACAAATAAATAAAATAGAAATAAGGAAAGAAAAAATGAATTTAGAAATAACATATGCACAGTTTGGTGTACGACCACCAGTGCAAAAACCGATACCCGAGTTTTTACTAGAGATGGGTGAAGAGGGAATAAGAAAATTGATCTCAAATCATTATGATGCAATTAAAGAGAGTGATATCTATTTTCTTTTTCCTCAGGATGTAGAGGAGTTTGAAGCAGCTAAGAAACACTCTTCGGACTTTATCATCCAAATATGTGGCGGTTTTCCTCACTTTAACCAAAATAGGGGTGCACCACAAATGGTAGGAAGACATGCTCCTTTTGCCATAGATGCAAAAGCAAGAGAGCGATGGTTAGAACTCTATAGACCACTTTTAGAAGAGTTAAAAGAGCAGGGTGTAACAGAAACATCACTCAACTCATTTTGGGGATATCTCAATATATTTTCAATATGGATGATAAATACTCAAAGTTAGAAGTAAAATAAGCATTCTCTAAGCAACTGATCTGTATAATTTCAACCTACAAACCGTAGAAGTGGGTCTTTAGCTCAGTTGGTTAGAGCCCTCCGCTCATAACGGAGTG
>CAZMBK010000151.1:0-3673 GCA_964564315.1 uncultured Sulfurimonas sp.
ACTCCTCTTCACACTTCTACTCCTTAGTTCACTCCTCAATGCAGAGTATACAAACTGTAACTTTAAAAATGAAAACTACTCAGATATCTGTAAAAGTGCCATAAAAAATGGTGTCTCCTATCAGTATGCCAACAAGTTTATACTCTCCTACTTTAAAAAAGGGCATGAGTATGATGAGATAAGCTGGAAGTATCTACAACCAAACAAAATAAAGCACCATACAGAGCAGGAGAAAAAAGCAAATAATGTTCTTGTAAAGTATGTCCCTAAAATGGTAGCTAACCTTAAAAAGTACAAAGATGTTTATGATTATGTAGAAAAAGAGTATGGTGTTAATCGTGAAATTGTCTCAGCCATTTTACTTAAAGAGACAAAGCTTGGAAAGATAAAACCAAGCCATGATGCATTTGTCGTCTTTAACACTATGCTTCTACGAACACAGGCAAACAGCCCACGAGAAAAGTGGCTCAAAAAAATGGGAAAAACAAATATGGTCTCCATCATAAACTACTGCTATAAAAAGGGTGTAAAGCCAAGAGAGTGCAGGCTCCCAAGCTCTTATGCAGGAGCAGTTGGAATTCCTCAGTTTATGCCAAACAGTTTTATCTATGCAAGACCTTACAAACGAGAAATAGCTGACCTTACAACTATGGAAGATGCCATTGTCTCAGCCGCTTATTTTTTACACAAAAAAGCAGGATTTACGAAACTAATAGAGTGGAAAAATATGCCTAATATTCCAAAGGTAGAAGCAGAGTGGTATCTCTATGACTTTGAGACCAAAGATAGCTCCTTTGTCTATGAGTCTGGAAAAAATGGAAAAAAATACAACTCTTTTACAAAAGGGAAAAAGGAGTTAGCTATTATGAGAGAGTATGCAAAAAAAATCATGCGTTACAATAACTCATCAAACTATGCAGTAGGAGTACTGCGTTTAGCATATGATGCTCACTTTGCACTCAAGAGAGAAGCTAAATAAAAAACTAAATCTCCTCTGCCATAAGCACTAACTCTAAACTACCACTCACATAGTTTGCAAAAAAAGTAAGTACCTCTAAATCTTTTGTATCAAAATCAAACCGTGACTTATTGAGCAATTGAATGACTCCCATCACATCACGATGAGAGTTAAAAATAGGAACCGTAATCATATTTTTAGTCAAGTAACCACTCTTTTTATCTATATGCGGTAGAAACCTACTATCTTCATATGGTTTGTTTACAATCTGAGGCTCTCTCTTAGCATAAGTATCTCCAACTATTCCTGAGTCAAGCCCTACAACAATACGACCTATGCCATCACTTAACTTTGTCCATAAGATTTTATCTTCATCATCCACTATAAAAATAGAACATCGCTCTGCATTTACAAGCTTCTTTGCCTCTTTAGCAATAAGGTCAAGTGCATTATCCATACTATCGAGAGTCATCAACTCTTTTCCAAACTCTGCGATTTGATTAAACTTTTGCATTTTTTACCCTCTTTTTAATCTTGATCATACTTGTGAAAAATATTTGTAAGTTCTAAAAACCCGCTAATATAGTGAGAAAAAAACACCATAAACTTCGCATCATCTTTATCAAAACCTTTCTCTTTGTTAAGTAACTGAAGCACACCCATAACCTCTCTTTTGGAGCTAAATATAGGGGATGTTATAACATTATCGGTACGAAAACCTGTTCTTTTATCAACATCGGGTAAAAAGGCACTATTTGAGTAAGGGTCATTCTCTACAATGGGATTTTTCTCTTTGAGTGTTAAACCAACAAGCCCTTTATCTACAGGAATAATTATTTTTTTCACACCATCAGAGAGTGTACTCCAGAGACTATTTGCTTCATGATCTACGATAAATATTGAACATCTCTCAGCTTTTATAACATCCTTCGCATAATTTGAGATCAAGGGAAGTCCATCTTCTAAAGAGCGTTTTTGTAACAACTCTGCACCAAAATTTGCCAAAGTCCGATATGTCTCACTATATTTACCCACAAATACCCTCTTCTTTAAAACTATTTATTTATATAAGATAATTATAGTGTAAAATGTTAATAAAAAAAAGGATATAACACAATGAGTAAAACAATTATATGGCATAATCCACGATGCTCAAAGTCTCGTGAAGCGATCTCTATTCTCCAAGAGTCTAAAGTAGAGAGTGAAGTTGTAAAGTACTTAGAAGCGACACCAGATGCACAAAAGATTAAAGACGTACTTAAACTCTTAGGTTTTAGTAGTGCTAGAGAGTGGATGCGAACAAAAGAGAGTATCTATAAAGAGTTAGATTTACAAAATGAAAATGATGAAGAAAAACTTATAAATGCCATGGTAGAGAATCCAAAGCTTATAGAACGTCCTGTTATCATAAAAGGGGATCGTGCGATTATCGGTCGTCCTACTTCCATAATAAAAGAGTTTATAGAGAGTTAAGAAGTTTGAAACTTCTCTATACTTACTCCATTATCTTTAATAAACTTAGAGATAACCTCTGAGTGAGTATGCTCATAAGATTTTGCATAAACTATGCGTTTAATACCACTGGCTATAACATTTTTACTACACTCACTACAAGGTTCTAAGGTTACATATATGGTAGCCCCTTTTATGCTTATACCCTCTCGTGCCGCCCAAATAATAGCATTCATCTCTGCATGAATTTCATAAGTTTTACTCCACTCATGATGTTCACTTGTATATTCATTATCCCAATAGTCACAGCAGTTTTGAAATCCTGCAGGTGTTCCGTTGTAACCAGTACTTAAAATACGTCCATCTTTTACAATAACTGCACCAACCTGTTTTGAGACACATTTTGAAGCACTTGCTATTTCTGCTGCAATATTTAAGAAATTTTTATCACTTAACATAGAATTACTTCACTGTTCGAATAACATTAATATCGGCATTATGACGAAGTTTTGCGAAGTAGTCACCTAAAACTTGCTCTCTCTGCTCAGCCATAATAGAGTTTAAAATTTGGTTACGTACACTCTCAAGTCCACCCTCTTTAGCAGACTCAATCTCTTTCATATAAAAACTCATAAAGCCCCCTTTTCCATTTGGAATAATAGCTGTAAAATGATTTAAAGGAGTTTTTTCCAAAAGTGATGCAAGTTCTGGAGAGATTCTATCAAAGGGAAGTACTTGCTCATTTGTAGCTATTTCAGGAGAGTAAAACATAGGATTATCTACTTTTTCTTGGAGTCTATTTCTATCTTTTGAGTCATAAATAATAACCTTAAAAGAGGCAGGATGCTTATAGCTCTCCTTATGCATCTCGTAGTACTCTTCTATTTCACTCTCACTTGGTTCACTTATAGAGGAGTATGCTATGGCACTGTAGAGCTTTTGAGAAAGAATTTTCTCTTTCGTTTTCTCTTTTAACTCAGTAGATGTCATCCCATTTGACTCACGAACAGCATCATAAAAGTCACTAATACTCATCTTGTTTCGTGATGCCATCTTCTTAATGTCATCATAAACCTCAGTACTAGCAACCGTAATTTTTCTCTCCTCTATCTCTAAAGCCTCAAGTTGCTTACGTATAAGTATGTCTGAAGCCTCTTTTGCATCAAGATGAGAAATTTTCATCTCATTTTCAATATCTAAAAGGGTTATTGCCTTGTTTTTTACAACTATGGCTACACCATCATAGACCTGAGCATTTAAAGA
>CAZMBK010000152.1:0-3669 GCA_964564315.1 uncultured Sulfurimonas sp.
TTTACTTGCTGCTGGTAGTTCTAGCCGTTTTAATATGGATGTAAAAAAACAATGGTTACGTATTGGGCACACACCACTGTGGCATTTTGTAGCACAAAATCTCGAAAGTACACAAAAATTTGCCAAAATAATTGTTGTATCATCTTCAAGTGATATTTCTTTTATGCAAAACTATGCTGATTTTACTTTTGTAGAGGGTGGTAGTACGAGACAAGCCTCTCTTAACAATGCACTTAATGAAGTTACGACAGATTTTGTTTTAGTCAGTGATATTGCTCGTGCCTGTATCTCCAATGAGTTCTTAGAAAAAATTCTTCAAAAGAAAAATGAGAGTGACTCTGTTGTTCCCTATCTAAAAGTAACAGATACTATAGTCTATGAAGACAAAACAATAGATAGAGATAAAGTAAAACGAATCCAAACACCACAACTCTCACGAACAGATATCCTTAAAAAAGCACTACTAACAGAAGAAGAGTTTACAGATGAGAGCAGTGCAATAGTCGCATTTGGTGGGTCACGTAGTTTTATACTGGGTGATGAAGATGCACATAAAATTACTTACATTAGTGACTTAAACAAGATTTCTTGTTTAAAAGCACCTTCAAATGATACACTAAGTGGTAATGGTTTTGATGTTCATGCCTTTGATACAGAAGGCGAAATGTGGTTAGCAGGTGTCAAAATAGAAGAGTCTTCTGTCGGATTTTTAGCACATAGTGATGGTGATGTTGCACTTCATTCTCTTATAGATGCACTTCTTGGTGCTGCAGGACTTGGTGACATTGGAATGCTATTTCCTGATAATGATGAAAAATATAAGGGGATAGACTCTAAAGAACTTCTCCTTATAGTTGTTAGAAAACTCTGCAATTTTGGCTTTCTTATAGTAAATGTAGATGTAACCATAATGGCACAAAAACCAAGAATAGCCCACTATAAACAAGAGATGAGAAGAGTTATTGCCCAAATACTAAACATAGATGTAAGTCGTGTAAATGTAAAAGCAACTACAACTGAGAAACTCGGATTTGTAGGAAGAGAAGAAGGTGTTGCAGTTACCTCAAATGCAAATTTAAAATATTTTAACTGGAAGTCAATATAACAATATGAAAATACTAATAATAGAAAATGAAGTTTACTTAGCACAAAGTATCGCGACAAAACTAGGTGATGTTGGACACACATGTGAGATGTGTACCTCGACAAGAGATGCTATTAGAAGTAGTGACTATGATGTAGTTCTACTCTCCACAAATATAAATGGACAAGATTTTATTCCTGTTATTGAAACATTTAAAAACTCTATTGTAATACTAATGGTTTCATACATTAGTAACGATACTGTCTCAAAACCTCTTGCTGCTGGTGCAAAAGATTATATACTTAAGCCATTTATGATTGAAGAGTTAGTTCGTAAGATAAATCATTATCAAGACTATGAAAAGCTTAAACGTCGTAACACTGCTTATGAGAAATATCTCAAACACACTTTTTTAAATGCAAAACATGAACAAAATATTGACAAGGTGGAACTACCACTTTTCATTAGCTCTAGCTTTCAAAAATATGCGGATGCCTTTGCATTTGAGTATGCACAAAAAAAAGATATACCGATGCACTTTTTAACACTAAGTGATTCTAAAAGCCTCAATGAAATTAGTTCCCTTCCTCAAAATTCTCTTATCTATATTATAGACTATCAACTCCTTAAAAAAGCTGATAAAAAAACTTTTTGTGATCTTATTGCAGGGAAACAAGCAATTATTGCAAGTAGTGATAAAGTAGAAGATATTGAAATTCCTGTTGTTGAGATTAAAAATGAGAGCAATATCTTTGATAAAGGAGAGATTTTACCTCTTGAAGATTATGTCAAATTTATTGTTTTGAGTTATCAAGATAAATATCCAGATACAGAACTCTCTAAAAAACTAGGTATTTCTCGTAAAAGCTTATGGGAAAAACGTAAAAAATATGACATCATCAAAAAAAAATAAAACTCTTTTTATAGATAAAGAAGCAGCTTCAGCACTAGAACTTGTCGCAGATGGGCTTTTACTCCCCGTGAATAAGTTAATGTCCGAAAAAGCTTCTTGTGAAGTGCTTGAAACTGGACTTATAAATGGTCAATCATTCCCTTTTCCCTTTATTTTAGCACCATCAGGTAAAAAGAATGAAGAGGTTATGAGTACTTTAGAAGCAAATGAGACCATCACTATTATGTGTGAAGGGTCCGAATTTGCTACACTTACCGTAGAAGAGACTTTTCAAATTGATCCAAATGAGAGAGTCAAACATATCTACGGAACAGATGATCTAACACATCCTGGTGTTATGGCTACAATGAAACGTTTAGGATCTTGGGCAGTGAGTGGAGAGTACACACTTAGCAGTACAAAAGAGAACACAAATAAAATAAGAATCCGAAAGGCTAAAGAGCGTATTGATGCCAAACATACAACATCTCTTGTAATGGCAGCTAACCCTCTTCATCGTGGACATGAACGTCTTATTCGTCAAACACTTGATAATACAGATTTACTTGTCATCTTTCTTCTCAAACCTTATGAGAGTGCCAATCTATCTTATGAGTTGAGACATGAAGCACTAGAGTTCTATATAAATAACTTTTTACCAAAAAATAGGGTTATAATTCTTCCTTTAGAAAATAGCTATATTTTTGCAGGATATAATGAAATTATTATAGATTCTATAGTTGCTAAAAATTATGGCTGTAACAGACTTACTATTGGAAGGAACCATGCAGGGCTTGGTATGTTTTATGATTGTAACTCAAATAAATCTATTGTTGATCGTGTAACAGGGATAGATATAGAGATACATATCGCAAGCGAATATGTCTACTGTGACCAATGTACAACTCTTGTAAGTAAAAATACTTGTCCCCATGGACAACACCACCAAATCTCTTATCATGCAGACTCAATTTTGCAGCTTTTAGAAGCAGGTATTTTACCGCCAGCTGTTTTAATTCGTAAAGAAATTAGTGCTTATTTACTCTCTAAACTTTATCCGAAACGATTTAAAAACTTAGAAAAACTTTACTACGATACTTTTGCTACAAAAGGTCTTCTTGAAGAGCATAGTGAAAAAGATTTTTATCTTGAACTTATGAAACTCTACCAAACAACTTCTTTAACATAAGGATAACAATGAACTGGTTTTTTTTAACACTTGGATATAGCGGACTCTCTCCAAAAGCACCTGGAACGGTAGGAACTTTTGTTTCCCTTCCACTTGGAATGCTTATACTCATCTACTTTGATGCCAACACTCTCTTCTTAGCAACTCTTCTCATCACAATTATAGCAATAAAAGGGATAAATAAATACGAAGAGCAGAGCGGTGTTCATGACAACCAGAAAATTGTTATAGATGAACTCGCAGGAATGTGGTTAGCACTCAGTATAGCACCTGCCGTTGGTGTCTCTATGAGTGAAGTAACAGACCTTTCAAATGGTTTTCTGATACAATCACTTATGGCGTTTGCACTCTTTAGATACTTTGACATTACAAAGCCTTCTATCATCGGTCGCATAGATAGAGAAGCCAAAGGTGGGATAGGTGTTATGGGTGATGATATCATTGCAGGAGTTGCTGCAGGTATTTCTACTGCTGCACTTTGGCAAGTTTACATACAGATACAAA
>CAZMBK010000153.1:0-3659 GCA_964564315.1 uncultured Sulfurimonas sp.
ACCTGTTGCACATCAAGCAGTCGCTTACTTACTTGAAGCTGGGTACAACATATCTCCACTCTTTGAGTATAACAGAGAAATCACACCTTTTGTAAAGTATGATTATGTAAACAGTATGTATAAAACAGAAGGTGTAATTCAAGCTGATGATAGATATGAAACTACAACTTTAACGATGGGTATAGCTTACTTTGTAACACCAGAAATAGTTGTTAAAGCTGACTATGCAACAACATCTTATGGTGTTAAATCTAAAATAGAAGATTTACACTTCGCAACTTTAGCGATGGGGTTCCAGTTCTAAGATGGAAGCATCGTTTATTATCGCATTTCGAGAGGGCTTAGAAGCCTTCTTAGTTGTGGGAATCATACTTGCATTTTTAGAAAAAAGCTCTTTAGGGCATATTAAAAAATATGCTTGGAGTGGTTTTGGTGCAGGGGTTTTAAGCTCTTTTATATTGGCGTTTATATTTAGAGTTGTTGTTGATGGTTTTGAGAGTGAAGATCTGCAGTATAACATCTCGCTTGGAGTACTTGCATTAGCCATAATCCTTTTAAGCTATATGGTTTTTTGGATGAAAAACAACTCTGATACACAGGCTATGCACAAAAAAATCTCACTTTCCAACAATCAAAAAATCATAACATTTCTCATTGTTTTTACTGCTATTTTAAGAGAGGGTTTAGAGACTGTACTTTTTACTTTAGCACTAATGATGGATGACGAGGTCTCTCAAAATGATGTATTAGTAGGTCTTGGTTTAGGTCTAGGAGTAGCTGGATTTTTCATCTACCTACTGTTTAAAACATCTGTAAAACTTCCACTCAGACAGTTTTTTACTTACAGCTCTTACTTTATCATCCTTATAGTAGCTGGTCTGGTCTCCCTTTTTGTAAAAGGCTTACAAGCTTATGAGTATATACCAACATTTGTGGCACCACTATATGACAGTAGTTTTTTACTTACAAATGACTCTATGATGGGGAAAGTTTTTGGTGCATTAGTGGGTTATGATGCTCAGCCTTCACTTCTGCAAGTATCTTTTTGGCTTCTTTATGTTGGAAGTGTGACAATATTATTTCAAAGGAAAAAAAATGTTTAAAATTTTAATGGTTCTGTTTTTAAGTCAGTTAGCTCTATGGGCTTGCCCTTTTGATGAAGCAAAAGTAGAAGTAACAATAGTAGCACATAAAACAATCTCAAAAGCACTCAAAGATGGTGACTACGAAAAGGCATCACAGGAGATAAAAAAGCAAAAAGAGCTCTATACTTACTTTGAGAACTCTACAGATATAGCACTTTATAAAGAGCTACTAAACGCCACCGAAGCGAAAGAGAAAGCCAAAGTAAAAAAACTTTTAGACCTCTCTTTAGTGTTAGAGATAAAAGAGCTTTTAGCGCAAGTGGATGCAAATTTTGATAAGTATCAAAAAGCAAGACTTCTTCTTATAAAAACAAAAAAACACCTCAAAGCTCTTACAAAAAAGAGAGAACCCATGAAGTATATGAAGCAACTTTTAAAGTCTATAGGAAATCCTGGAATGATGGGTGTCGGAAAGAAAAATGCAGATAAAAAAGTTTTCAAAGAGTCTAAATCGAAGTTATTAAAATACCTTGATAGTACTTTTGAATAAGGAGGATAATCTACAATAATTCAAAGAGGTGTTTTACTAAAACTAACATAATTAATTTACATAAAAGGACAACTATATGTTAAGCAAAAATTTACTAAAAAAATTAAATACTCAAGTAACTCTTGAGTTTTACTCATCTAACCTATACCTACAGATGAGTGCATGGTGTGACCATAAAGGTCTCAATGGCTCAGCAAGATTTTTAAGAGCTCACGCTGCAGAAGAGAAAGAGCATATGCAAAAGATTTTTGACTATATTCAAGATACTGGAGCTTTAGCAATTATAGACACTATTGAAAAACCTGAATCAGAGTTTAAAACTCTTAAAGAGATATTTACAAAAACATACAAGCATGAAAAAATGATTACTAAAAAAATCAACGATCTTGTGGATGTAGCACTCAATGAAAAAGATTACTCAACATTTAATTTTTTACAGTGGTATGTATCTGAGCAACATGAAGAGGAAAAACTTTTTAAATCTATTCTTGATAAGATAGATATTATAGGCTTAGAAGGTCGTGGACTCTTTATGATCGACAGAGAAATCGGAGCTATGCAAGTTTAGCAATATATGGGGTGAAAGCTAAGCTTTCTTTCCTCTATAAGTTATCATCCAGTTTATCTAACAGTTTTAAGCCTTCTGTTACATCCCCTTTTTTAGACATGAGAGAAAATCTAGTTTTGGCATCAAACTGTGCCAAAGCTATTGTAGCAAACTCATCAATTTGCTGTCATTTATCAAGAGGCTTGACTGCATTAAAAAAATTCTATCTCTTCTGTTAAATTTTCTTTTTCATCTTCACCATTAAGTGTTAATTCTATCTGCGAAATACTTGAAAGAAATGTTTGATCAAGATAGTGTATATCCTCAGCACTCTTCTCTATAAAAATAGCATAACGCCACTTTTTCAAATCTAGGATAATAGCTTCGAGATAAACACACAAATTAATTCTCTTAGAAGGTGTTAAAGCTTCTAAAGTTGTATTTTCCATAAGTTGACTGAACACTCTTAACACTTTAGAAAGAGTATCAAACTCATATAAACTTGCTAATACTTTGGCATAAGTATAAAAAAGAGGTACTGAAATCTCTAATGCTATTTGAGTGATTTCATCTTTTACTAAAATACTGTTTAAAACATCTTCCTCTAACTCAGTAAGCTCATCAATTAATTCATAATCTATTTCTATATCCTGAAGATATTTATATGCAGATAGTAACTCTATTTTAGCAACTTTAGTTGATTTTTGAACACTATTGCTTTGTACTCTTACAGGTTTAGATTTTTTCCATTTATTGATAAATTGGTCTTTAAAAAGGTAGCCTTGGACTAAGTCTACACCTATCTCTTTTGCGATTTCTAAATCATTTTGAGACTCTATGCCTTCCATAACGGTTAGTTTATTTGTTAGTTTTGCATACTTTACTAAGCCTTTAGCAAATTCTATATAAGCAAAATTACTTCTAATGGTTCGTATAAAATTTATATCTAGTTTTATAGTAGATGCTCTATGTAAAAGGGAATCAAAAAATGCACTATTTGGTTTGGCAAAGTCATCATATGCATATGCTACATTGTACTCATCCATCCAGTCCATAAAATGCTCAACCTCTTCAATATTTTCATCAGCAGAATTTTCAATAATCTCAACAACGATATTATTGTGTTTACTAAAAAGCTTTAGTAAGTACTGAACATGATTTGCTTCTGTCGTAATATCAGGATCGATGTTTATAAAAAGTCTTTTGTTTTTAGGTCTCTGTTGGAGTTGAAAAGTTTTTATGACTGATTCAACATAAAAAAAGAGTTCTAAGTCCTCATGAATAGTTTCAAAAAATTTATCAGGAGGAATAAATTTCCCCTGATACTTAAATCGACTAAGAGCCTCATATGCAACTGTTTGCATTGTAGAGAGTGCAACGAGAGGTTCATAGCTAACTCCATACTCCTCTTGAGCCATGATGGATGTTATAGTGTTTTTTGTTAAGTTCATTATTTTGTAAAGTAGGGAGTTATAAG
>CAZMBK010000154.1:0-3658 GCA_964564315.1 uncultured Sulfurimonas sp.
TAATCCCAAAGTTCGACTTCACCACTCTCTATATTTGAATCTTGATAGAGTGCTTCTTCATCAAGCATACTATCCATAAGTTCAAAGAGTTTATCAGATGCTTTTTCCATTACAGTAAAGTTTTTAATAACTGTTTCTCTTTGAAGAAGAAGATCAGAATCTTTAAGAAGTGCAAATGTCTCATTTACTTTGTTGTGTACTATTGCATGTGGTTCTTGCATCTCTTTAAAACTTTTAGAGTGGCTAAATTGTGAAATTCCCTCTGTCTCATACCATTTCCCTAAACGGCAGGTATGATGATCTGAATACTCTTTTATGGAGTTCATCTCTACCTGTTTACGTGCATCATCTTTAAAAAGGATATGGTCTATTTTTGCAAGAACAACAAAGTTTTTATTTTGCATTAATCTACTTGATGCAAGTACAGATTCACTTGTTTTATTAAACTGCTCAAGTGAGTGGTAGAGTGTTTTTACATTCTCTGTGGACTCTTTTGAGATGTTATTAAGAGATTTTGAGTTGTCTAGCATTCCATTTGCTTCTTGTTGCAGTGTAGAAATGGAGATGGTTATTTCATTGGTTGCTTTTTGTGTTCGTTCAGCAAGTTTTCGTACTTCATCTGCAACAACTGCAAAGCCACGACCATGTTCACCTGCACGAGCTGCTTCTATGGCTGCATTGAGTGCAAGAAGATTTGTTTGATCTGCTATATCTTTGATGAGGTCTATTACAGAAGTTATCTCTGCTGTTCTTGTTGAAACACCCTCTATAGATTCATCATTTTGTGCAATAATTTCAGAGAGTTTCCCAAAGTTTTCATTCATAACCTCTACAACAGAGTTATTAGAGCGAGAGAGAGATGCACTCTCTTGAGACTCTATAGCGAGGGATGTTAATGTCTCGTTTGTATCAATTATTTGATCTTGGATACTTCTAAAACTATTAGATAAGCCTTCACCTACTTTTGAGAGCTCTTGAATAATGTTTTTTCTATCTTGGTCTTTGTACTCCTGTTCCATAGCATCAATACTTCTATTTACGAGCTTCCCTGTTTTTGTGAAGACTTCGCTCATTCCAACGGTACTAATTCTTCTAAAATATTGATGTTTAGAAGCATATTCTATAGAGGTATTTACTTCACGTAAAAAAACTTCGAGTTGATCAAAAAGGTCATTTATGTTCCATGAAAGCTCTTCTAGTTCTCCTCCCCCTTTTATATTGAGCTCACGATGTTCAAAGTTACCATTATGAACAGCTTCATGCATAATTCTAGCAGATTCATTTATGCTATGTGTAATAACATTAATATGTCTATATGCAAATAGTGCAATAGCAATGTTTATAATACTTATAAGAAAGGTAATCCAGTGAAATTCAAAAAATATTACACTAATAATAATACCTAGAGCAACAACTGTAATATGGGCATAATTTGCATAGTGAATCTTAGAAAGAGAGGATAAATTCATCATATTTTACTCCTTTTGATTGTAATAATTCATTCATTATTTTCTCACTAGCACTGATGCCACCACTCTTTTCCGCTTGAAGTAGCTTTTTATAAAGAGGAATAATAATTTCAAGAGATTCTTGGGAGGGTTTACGTCTTGCCGAGTGATAGCCTACGATTTTTCCATGAAAGTATGATGGGGTTACATTTGCCATAACCCAGTAGAAAGAGCCATCGGCACAAATGTTCTTTACATAAGCATGAATCTCTTTGCCTGATTGAAGATAGGACCAAAGATATTTAAATATAATTTTTGGCATATCAGGGTGTCTGATAATATTATGAGGAGCTCCTAAAAGTTGATTCTCATCCATCTGGACTATTTTCATAAAAGCACGATTAGCATAAGTAATCTTACCTTTTAGGTCTGTTTTTGTTACTAAAAGAACATCAGTATCGAAGTTTTTTTCTTTATTTATTGGAGAAATTGCCATATGTTTTACTCTATTATTATTTTAATATGTAGTTATTTATGTAGTTATTATAGTATGGAATGTATTAACTTTGGCTTTTTGCTATATATCTTAACCAAATATATCCAAAAACTCCTGAAAAAAGTGATGCAGAGAGAATAGCAATTTTAGCTTGAAAAATAAGAGCCTCATTTCCTATAAATGCTAAGTCCGCAACAAAGATACTCATAGTAAACCCTATTCCACCAAGAAAAGCAACACCAAAAACTTGACTCATAGAGCTATCTTGTGGTAATTTAGCAATACCAAGTTTTATAGCAATCCAAGCAACACCAGCAATACCAACTACCTTACCCCCTATAAGTCCAGCAATTATACCAAGAGAGACACTCTCCATAATAGTAGAACCTAAAAGTGAAAAATCAATAGAAATTCCAGCATTTGCAAGTGCAAAGAGTGGTATGATAATAAGACTCACAGGGAGATGTAAAGAGTGTTCTAGTCTTGCAGATGGAGTACTTACGGAGTCTATAGTATCTTTTATATTGAGCAAGATTGCTTTTTGGTTCTCATGGAGAGTATGATCTGTAGCAACAGGATAGTTATCATACTCGTCTAAAAGGTTTCTTGTTGAGTTTGTAAAAGAGGTCGGTGTGAGTTTTGGACGAGAGGGAATGCTAAAGGCAGCAAGTACTCCTGCTATGGTCGCATGTACCCCAGACTCAAGCATAAAAAACCACATAAAAATACTTACTATAAAGTAGGGGAGAATAGTATGAATACCCGCACGATTAAAAAGTAGTAAGATAGAGAATGAGACTGCTGAGAGAAGAAGAGGTATAAACTGAATCTGATCTGTATAGAAAATAGCAATAACAAGAACAGCTCCTAAGTCATCTACAATAGCAAGTGCTACTAAAAAAGTAACAAGTGCAGGAGAGACACGTTTTCCTAGTAAGACTAAAGCACTAATCGCAAAGGCAATATCTGTAGCCATAGGAATTCCCCATCCTGATGCTCCCTCCCCACCTAAATTTATGCTCATATATATAAGTGCAGGTAAGACCATGCCTCCAATAGCTGAGAGTATAGGGAGTATGGCTACTTTTAAATTTGAGAGTTCTCCTACTAAAATCTCGCGTTTTATCTCTAATCCAATCATAAAAAAGAAGATTGCCATCAAACCATCATTTATCCAGTGATGGAGTGTGTGTGAGAGTTTCCACTCTCCAACATTAAAATCTATGCGTGTATGAAAAAAATGGTTATATGTGTCAACAAGAGGAGAGTTTGCAAGAAGAAGTGCTGAAATAGTCATAAGAAGCAGTACTAAACCAGTTGTTGTTTGTGAGTGCAAAAAATGCTCAAATGGTGTAGCTATCCGTTTAAATGCTTTTTCCCATGGTGCATAGAGTTTCATAGTTTCTTCCTTAAATTTATTAGTTCGATTATAACTAAATATTAATAATTTAAAAATATGTGTATAATCTCTTTATGAATTTACAAAGTATAAATAAAATATTGCTTTTTGGAAAGAGTAGAGCATTTAGTGAAGAGGAGTTCCTTTCTCAGCTTAAACACCATAAAATAGAGCTAGTGAGTGAGTATACTCCTGAGGTTTCTTTTGTTGTTGATGGTCGGATGATGACACCTTATGAGCAAAATATTAGTGATGCATTATATGAAAAAGAGGGTATAAATGCCATTACCATAGATGTTTTAGAAAAGGAGCTTG
>CAZMBK010000155.1:0-3613 GCA_964564315.1 uncultured Sulfurimonas sp.
ATATGGATAATTCTCAGTATAACTGGCCAGAAGTGGATGCTGTACGAGCTTATAGAGATGATGTAAAAGAGCTTATTTCAAAGCTTATTATGCAACTCCCTTTAACTCTGCCTATTCGAGATGATTCTGCTATGTGGATTATTTTGATGGGAATTGAGCATGAGCGAATTCACATTGAAACCTCTTTAGTACTTCATAGACAGATGCCTTTGGAGTATGTACAAGCAGTTGCTACATTTCCTCTCTGTGAAAAAACACAAACGCCACCAAAAAATGAGATGGTGAAGATAGAGGCCAAAGAGATAAAACTTGGAGTTGATCCAATCAAGCACCCTCTGTATGCTTGGGATAATGAGTATGGTGTTTATGAAGAGAGTGTAGGGGACTTTATGCTCTCAAAGTATTTAGTCTCAAATGCAGAGTATCTCCCTTTTGTAGAGAGTGGTGCTTATGAGAGTACTACTTACTGGGATGAAGAGGGAAGAAAATTTTTAAAAGAGAGTGGGGCAAAGCATCCACCATTTTGGATTTTAGAAAAGGGTATTTACAGATACCGAACACTCTACTCACATATAGATATGCCACTTGATTGGCCTGTGGAAGTCAATGCTCTTGAAGCAGAGGCATTTTGTCGTTATAAAAGCGAGAGAGATAAAAAAGAGTATTTACTTCCGAGTGAAGCAGAGTATAGGGTTTTACAAGAGTCTGTAGAGCTTGAGGATATACCTCAGTTTAAGAGTAAAAGTGCAAACCTAAACTTTGAGCATTTTGCTTCTTCTTGTGGTGTTGCTACATTTGCATTTGAAGATGAGAATAGTAATAAAATTTATGATGTTGTTGGCAATGTATGGCAGTGGAGTAGAACACCTATAAGAAGATTTAAAGGCTTTGAAGTACATGAAGCCTATGATGACTTTTCTGTACCAACATTTGATGAAAAACATGCACTTATATTAGGTGCTTCATGGGCAAGTAGTGGAAACTTAATAGCAAAAAATTCACGTTATGCATTTCGGAAGCATTTTTATCAAAATGCTGGATTTCGTTATGTGATAACAGAAAAAAAGGAAGAAAATTTGAGTGATATATATGAGAGTGATGCGTTAGTTTCCCAGTATTGTGAGTTTCAATATGGAGATACTCACTTTGGAGTAGAAAACTTTGCAATCGCTACAGCAGATGTAGCTAAAAAATTTGCATCTAACAAAACAAAAGCACTTGATTTAGGCTGTGCCACAGGTCGTGCAACATTTGAGTTGGCAAAAGAGTTCGATGAAGTTGAGGGTATAGATTTTTCTGCTCGTTTTGTTCAAGTAGGTGCAAAACTGCAAGCAGATAAATATGTTGCATTTAGCACAGTAGAAGAGGGTGAACTCACAACAAAGAAAAAGGTGACTATTTCAGAGTTAGGGTATGAAAACCTAGCAAAAAAAGTCTCTTTTTGGCAGGGGGATGCATGTAACTTAAAGCCTAACTTTAGTGCTTATGATCTTATAATGGCAACAAATCTTATAGATAGACTTTATAATCCTAAACTATTTTTAGAGAGTGTCCCTAAGCGTTTAAATGCAGATGGTATTTTAGTACTTACCTCTCCATACACTTGGCAAGAGAGCTCTACAAAAAAAGAGTTTTGGCTTGGTGGCTATGAGGATGAGAATGGGAAAGCTGTAAAGACTTTTGAGAGTTTAAAAGAGATTTTAGGTGAAAAATTTGAGCTTATTCATCGCCAAGATTTAGCATTTGTCATAAAAGAGACACAAAGAAAGTATCAACATACACTCTCTGAAGTAACTGTTTGGAAAAAGAGATAAGTATGGTTTATGATTTTAAAGAGTCTGCTGAGCGAGAGGGTACAAATGCAGAGAAGTATACACTTAGAGAAGAGCTCTTTGGTACAGAAGATGTAGAGCCAGTTTGGGTGGCTGATATGGACATAGATACTCCTGAGTTTGTGTTAAATGCCGTGAAGCAAAGGTTAGAGCATCCTGTTGTTGGTTACGAAGAGGTACCTGCTTCTGCATTTAATGCACAAAGAGAGTGGATGCAAAAGCATCATAATTTCTCTTACGAGATAGGGGATGTTTTTTACTCTCACTCTGTTGTGGCTTCTATGTGTGTGGCTATTGAAGCATTTACTCAAAAAGGGGAGGGGGTGATAGTACAAACTCCAGTATACTCTCCTTTTTTTCACAGTGTCTTAAATCTTGAAAGAGAGTTTGTAAAGAATCCTCTGCAAGTAGATGAAGAGGGTATATATAGATTTGACATAGAGGATCTGGAATCAAAAATAAAGAGTAACACTAAACTACTTTTACTCTGTTCCCCTCATAATCCAGTAGGGAGAGTCTGGAGGAGAGAGGAACTTTTAGCTATTCTTGAAGTATGTGTAGCACATGACATAGTTGTGTTCTCTGATGAGATACATTCTGATTTGGTCTATGCTGGCTCAAAACATATACCATTTGCTACACTGAGTGAGCAGGCAAAGGAGAGAACACTTACCGCAATAGGTGTTGGAAAAACTTTTAACATGGCAGGTTTTGCTATGAGTAGTGTGGTAGTTCAAGATGAAAAACTAAAAAAACAGTTTAAGCACTCTTATGACAGAGTTCATTTTGCACAAGGAAATGTCCTCTCTCACGTTGCCTTTGAATCGGCTTATCGTGAGGGAGAAGAGTGGTTAAGTTCACTTAAAAAGCATCTTTATGCAAACTATATGATGTTAAAAGAGATGACTCTTAAGCATCCAACACTTATAAAAATCATTCCTATTGAGGGAACTTACTTGGCTTGGCTTGATTGTCGTGGTTTAGGGGTTCGCGATAAAGCACTTCGTGAGTTTTTTATTAAAGAAGTAAAGCTGGGTTTAAATGCAGGAATTAGTTTTGGGAGAGAGGGTTCAGGGTTTATGCGTTTAAACTTTGCAGTCTCTCAAACGAAGATGATAGGAATTGTTAAGAAATTAGACAAAGCATTTTCGCTAAAATGTTAAAAACAGAAGGAAAAAAGATTGATAAAGATTGATTGGGATGAGTATAAAGAGCATAAAAAAACGAGTGTAAAAGATGATAACTTTGGAATACTTTTAGAGTTTATGAAGAGTTATTACAATATGAGTTCACCGAGAGAGATTTACGATACACTCCATGAAGATGACATAGCACAGATGATGCTTGATAAGCGAAATATTACAGATGCTGAGCAGTTAGAGAACTTTCTTTATAAGGTTTAAAGTGAGCGAAGATTTACAGCATATAAACTCTTTTTTAGAGGAACATCATGTAATGAGTCTTGCAACAACTGGAGATGATGCTCTGAGTGTATGCTCTCTTTTCTATGTTTATATAGCCTCTTTAGAGAGTTTTGTGGTGGCAAGTAGCCCTGAGACTACACATATAAAGCATATAGAAAAAAATACAAGTGTAGCTGGAAATATTCTCTTAGAAACAAAAAAAGTGGGTGAAATAAAAGGAGTACAGTTTAGGGGTGAGTTTTCTAAACTAGAGAGTAGTACTTTAAAGATGCACTATTTTAAAAAGTTCCCTTATTCCTTAGCCCTTAACCCAACACTATGGCAGATAAAAGTAGATTACTTTAAAATGACAGATAA
>CAZMBK010000156.1:0-3607 GCA_964564315.1 uncultured Sulfurimonas sp.
AGTTTTTCTACCATTTTAAAGCGTGTCTCTTGATACATAAAGTTTTTCACATCTATTTTTGGTTTTTTATAATCCACTTTCATAGGGTTTTTACCCTCTTTAAGAAGCACTGGGTTATATCTAAAAGTTGCCCATAAACCACTATCTACTGCAAGTTTTTGATGATCCATACCGTAACGAAGGTCATAGCCATGTGCCACACAGTGTGAGTAAGCTATGATGATAGAGGGACCATCATAAGCCTCTGCTTCTACAAAAGCTTTG
Source organism: uncultured Sulfurimonas sp. (assembly GCA_964564315.1). Lineage (GTDB taxonomy): Bacteria > Campylobacterota > Campylobacteria > Campylobacterales > Sulfurimonadaceae > Sulfurimonas. The sequence continues at coordinate 265 of CAZMBK010000156.1, forward strand.
ACAGTTTGAGCATCACTTGCACCCATAGCCACGCGAGCTACATAAACATCTCCATAAGCGATAGCCATCATTGCCAAATCTTTAGGTATTTGAGGTTTTCCACCTGCGGCAAATTTTGCAACGGCTCCCGTAAAGGTCGCCTTACTCTGTTGTCCACCTGTGTTTGAGTAAACTTGGGTATCTAGGACTAAAATATTTACATTTTTACCACTTGCTAAAACATGATCGACGCCACCATAACCAATGTCATAAGCCCAACCATCACCACCAATCATCCAAACAGATTTTTTCACCAAATAATCAGCAAGTTTGCCCAGTCTCTGTGCTTCATCACCTTTCATTGTAGAGAGAACAGCTTTAAGCTCCTCAACACGTCGGCGTTGTTCAAATATCTCAGGCTCTGTTTTTTGCTCACTCTCTAAAAGTGCTTCACTCAGCTCTTCACCAATATTCTCTTTTAAATTACTCAAAGCTTCTCTTGCATTATGAGTATGCTTATCTATGGCAAGACGAAAGCCTAAACCAAACTCAGCATTATCTTCAAAAAGAGAGTTTGACCATGCAGGACCTCGCCCCTCACTATTTTTTTTCCAAGGAGTTGTTGGAAGATTTCCTCCATAGATAGAAGAACAACCTGTGGCGTTTGCTACGACCATTCTATCGCCAAAGAGTTGTGAGGCTAGTTTGATGTATGGTGTTTCTCCACACCCAGGGCAAGCGCCACTAAACTCAAAAAGAGGCTCTAAAAACTGTGTCTCTTTCGCTTTTGCATGGTCGAGTCTGCTTCTGTCATAAGCTGGAAGTTTTGTGAAACTCTCCCAAAGCTCTGCTCCACTCTCTCTTATTGGCTCTTGTGGTGTCATATTTATCGCTTTAAGATTTGTTTGCGATTTGTTTTTCGCTGGACAGACCTCAACACAGAGAGTACAACCCGTACAATCCTCTACAGCTACTTGAATAGTAAACATCTCATTTGCATCAAATGTTTTCCCTTTTGCTTTTGTATAGAGAAAGTTATCAGGCAGATCTTTAAGTAACTCTTCATCCACAACCTTAGAGCGAATCGCCGCATGAGGACAGACAATCACACACTTATTACACTGTATACAACTCTCAGGATCCCAAAAAGGCACCTCTAAAGCAGTGCTGCGTTTTTGATACTGAGAAGTCCCACTCTGCCAAGTTCCATCGGAAGGCATTGCTGAAACGGGCACTTCATCCCCATCTCCTGCTATGAGTTTTTGTGTCACTTCCTCTACGAACTTATCAAAATCACCCTTGATAAGTGGTCGCATTGCCACCCCACCAACTGGCTCTTTTGGTACAGCAACTTCATAGAGATTTGCAAGAGTATTATCTACTGCTTTAAAGTTCATCTCTACTATCTGCTTACCTTTTTTACCGTAAGTTTTCTCTATAGAGCTTTTTATCTTCTCTATAGCATCCTCTTTTTCTAAAATACCTGAAAGAGCGAAGAAACAGGTCTGCATAACAGTGTTTATCTTTCTTCCCATATTACTCTGCTTTGCTACCCTACTCGCATCTATGGCATAGAACTTCAGTTTTTTCTCTATGATAGTTTTTTGCACATCTAATGGAAGTTTTGAGAAGAGTATCTCTTTAGAAAAAGGAGAGTTCAGAAGAAAAGTTGCCCCCTCCTCTGCATGTTTTAAGAGGTCAAATTTTTCTAAAAAAACACTCTGATGACACGCTATAAAGTTCGCTCTCTCTATAAGATAGCTAGACTTTATAGGCTCTTTTCCAAAACGCAGATGTGAGGTAGTCATAGAACCAGACTTGTTAGAGTCGTAAACAAAGTAGCCCTGTGCATAGTTTGGCGTTTGTGTTCCTATGATTTTTATAGAGTTTTTGTTTGCTCCTACTGTTCCATCACTTCCAAGTCCAAAGAACATCCCTCTAAAAACACCCTCATTTGGTACAAAAAAGTTTTTATCCCATTTGAGAGAAGTATGTGTTACATCATCATTTATCCCTATAGTAAAGTGATTTTTAGGTTTAGCTTTTCCTAGTTCATCATAAACGGCTTTTATCATAGCAGGTGTAAACTCTTTTGAAGAGAGACCATAACGACCACCGATAACACGAGGCATAGCAAAGCCTAAAGTATCATTTTCTCTGAGTTCATTAAGTGCAGCTATGACATCAAGATAGAGTGGCTCACCTAAAGAACCTGACTCTTTTGTTCTATCTAAAACAGCAAGTGACTCTACTGTTTTTGGCAATACTGCTAAAAAGTGTTTTATGGAAAATGGTCTATAGAGTCTTACTTTTAAAACACCCACTTTCTCATCTTGAAGAGTTAAATACTCTACAGTCTCTTCAACACTATCACAACTTGAAGCCATAAGGATGATGACTTTCGTAGCATCCTTTGCGCCGACATAGTCAAAGAGCTTATACTCTCTACCTGTAAGTTGTGCAAACTTATCCATACTTTTTTGCAGTATCTCTGGAAGTTTTTCATAGTAACTATTTACACTCTCACGCCCTTGAAAGTAAACATCAGGATTTTGTGAAGTCCCACGGATAAAAGGCTTATCAGGAGTTAAAGCACGACTTCTATGTGCATGAACTAGCTCTTCATCTATCATCTGCTTCATTATATCTTGGCTTAAAAGCTCTATTTTACTTACTTCATGAGAGGTTCTAAACCCATCAAAAAAGTGTAAAAAAGGTATGCGAGACTCTAGGGATGCTGCTTGAGAGATAAGTGCAAAGTCATGTGCCTCTTGTGCATTTACTGAAGCTAAAAGTGCAAAACCAGTTTGGCGTACACCCATCACATCACTATGATCTCCAAAGATAGAGAGGGCTTGAGCTGCTAGTGAGCGAGCTGCTACATGAAAAACTGTAGGGCTAAGCTCTCCTGCTATTTTATACATATTTGGTATCATAAGCAGAAGACCCTGAGACGCAGTAAAAGTAGTGGTTAAAGCACCCGTTTGGAGTGCTCCATGAACGGCACCACTTGCCCCTCCCTCACTCTGCATCTCCATAATCTCAGGCAGACCACCAAAAATATTTTTCTCACCCTTCATAGAGTAGACATCACTCAGCTCTGCCATAGGCGAAGAGGGAGTGATGGGGTAGATAGCGATAACCTCATTTATCTTATGAGCGACTCGTGCTACAGCTTCATTTGCATCAATGGTTAGGGTAATTTTCTCTTTCATAGTTTTATCTCCTCTTTGTATTTAACAATGTGTGCCTTAATATCTAGCTTCTCTTTTATCACTTTTTTAAAAGCCTTTTGACTCTCTTTCTCTCCATGTATAAGAAAAACATTTTTAAGTTTTTTAATTTTACTCATCCATTTTATCAT
>CAZMBK010000157.1:0-3607 GCA_964564315.1 uncultured Sulfurimonas sp.
GTGCTATCGTTTGCATTGTTAGTTGCAGTGTTTGAAGAGTCTCTTAAATCATTTGAAACTGTTTTAGTAGAGTCATTTGCATTGTTAGAGATTGTCTTAGTAGAATCATTGAAGTTATTAGATGTAGTTTTAGCACTATCATTTAAGTTGTTCGATGTAGTTTTAACACTATCATTAAAGTTATTTGAAGTAGTCTTCGTAGAATCATTTAAGTTGTTAGATGTAGTTTTTGCACTGTCATTAACATTGTTAGAAATGTTTTGCGTAGAATCATTTAAATTATTAGATGTAGTTTTAACACTATCATTAAAGTTATTTGATGTAGTTTTAGCACTATCATTTAAGTTATTCGATGTTGTTTTAACACTATCATTGAAGTTGTTTGAAGTTGTCTTCGTAGAATCATTTAAGTTGTTAGATGTAGTTTTTGCACTATCATTTAAGTTGTTAGAGATGTTCTTTGTAGAGTCATTCATGTTGTTTGATGAAGTTTTGGCTACATCGTTAATGTCGTGAGAAACTGAAACTGTAGAATCTTTGAAATCTTTAGATGCCATAGTAGTAGAGTCTTTGAAATCTCTTGTAGTGTTAGAGATAGAGTCTTTAGAATCTTCAGCTACTTCAATAGTAGAGTCTCTTAAATCTTTAGAAATACCAGTTGTAGTATCTGAACCACTTTTAACTGTAGCAATTTCACTTGTTTTTAAATCATCACTTGCTTTTACTGCTGTATCTTTAGCATCGTGACTTACACTTGTAACTGTACGCTCACCACTTTTAGATACTTCAACACCGCCATCAACCCCTGATTGTACAGCATCTTTAGCATCGTGACTCATAGAAGTCATACCATCTTTCATATCTTTGAACATGTCACCAAAGCTGAAGTCTGCTGATAAGCTTGTCGTTAATGCAAGAGCTGCAACTGTACTTAGTAGTAATTTTTTTGTCATAATTATTCCCCTGTGTTTGAATTGAACTAGGAAAACTATAACCCTTTTTAGATAAAGAAAAACTTAAACAGAGATTTATTGTAGAAGAATTTCTTATAGTGTTTTAATATATCCCATTTATGTAATATAGTTAAAAATATTTTAATATGTTTAGGAAAATTTTTGATATATTTAAAAATATTTTAGCTATAATATTTCAAATGCACTTAGGAGATAGAATGAAAAAAGCGATTTTAGGGTTAATGTTAGTAGCAGGTTTAACACAACTGCAAGCATATACGAAGAATGATAGAGTTAAAGATATGAACACTATGGCACAGGCTATGAATATTATTCAAAGTGGTTTCTTTTATAACAATTATGAAACTGTAGCAGCTGGAGTGGAACAACTAAGCACTACTATAGAGAGAATAAAACCAACAGATGAAGAGACAAAGAAAAAAGATGTCATGGAAAAATATATGGATGATAAGTTTCAAATGACAAATAAAATTGTAAAAAAGATTAATCAAAAAGCATTAACAATTTTACAACGTTTTAAAGATGGAGACTCTGCACAAGCATCACAGGCTTACTCTAAAATTATGGGTCAGTGTATGAAGTGTCATAGAGAAATACGTAACTGGTAATCTTGATGAAATATATACTCCTCATAGTAATTACACTTAGTTCTCTAATAGCTTCAGATCTAGTTCTTACAGGAACAGTAATCTCTAATAATCAGAAGATGATTCCTGCTCGTTATATGGGCTATGTTAAAAAAGTCAATTTTGAAGTTGGTGACTATGTTGAGCGAGAAGATACTCTTTTTGAATTAGAGTCTGCAGAGTTTGACATTATGGAATCTCAAGCTGATCTTGCGTTAGAGCAAGCAAAGCTGATGGTAGATGTTTATCAAACACGACTTAATGTCTTTAAAAAACAGAAAAAGAGACTCAAACGCAATAGAAAAATGATGTCTACACATGACTATAAAGCAGATATGCAAGATATGAGTGAGAGTATGGAGAATGTTTCTGCCTCTATAGAGTCTGCACAAGTTTTAGTGGAACAGGCAAGTGAAAAAACGAAACAGTTTGCTACCATTGCTGGATATCTTAAAATTAAAGCACCTAATGATGGCATACTTGTAGATAAACGTATTCAAGTAGGTGATATGGTAGCCCCTGGAATGCTTACTATGATCTTAGTTGATATGAATCATCTTGAAGTTGAAGCGGAAGTTGCTGAGTCAGACTTAAAGTATGTACGAAGAAATAAGCCTGTGCGAATAAAGATACCCTCTTTAGGGTACAGAGCTTCTGGGTATATTAAAGCCATTGTTCCAAGTGCAAATCCTATGGCACATACATTTAAAATTCGTGTTCATTTTGAAAAAACGAATGAAATGATATTTCCAGGGATGTATGCAAAGGTTTATGTTGATTTAACCAATGAATTAGAAAATGATAACAAGCGATAGATGTGAAAACTTTTCTCTCTATCTGCCTACTACTCTCTTGCTGTAGTTTTTTAGAAGCAGAAGAAAAAAGGAGTTTTAGTTTTTCACAGAAGCCATCACCCTTACATGTTTCATTAAAAAAGAAAAGATTTTATGATCTTCTGCTTCCCCCTACACAAAAAACATACAAACATCTTAATGCTCAATTTATTCGTATAAAAGGTGAACTGAAAAAAGGGCTACATACTGAGGAGATGAAAGCATTAAAAACTCTTTATAAAGTAAAAAGCGATAAAGCCTTGTTGCTTGCACTTAAGCCTCATCCTATCAGTATAACCCTTGCGCAGGCAGCTATGGAGAGTGCATGGGGAACTTCCCGTTTTTTTAAAGAGGCAAATAATGTTTTTGGCATGTGGAGTAGTAATTCTAAAGATAAACGCATAGCTGCTGGAGAAAAACGTAATGGAAAACGAACTATATGGTTACGAAAATTTGATAGCATTGAAGAGTCTGTATCTGAGTACTATAAAACCTTAGGGCGAGCCAAGGCATATAGAAAGTTTCGAGAGTATCGTTATGAGAGTGATGATGTTTATACAATAGTAAAAGGTTTAGATAAGTACTCTGAACTGGGTAAAGAGTATGTTGAGACTATATCAACTTTAATATGGCATAATGATTTAACAAAATATGATTTAAAAGAGAGTAGTAATTAAAATGCAAATAAGTATAGTTCTTTTAAGCGCATCTCTTTAGTCCATCCATCTTCTGGGATCATACCCATCAGAGGGTCTTACAATCTCTTTTTTCACAAGTGTAATCTGCATAAAAGAAGAGTCATTTTTTTCTTTAAAATCAAACTTCTTTAAAATTTTTATATTTCTTTCTTTATTGAAGCTGTCTATTTTTAGGGCTTCATAGAGTACGGATGCTTCTTGTAAAAACTGTTCGATCATTGCGGTAGCAATACCGCGGTTTTGAAACTCTGGAAGAACAGCTAAGCTTATGGTAGGTATAGAGTCTAACTCTCTACTCCATATAGCCCCTGCTATTTTGTTATCAACAAGAGCATAGAGTCCTAAGTCCTTTGGTGTTAAGCCATAAAAATCACTATAAATTTTGGTATTTTCACTGTTGGGGTGTGCAAACTGAAGCATATTTTCTACAATTTTATTTTCGCTTGAACGCAGAAAGTAGAGAGTTGGTGTCATGG
>CAZMBK010000158.1:0-3586 GCA_964564315.1 uncultured Sulfurimonas sp.
GTACCATCTTCTACATTACTCACACCCTCATTTCCATCAATACCACAAGCACTTATAAGTGTGACCAGTGATAAGGCTAATAGATATTTAGAACTCTTTTGTAAAGATTTTTTCAAAACCTAAACCCTCCCTTTTTTAAAAAATTGAGATTAGTGTAACTAAAAAAACCTAAAAAAGAAAAATTATTTTATGAAAGAGTAAAGAAGTTCTATCTCCTCACTCCAAATAGTCTCATCTATAGTCTCTAATACTAGAGGAATATCATCCATTCTTTCATCATTCATAAGAAATCTAAAAGCATCTAAACCTATCTCCCCTTTTCCAAGAGAATGGTGTCTATCTACATGACTCCCTAGTGGTGGTTTTGAATCGTTTATATGCATACCCATAAGATACTTAAAGCCCACAACTCTCTCAAACTCATCCCAAGTTTTATCGTAAGCTTCTCGTGTTCGTATGTCATACCCTGCTGTAAACATATGACAAGTATCTATACAGACACCTATACGGCTCTTATCTTCTACCTTATCGATGATGTGTGCAAGATGTTCAAATCGCCACCCTAAGTTACTCCCCTGTCCTGCTGTGTTCTCAAGAACAGCACTTACACCCTCTGTCTTATCTAAAGCGATGTTTATAGACTCTGCTATTACATCTAGACAAACATCTTCTATGGGTTTCATTATCTCTAAGTTCTCTTTATCTGCTTTTTTCACCTTTACTAAATGACTCCCTGGGTGAAAATTGAGTCTATCAAGACCTAAAAGAGCACAACGCTCCAACTCATCTATAAAAGCGAGTCGAGACTTCTCAAGTTTTTCTACTTCAGGATGTCCAAGATTTATAAGGTAAGAGTCATGAGGCAGTACATGTTTAGGGAGTATACCACTCTTCTCTAATGCCATTTTAAACTTATCAACAGTCACCGTATCTAAATCTTTTGCTACCCACTGACGCTGGTTTTTCGTAAAGAGTGCAAATGCTTTTGCCCCTATTGCCTCTGCATTTGTTACTGCGTTAAAGACTCCACCACTTGCTGAACAGTGTGCGCCTACAAATTTATTAATTGCCATTAATCTATATCCTTAATTTTAAAAATTATTCTATTTTTTTTGTCTTTAAAAAATATTTCATGCAGAGTAACTCTATAGAGTATCTCTACACTCTGGGTACTTATTTTCTGTATAAAACCATCTTCTATCTTTACCTTATGCTCTCCATGATAAATTTCACGACCTAAAAGAATGTTTTGTAAAAGAGTATCTGGATATGCTTTGTTCAAATACTCTGCATTAAATCTACTACGACTCATGCACCCCTCATCTACACATACAAGATAATTAATTGCTATTTTCTTTACAGAATTTCCTGCTACAAAAAGTTCTAACTCTATAGAGTCATCACTATTTCGGATGTATCCTAAATCTGCAAATTTTAACTGAGGGGATTTTATAATTATGATTTTTGATTGAGTATGCTTATAGTTTTTAAAACTACAAGCACTCAAAAGAAGAGCAAAAGTAAGTAATATATACTTCATATAAAAGCTATTTAGCTAAAAACTTTCCACACTTTTTCTCTGCAGATCCACCAAACGTTCTCACTTCAACTGCTGAACCATCTTTAGCCACTACTTGTCGCTTACACTCATCTTTTGCTATACACTCTGAATTTTCACATCCTATGTTTTCTGGTAACTGTGCCATATTTTAATTCCTTTAGTTTATAAATTATTTTGGAATCTTATCAGATTTTTTTTAATTTGTCATACTTTTATAGAATCTGTTTCAAAAAATCTATAATTCTATGCTACAATATGTCATTATGACAAACTCAAAACTTCTCCAACAGTTTCGCTCCTTTTACTTTCGTAACTATCCAAACGATATGGAAACTCAAATATCTTACTTTGCTATTTTCGGTGGTCTAGGCTGGGATATAGATACATCCAAACCTATTAAGGAGCTTGTAGAAGTTCTTATACTAGAACATTTTGAAGCACTCCATAGTAAACTCGAAGAGCTTACTATGGGCGAGTCAGAGCATAAACGACTATTACGTGCACTTGCTGTGGGTGATAGACGGATTTTTTCTGCCTTTAAAAGAGCTGGTCTTAACAATGGAAATGGGGGTGGTGCCCTTAAGTTTCTTCAAGAAGCAGGTCTTATTCAGATGGAGTACTCAAGAGAGGAACATCCACGAGATAAAAATCCAAATGCAAAACTCAAACGCCGTGATGCAAGACATCGTATATCGCACAAGGTTCTTTTTACCCATCCCTTTGTACGTTTTTGGTTCTATTTTATAGCTCCTGAGATTAAAAACATCAAAAAACAGGAGTATGATCCTCTCTTTTCTAAACTAGAAGAGCATTTAAACAGTTACACAAGTCTCGTATTTGAAGAGTTAAGTGAGGTACTGCTTAACTATAACCTCAGAGAATCACAAATAGTAAGCTCTGGAAGCTACTGGGATGCAAATATAGAAATAGATATACTCACAATTACAGAAGATGAAAAAGTTTATGTTGGTGAGTGTAAATGGAAAAACCATAAAATAAATAAAAAAGAGCTTCATAAAGTAAGAGAGAAGTGTGAAAAACTACAAATAGAACCTAACCAAGTAATTTTTTTCTCTAAACGCGGTTTTTCAAAAGAACTTTTGCAGATGCAGGGTGCAGAGTTAGCACTCTATAGCAGTGAAGACTTCACAGCACTTCTCAAAAACAGCTCCAAAGAGACACTTATTGAGAACTTTATTAACTAACTACTCGTAGTGCTGTATATGCCTCTTGAAGTAGTTGAAACTTCTGAGTATAGTGTGCCACCATATGTGGAGACTCATGCATTATTTTATCTGGATGATATACTTTAGTCAGTTTTTTATACGACTTCTTCAGTGCATCCTGACTCGCTCCTATCGGACACTCTAAAACAGTATAAAAGACAGTTTTTTCATTACTTTCATCTCTACAAAGATCCCCAAAACTAAAGTTCGCAAAATCACTATAGAGTTTTGACATAAAATGGTTGTCATATGTATACTGAATCTGATAGTGCAATATATGGCGCTTATTAAGAGCTCGCTCTAAACGTGACTTCGCTTTCATATCTGAAACATCTACCACTATAGATGCATCAGTTCCTCTCTCGACATAGACCTCTAACTGTGAACGCATATAGTTGAGTACCCAAGAATTTGGTGATTTGAGTGAAATGAGAACTGTATCTTTATCATAAGCATAAAGATTTACTGTAACCACTTCTGGTTCTTGTAATTTTCCTAACTCTATCTTAATAGGTTGTGTTCCATACTTCAACATACTACGAAGAAAAAACTCATGATTAAAATCATGTGTCTTTGCATGATGTTCACTGAGTTGCTGTAAAAACTCTTCTCTTACTTCAATTAAGGTTTCATTTCTAAAAACAAGAACTGCCTTGGGTAAGAAAAGCATTCCTCTTGAGTGATGATTTAAAAAGTTTTTCATCCAGTCTGTATTTAAAGTCTCAAAGTCTGTAGTAATAAGAATGAGATTATTGCGTAACACTATATCCATACTTCCTACCTTTTTGGGATTATTTTG
>CAZMBK010000159.1:0-3585 GCA_964564315.1 uncultured Sulfurimonas sp.
ATGCGATGTATGCTGTGTGAGAACCTCTCTCTCACTCACATATGCAAACCATGTCAAACAACTTATTTAACACCCTCCCTCTATAAACGCCAACTTACAAACGAGATTACAGTTTTTTCATTTTACAAATATAATGAAATAAAAAAGTTTATTCATACAAAGCATACAGATATTGGTTACTATATCTACAATATTCTAGCAGAAAATAGCCTAAAAAAATTTGCTTTAGCATTTGAATTTGAAGAGAAAGTTGTTAGTATTAGCATTGATGACACCATTAAAAGTGGCTACTCTCACACTGCTATACTTAACCGCTCTCTTCAATCAAGAAGCATTAAAGCTCTCTACAAACGACTACGGGCTAAAAATAGCATCTCATACTCTGGAAAGAGTAGAGCCTTTAGACTTAGTAATCCAAGAGAGTTTCAACTTATACCCTTTAAAAATAAAAATGTAATCTTAGTCGACGATATTATAACAACAGGTGAAACACTCACACAAGCTGTAGAAATACTACAAAAAGCGAACAAAGAGGTTCTTTTCTGTCTCACACTCTGTGATGTCAATATAAAGTAAAAGACTAGAAAAGACCTTTAAAGTATTTATTAAGCCCTTTTTTTATCGCTTTTGTCGCCTCTTTTTTTATAAGTTCATCTGCTCTTACTTTTACATCTGGCTGTTGTAGAGGGCCATCCAAATAAAACTCTATAAGATTGCCATTTGCATTCACATCTATTTTAGATTTTATTCTATTGGTTTTAGTATTGAGCTTTGTATTTTTTGTAACTATAGAAGATGTATTTGATTTTAGATTAAGGGATGCTAAAATACTCTCTTTCTTTATATCTGCATTCACATCCCCTTTAAATTTTTGTTTATACAGATCTATATGAGCATACTTTTTTGTTAAGTCTAAAACTTTATTGCCTGTAAAAAAGCCATCATAAAGTTTTCCTTTAAATGTACCCTTACTGCTTGCAAGATTATAAACAATATCACCATTAACATTAGATTTAAAAACTTTTGGATACAAAAGCATATCGAGAACTTTTAAGCTTTGCATCTTTGTTAGTTTTGCTTTCAAGTCATCATTGTGAAGTGTAACATCAAGAACACCACTCGCTATTTTACTCTGCATTGTAAAGTCCAAATCTTTTGCTTTTTTAATATGACCTTCGGCTTTAAGTGTTCCTTTAAGATGTCTATCCGTTACAAAAAAGAGTCTATTAAGATTATGTATTTTCGTTGTGTAGTCACTATCTAATGAACTATCGGCAATATCAAATTTTGCACTTTTGAGATCTAAGTTAGCTAAATTTGATTTAAATGAAAGCTTAGTGTCAGCAATATTTTTGCTTAGTTTTGTAAAAGTTGTTGCACTAAAAGTTGTTTTTGGCATCTTACTTTTAAATGAATAAGCCTTTGTCATATATTTTGAATCAACTAAACCTTTAGAAATTTTTGATTGAATAGTTCCTTTAAGGTTTCCTTCTCTTGCATCACTTATATCTACATTAAGATCAAGAAAAGCATCTGCATAATGAGGCTGTTTTAGCATATAAAGTGCTTTTTGTAATTTCAGAGCTTTTACTTTAGCCTGAATACTTTTAGGAACAAAATCATCTAAAATCATACTAAATGTAGTTTGTGAGGATGCAAAATCTGTTTTTCCATCTAAAAGCATTCTACTCTTATCCCCTTTGAGCTTTCCACTTAAAGTTAAATTTCCACGAACATCTGCACCAGTCATAGCTTTTAACAGTGCTAACTCTTTCACTGCAACACCATATTTAATATCTACATTCAGTGGTTCAGGTGTTACTCTCCCTGATGAACTAATTTTTGCAATATTTGAGTTGAGATTATATTTGTACTTTATATCATCATCCATTAAATCGGCTACAAGATTCATAGTAAAAGATGTTTTAGGTACGCTAAGATTAAAATCTTTTTTCATCAACTCTGCATTTAATTTTGCTTTTTTCGTTTGAAGCAGTATGTTTCCATCGAACTCATGTAGTTTTATATTTTTAAAATTAAGATCTAAGTCTATCTTTGCTGTCGCATAGGCTTTTTGATTTCCTATATAAAGTAGTGATGCTAAGTCTGCATCTTTTACTTTTGCAATGATGGAAGTAGGATTTAAATCAGTAAGTTCAACTGCATAAGAGGTGTGACTCTCTGCAAAATCACTTTTACCAAGAACTTTTATAAGTGCCATATTTCCAGCTACATTTCCGGATGTGAAGAGAGAACCATTAAGTTGCTGTTGTGTTAAAGCATTCAGTTTTGCTAGGTCATTCAGCTTTACATCATAATCTACATCAAAAGATTGTTTAAAAATCTTATAATTTCCCTTAAATGCAAGGGAGTTTTTTTCATCTAATGCTATCACTATATTAAAGTCAGAAAAAGAGAGTGCAAAAGTATCTACCTTTAGACCAAGTGCTGTCTCTTCATTTATCTTACTCTCCAAGATGGGTTTTATCATACTATTTCCCAAAGATGTAAAAACAAGTATATAAACTGCTGTAACTATACTTAAAATTACACCTACTATCCAAAAAACTATTTTCATGCACAACCCCTATTTTACTTTTATTATCGCTATTATACGATATTTTTACATAATTTATTTACTTCTTCAATTCATTATATTTTTAAACTTGATACATATTGACTAAACTTAAATAACAAATTAAACTAAACTATTACTTGACATTGTTACACTCAATATGTATAATACAACTATCTTTTGAATAAAGGAGTGATGAAATCATTATGTCTAAAGAAGAATTACAAGATGAAAACCTCATAAATGAGGAAGAAAACGAAGAGATAACTTCTGATGAAGCTGAGGCTGAAGCAGAAGCTGTTCAAAATGAGTTTGATCTTTTACAAACAGAACTTACTGCACTAAAAGATAAATATGCTCGTGTTCATGCTGATTTTGATAACATCAAAAAAAGACTTGAACGAGAGAAATATACTGCCGTAGAGTATGCAAATGAAAAATTTGCAAAAGATATGATTCCCGTGATGGATGCACTTGATGGTGCGATGAAGTCCGCAGATACAGATGCTGATAAGGCAGAAATGTTTGATAAACTAAAAGAGGGTATTGAACTTACACACAAGCAATTTTTAACACAGTTAGAGAAGCACGGTGTAACAATGGTTCCTCACGATGAACCTTTTGATCCTAATATTCATAATGCTGTACAAGCAGTAGATAGTGAAGATGTAGAGTCTGGTCAAATTGTTCAAACTTTTCAAACAGGTTATAAATATAAAAGCAGACCACTTCGTGAAGCGATGGTTATCGTAGCAAATTAAACCTTTTGCAACTTAGGTTGCAAAACTAAATAGTGAAAGAGTATATACTTTCACTGTTTAAAAAATAAATAATTTAAAAATATAAACTTTAGTCGTCTTAGTGGCGCAAGCGGGGTAAAAGGGATTAGTTCCTTTTACGGACTAGTAAAAGGGAAAGGTTCCCTTAAATTATAAAATAATTAAAGGAAAATATTATGAGTAAAGTAATAGGTATAGATTTAGGAACAACAAATTCATGTGTAGCAGTTT
>CAZMBK010000160.1:0-3571 GCA_964564315.1 uncultured Sulfurimonas sp.
AGATGATGTTTTAGATGCTGCTATTGATTTAGCTATTGACAAAGGTTCAAAAGCACTACGTCGCCTACATGATAAAGTAGTGGATCATAAAAATGGATCTGTAAAAGATCTTGAAACTTTAGACGCTTAATAAAACTCACTTTTATAAATATGTCCTTTTTTGGACATATTTTCACCCCATAACACTTTTTATCTTAAGGATTTTTTTTGAAATTTCTTCTACTTCTTTTTATATCGCTAACTATTTTGGTACAGGCAGATGATAATAAGTACTCTTTACGAACTGGGTATGGACTCGCTAGTGAAAGTGACTTAAGTGAAATCCTAACAGGTGATTTTGGAAAACATCCTCGAGATTTAAGTGTTTACTTTTTAGATGCTGGATATCTTTTGGAAAAAGATTTTTATGATCTACCTATAGATGTCTATGCAAAAGGTGGCTTAGCTTACTTTAACGAGGATGAATTTAGTGATACAATGGAAGCAACTATTTACATAAAGTTTTATTGGAATATGGATTTTCTTGATAATAGAGTACGTTTTGGATTTGCAGAAGGGCTCTCTTATACTTTAAATACTTTAGAAACAGAGTATTTTGAAGCTAAAATGGATAGAGAGCCAACTTCTCAGTTTTTAAACTACTTAGATATCAGTCTTGATTTTGACTTAGGAAAATTAGTTCGCTATAAACCACTTTATGAGACCTATGTAGGGTATGCTATTAAACATCGTTCGGGTGTTTTTGGGCTTTTTAACGGTGTTCATGGTGGTTCTAACTATAATACTTTTTATTTAGAAAAAAACTTTTAAGGATTTTTAATTATGTATGAATGGGTACTCTGGTTTCATGTTATTTCGTTTATCTCTTGGTTTGCAGTGCTTTTTTATCTTCCTCGTTTGTATGTTTATCACTCTGAAAACATAGAGAACAAGGGTTTTGTAGAAGTTGTAAAAATTCAAGAGTATAAACTCTTTAAGTATATAGGTGTTCCCTCTATGTGGACAACTGTTCTGAGTGGTTCGTATCTTGCTTATGAGATAGGTTTTGCTGGAAACTCTTGGTTACATGTGAAGCTTCTTTTTGTAGCATTTTTAATTATCTACTTCTACTCTTTAGAAAAACTACGAAAAGAGTTTGCAGAAGATAGATGTGAGAGAAGTGGAAAGTTTTTTAGAATGTACAACGAAGTACCAACACTTTTAATGCTAGTTATTGTTGCTATGGTAGTATTAAAACCTTTTTAGTTAGCTTTTAAGTTTCATTTTTCTTTTAGCGAAGTACGATCCAGTAAGAAATGAAAATATAAGAGTGAGAAAAGCTAAGGTGATGTTGTAAGGAATATAACTTACTGACCTTTTATATAACTTTACTATTTCATCTGACTCTTGCATACTCTTTTTCAGTTTTATAGTTGTCTGTGATGGTATAAACTTTTGTAGAGTTTTATTACAATCATAGTAATCTATTTTTACACAGTAGTCTATATAAGCATTCCAAGCATCAGCACTAGTTTTTTGAGCTGTTAGTGTTCCTCTATACGAGGGCTCACTCTTAAATATACCTAGCATTTTTTCAGATATAAAACTAAAAGTGAGCAGTTTAAAGATGATTAGAGCGAGTAAAGATACACCAAATTGAAGTTGATACTCTTTAAGTTTATTTGTAGGCTTGAGTAAAAGAGAGTACTTCGCTTGTGCAATCACAAAAAAAAGTAAAACTAGACTACTGTAGAGTTTTATATAGCCGAGATAAAAGTCATAGTTGTAAGCTTTTTTATACTCAGTGACATAACTATCTAGCCACTCTGTGTTGATGAGTAGTAGAGATGTTATGAAGATGAGAAAAACGATGGCCATAAAAAAAGATAAAATGTATTTCAAGTAATAGCTCCTATAAGGGAGAGTATACTTGAAAGTAGTATAAAATAAACTTATATTATTATTTTTTTATTTTAAAAGTTAATGCCCACTCTTAAAACGAAAGTTAAGAGCTACAAGAAGAGGGCGAAGTTTCTCTTTTAGTTCCCCTTGAAACTCCATAAAACCATCTTTATATGCACCACCACATCCAAGCTTTTTCTTTAAAGTTTTCAGCACTGCATTTGCATCCTCTTTGGAGAGAAAGAACTCACCAACAAGAGTTACAGTTTTTCCTCGGCGTTTCTCTTTTGAGAAGTGTAGGAAGTGTTTGCTTGGCTCTTGTCTTTCATCTGATATTTTTGTTTTTCGTGGTGTTTGAACCTGTGCCCATGAGTCATCTATGTCTGCACCGATGAAGAGATCGAGTTTTTTTCCTCTACTCATGCTCTTTGCCATTAGAGTACTTTTTGAGCTAAGAGACTCATCTGTGGGAGATTGTAGTCTTTATTTTTGAGTGCAGTCACTATATCACCTATTTTGTAAGTGTTGTGATTATAAACAACTACTAAAACTTCATCTTGTGCTTGTAAAAAAGTTGTTTCACCATACTGAGTATAACGAGTTGCACCGATACTAATGAGTACATCTGTAGGATAATTAGAAGCTTGGATATATTCACTCAAAGGCTCTAGTGGTCCGAAGTTAACTTGAGTATTTGTTTGGTTTTTTATCCACTCTGTGAGTTTCGAGTAGAAGTAGCTATAACCGTTTAGCTCTACATCTTCACCATAAGCAGTTATATCCCCATCGCGTTTAAGAAAGCTACAGATACTAAAACTATCCATAACACCACCCTCAGCAAACTTATCTATAGGAAAGAGTGTTGCAGATACACCTTTAGAGTTAGCACCCCAGTTCTTCTTGTCACTAATCTTCTCTGCTCCTGCAACACGAATAGAACAGTCATTGTATGCTCCAAAATGTGTTGGAGTAATAGAGTTCACTTTTCCATCTTTGTAGTCAAATTTGCAAACAAGTCCCACTTCTGGTTCTGCTTGAACATTTACATCTTCATTTGGAAGTTTTATAGTGTCATGAGAGAGTGGAAAAGTAGTTAAAATCTCTTTGGGAGTTCTTGTAGTCTCTTGTGCCAAGGGAGTGTAAGAGGGAAGGTAAAAAGGAAACATCCCTTTAGGTGCAGCCTCATCAGCTGTGATGATGTCCTTAAAATCTTCCGCTTCACCCGCTTGATCGAGGTGAAGTGCGAAATTTCCAGCTATACCTAAACCTAAAAAGTTTTTATATTTAGGCATGGGTGTTATATGTTTCCAGCAGCACGTTGTTCTGCGAACTCTTCATAAGAACCTTTGAAATCAATGATGCTTCCATCATGTTGAATCTCAATGATACGTGAAGCAAATGCATCAAGTAACTCTCTATCGTGCGATACACAGATAACATTTCCTTTAAACTCTAAAAGACCCTCTCCAAGTGCAACAATAGCCTCAAGGTCAAGGTGATTTGATGGCTCATCGAGTACTAAAAAGTTTCCACCCTCTAGCATCATTTTAGAAAGCATCATACGGTGTTTTTCACCACCTGAAATACTTTTAACACCTTTTTCTTGCTGTTCACCATTAAAGAGCATACGACCAAGACAGTTTCTTATCTCAGCAATTTCACGTTTAGGATCATAAGCACGTAACCAGTC
>CAZMBK010000161.1:0-3542 GCA_964564315.1 uncultured Sulfurimonas sp.
TAAGTATATTAGCAGGAGTAGTTTTCTCTTTTATATTTATATTACTAAGCTTTGCCCTACCTGTAAAGAAAAAAGAGCTTACATACATTAAAAAACCTAAGGGGAAATTAGAGATGATCTCTCACTCTTTAAAGAGTAAAAATAATTAAGTTTTAAAAAGTACTCTTAACTTCTATCAGTTTTATAGTATTAAAAGCATATTTTGGTTTTAATACTATAACTGATGCACGTAAAACTTCTATACATTTAAATAGATATACTAAATCCTCTTTTTGCATTAAATCATGTAAAATAATCTCTCCATCTTTTATACGTAAGTTTCTAGCAACACCTAAGTTTTTATGTGCTAATTCTCTTAACTCTGTATAGTCCAACTCTTTTTTTGCATCTTTATTAGACTTAAGAGCATAAAGAATTTTTTCAAACTGAATTACAGATTTTATAATCTGTGCAACATAATCTTCAACAAGTTGATGTACAAGTTCATCATCTAAACCTAACTCATCAACAGCCTCTTTTGCACTATACTTATATTCCCGATTAAAAAATGAGAAACAGACCTCTTTCGCTTTTGAGACTAAGTTTCTAATCTCTTTATTTTTGTTGTTTCTTCTTTCTATTTTCATTACATTACTCATAGACATAAATTAACATTATTTATATAAAAAGAAGCAAAAGTGTGAGTAAATAAAGAGTGAGTGCTACAAAAGCACTCATCTTAGAGAAAGTGCTATATAGCTTTTGTGATAATTCTATTGAGTCTTGAGATAAAGTCAGCAGTATCTTCTAACTCTTGACCATCAAAAAGTTTCGCTTGGTCTAGTAGTACATGTGCTGCATCTTCAACAAGATTTGTATCAGAAGAGTCATTTAGTTTTTTAATTAACTCATTTTTAGGGTTTATCATAAAAATAGGTGCTGGTTCTGGCATATCACCACCTTGCCCCATCTGTTTCATCATCTGTGCCATTTGGTATGCTGGATCTTCTTTATCTATCTTAATAGCAACAGGAGAGTCAACAAGCTCAGATGTAGTCTCAACAGATTTTACTGCCTCACCAAGAACATCTTTAAAAGTTTTTGCAAGACCTTCATAAGTTTTTGCTACTTCCTCTTCTTCTTTTTTCTCCTCTTCACTCTCTTCAAACTTCGCATCAGCTACAGGAACAAGTTTATAATCTTTGTACTCTGTAACCATTGGGAAGATGATAGTATCTACTTCTTCGTTAAGAACTAAAACATCAATCCCTTTTGCTTTAAAGCGCTCTAAGGCTGGAGATGATTTTAACATTGCTAAAGAAGTTTTACCAGTTAAGTAATAAATCTCTTTCTTTTGCCCCAGGGCACCCTCTCTAGCTTCGCTATTCACCTTGTCTTCATATCTTTTAATATACTCTTCTATCATAACAGGTGTATCAGAGTTAAGTGTGTTAAATTTTAGAAGCTCTAAGATTTTTTCACGGTTATCAAAGTCATTGTAAAGACCCTCTTTAAGAACATTTCCAAACTCTGTATAGAAAGTATCATACTTCTCAGGATCTTTCTTTGCCATTTTTCCAAGTTCACTTAAAACTTTTTTTACTGATGATTTTTGAATCTTGTTCATTACTGCATTCGATTGTAAAATCTCACGAGAAACATTTAAAGGAAGATCTTTAGAGTCAATTACACCACGAAGGAAACGTAAGTATGTAGGCATAAGCTCTTTTTCATCATCAGTAATAAATACACGGTTGATGTAAAGCTTAATACCAGTTTGGTAATCTACTCTATATAAGTCCATTGGTGCTTTAGATGGAATGTAAAAAAGTGTAGTGTACTCAACAGCACCCTCTGCTTTGTTGTGCATCCAAGCTAAAGGCTCTTCACTTGAGTGAGCTATAGAGCTATAAAAATCTTTATACTCATCTTCTGTTATATCTTTTTTAGACATAGTCCAAAGAGCATTTGCACGGTTAATTTGTACATTTTCTATCTCAGTTCTTGAAGGCTCAACTTCCTCTTTCCCTTCATCATCCATAACAGCTGGAATATGTTTCTCTTTATCCATAAAGATAGGGAAAGGAATGTGGTTAGAGTATTTTTTAATGATAGTCTCTATACGATGTACTTCTAAAAACTCATCTTCATCATCTTTAAGATGCATAACGATCTGTGTTCCGTGACCTTCCATAGTTGCATTTTCTATCTCAAATGAACCATCGCCAGTACTAGTCCATAAGAAAGCCTGCTCTTCACCCGCTTTTTTTGTTGTTACTTCTACTCTATCTGCAACCATAAAACAAGCATAAAAACCAACACCAAACTGACCGATTAAGTTAGAATCCTCTTTTTGATCTCCAGTTAAGTTTTCTAAGAAAGCTTTTGTACCAGACTTAGCAATAGTACCAAGGTTGTTCATGAGATCTTCTTCATTCATCCCTATACCACTATCTTTAATTGTAAGTGTTTTTGCCTCTTTGTTTGCAACGATATCTATACGTGGATTAAAAGTTATATCTTTATATTTTTCATCTGTAAGAACTAACATATTTAATTTATCTAATGCATCTGAAGCATTTGAAACAAGCTCACGAATAAAAATTTCTTTGTTTGAGTAGAGTGAGTGTATCATAAGGTGTAGTATTTGATTTGCTTCTGTTTGAAACTGATGTTTTGCCATAGTTAAATCCTTTTTTTATAAATTTAAAGAATTTTAGCAAAGAAAAGTTAATAAAAGGAAATTGAATCAACTTATGTGAGTCGAATAGACTAAGCTTTATTAAGTCCTCTTTCATTTTATAGATAAAAAACAGAATATTTGCTATAATTTTTTTATGAATACAGACTTTATCTCTCAAATAGAACCAACACCAAAACTAAAAACAAGAAGATGCAAATTTACAGCATTTATTTTAAAACTTATTTTACAATACAGTGCTATGACTATAGGTCTCTTCACTTGGTATTTTTATGACTATTTTATAGCAGGAGCTACACTACTTGTAAGTTGGTTGGTTTTAGGCATAATAAAATCCTACCTAAGAAACAGTGTCATCCCAAAATCGCAACAAGAGTATAACTATACAGACGAGGCTGTTGCCACTTGGTACACTGCTCGCGAACTCTGTATAGAAATAAGATAGGCTTATTGCATAAGCTAGGATGTGATGCTTTTAGTGGGGTTATGCAAGAAGTCTAATAAATAAAATTTTATGCGCCTAAGGCTTTTTTAACATTATCATCTGCCATAGTTATATTCCACACCGGCTCCCAAACTACTTCGACATCTACCTCTTTGATATTTGCCATTTTTTCTACAGCTTCTTTTACCCATTGCACAATCATCTGATGCAGTGGACAAGCTTTTGTAGAGAGTGTCATTGTCACTTTTACATTGCCCTCATCATCAGACTCTGCATCATATATAAGACCCATCTCAACAAGATTAAATCCAACTTCAGGGTCAATTACGGTAGAGATTGCTAAAAAAAGTTCCTCTTTTGTATACATTGCCATTTTATTTTCCTTATTTATTTAAAGTTTATCATAAAGAGCATACT
>CAZMBK010000162.1:0-3538 GCA_964564315.1 uncultured Sulfurimonas sp.
GTTGATGGCTCAATGTTACAATCTAGCAATGCTTTTGCTATCCAAACATCACCCTCGCACTCAAACTCGGGTATATCTGTTGGAATTTGACTCTTTGAGTGAATTTTATCGAACTCCTCTTTTGCCATTTTAGCAGTATTTTCAGAGTGAAAACGAGCTGTAATTTCAAGGGCAAGAGCCTCTTTAACTTTTTTTGGATGTAAAGATGCATCTGATACACCATTTTTAAGTTCTGCTATTTCATCTAAAGTTTTTGTGCTAAGAAGCTCATAAAAACGCCACATCAAATCATCGGAAATACTTAAAACTTTTCCAAACATATCATTTGGAGTATCTGTTACACCAATATAGTTTCCTAAAGATTTACTCATTTTCTGAACACCATCAAGACCCTCTAAAATAGGCATCATGAGAACAGCTTGTTGCTTTTTAATCTCGTAAGATTTTTGAAGTTGACGTCCCATCAAAAGGTTAAACTTCTGATCTGTTCCACCTATCTCAATATCTGAAGCCAAATGTACACTATCATATCCTTGAAGGAGTGGGTACATAAATTCACTAACAGCTATTGGTGTTTGTGAAGCATAGCGTTTAGAGAAGTCATCACGCTCTAACATACGTGCAACGGTAAGGTTTGAAGCAAGTTGTAGCATTCCAGCTGCACCAAGATCATCCAACCACTCATTATTATACACAATGTCTGTCTTCTCTTTATCAAGAATCTTAAATGCCTGTGAAGTATAAGACTCTATATTTTTAATAATATCATCTTTAGTAAGAACCTTTCGTGTAGCACTTTTTCCTGTTGGGTCACCTATCATGGCAGTAAACGAACCTATAAGAAACTGTACTCGCCCACCATATTTTTGAAAAGTTGCCAATTTTTGTAAAAGTACTGTGTGACCTAAATGTAAGTCTGGTGCAGTAGGGTCAAATCCAGCTTTAACTGTATAGTTTTTCCCCTCTTCAAAGAAAGCCTTGAGAAGTTTTTCAACTCTCTCAATATCAATTATTTCTGCAGTTCCTCTTTGAATCTCTCGTAGTGCTTCTTCTATCATTATACTTTTTTCTCCAATCACTCTAGTTTTTATATGCATCATCTGAACGAACAAGATGGATGACTTTTATTTTTTTGTCTATTTTAGCACGTAGTCTATTAACATCAGCTTCTTTTGTTTCAAAACCAAGTTCACAAAATTTCGTATAATCTTCACTCTCTTTTCCAAGTTCTATAGAACTAATATCGATGTTGAGTTTTACTAAAAAGGTTAAGAACTCTGCTAAAGCCCCTTTTTCATTATGAAGAGATGCGATAAGCTTATACCTATAATGTTTTTGATGTGCCCAAGCAACAAATACCATTGGGGTTTCATCTGCAAGCTTTTTCGCGGCTACCTTGCACATTTTATGATGCACATTTACTCTATTTTTTTCTAAAAAACCCATCACTTCATCGCCAGACTTTGGATGACAACAGTAGTCAAAGACTACATCATTTACACTCGATGCAGCAAGAATATCTACTCCTGCTATCTGTGTCGCCTTGAGTTTAAACCTGTGACGAGATATAAAACCTCTAAAACGGCTATTTTGAGATATTTCTGCAATATATCTGTGAATAACATGCTTAAAATGTTCTACATCAAGAGCAATAGAGGGGATACTCTCGCAATGATTTTTACTAAACCACTCTTCTACTCTATGATTATTAAGCCCCATAGCAGTAGCAACGAGGGAAATAGCGATTTTCTCATTTGTATCTCTAAGTCTTGCATTACAATTAAGTTTCATATTTGTCTGTGCACGACTTGTTTTTACAGCATCTATCCATGAGCAGCGTGTTATAAGCTCATCTGCTGTAATAATTTTAACAATATCACCATTATTTAACTCTGTAAGGAGTGAAGATTTTGTCTTGTTTACCAGTGTAGATACAGCTTTATTTCCAACCTCACTATGTACAGCATATGCAAAGTCTAAAGCCACTGCACCACGAGGAAGTGTAAATGCATCCCCAGTTGGAGAAAAAACAGATATATCCTCACTATAAAGATCATTTTTAACAAGTTCATAAAAATCTTCTACAGATTCATCTTGATACTGTAAGTTATTTAACCAATCGAGCTTAATATTATTGCCACCACTCTTATATTTCCAGTGTGCAGCAACACCAAGTTCTGCTGTTTTATGCATATCTACAGTTCGTATTTGTACTTCAAAAATAGCAGTATTATAAAAAACACTTGTATGAATAGTTTGATATCCATTGTCTTTCGCCACGGCTATATAATCTTTAAAACGTGAGGCCAAAGGACGGAAATGAAGATGAATAATCCCTAAAATATTATAACATTTTACAGGATCTTTTGTTATGATTCTTACAGCTAAAAGGTCAAGAACTTCATCTATGCTGACCCCTTTTCTCTGCATTTTTAAGTAAATGGAGTAACGATGTTTTACACGAGAGAGTATTTCAAACTCATCTTCACAAAAACCATTTTTTACTAAGAGTTTTGCAATAGCTTCTTTGAAGTCATTGAGTTTTAACTCAATAGCATGGTAGTTTGTATCAAGATAGTTATCTATATGATGTTTTTCTTCTTTAAAAAGATACCCAAAACTTAAATCTTCTAAGATATTTTTTAAAAAAGAGATACCTAAACGATGGGCTATAGGAGCATACACAACCAAAGTCTCTTCAGCTATTCGCATCTGTTTATGTTCAGCTAAGGCTTCAAGAGTAAGCATATTATGTAGTCTATCACATAGTTTTACAACTAAAACTCGAACATCTTCTATACTTGCTAAAAGCATCTTACGAAATGTTAATGCAGAGGCAACTAAACGGTCATTTGAAGTAGAAGGAAGGAGTTCACTATCTCTAATCATATCTATTTTTGTTAAACCCTCTACAAGATGTGCAACATCTTTACCAAAAAGAGACTCTATATCTTCTATTGTTGTCTCAGTATCCTCAACAACATCATGAAGTAAGGCTGCAATAGCCATAGATTCATCATCTGTAATGGATGCGACAATAGAGGCAACAAGAATTGGATGGATTATATAGGGCTCACCACTCTTTCTAAACTGAGACTTGTGTGCCTCAAGAGAGTAAGTGAGTGCTTTTTCTAATGCAGGGGTTTTTTCAATATGCGAAAAAAGATAGGCGATAGAAGCATCAACATCATGGAGATGTTTTACTTTTTCAATCTCTACTTGAGTAAGTCCCAAAAGAGCTACTTTTCTAAATCAACAAAACCTTTTACAACGATAAGGCCTTCCGCGATTTCCATAAGTGCTAAGTCAGCTGATTTTACACTATTTGTATTTACATTAAGTTTACTCTGTGCACCATTCTCTAACTGGTCACAACGAGTTGCTACTGCGATTGCTAATTGGTAGCGATCCATATTTGGGTTTTCTGTTAAAATTTTTGCTGTTAATTCTTCTGTTTTCATAAAGTATAATTTCCTTTGTTATTTTACTATTGAGCAGTTGCTCATGTTACCATTTAAGATATCTAAAAGATTTCCTT
>CAZMBK010000163.1:0-3495 GCA_964564315.1 uncultured Sulfurimonas sp.
ACACTAGTGTCAAGACCACCAGAGTAAGCTAGTACTACTTTTTTAACATCTTTTTTCATATAGTAACCTTCTGTAGAGAATTAATTACCGCGATTATATCAAATTTTTTGTGATATTTTGCTTAGAGGGAGAGAGTGAGTTTTAATCTGTAAGAATTAATGAAGTTTTGATACAAAAGGGTTTTGGAATTACCCTTTTGTATCAAATAAAATACCACTCACTTCTTGCATTTTTGGAAGAAAGTCTTGTGCTTGTTCTGCTGGAAATCTTCTAATCATTCTATTTGATTTTGATTCAATAACAGAAACATAAAAAATATCTTCCGAATCAACACCAAATTTTAAGTCTGTTCCTAAAGGTTCTAGTGCCTTATTGAGATTTTTGACTAGGTTTTCAACATCTTTAGCCGAGTTAATACTTGTTTTTGGGTCTAATGCTTCTTCATTTATCTGTTTTGCTATCTCTGTAGTAGTGGGCTGATGTACTTGTGTTGTTACTTTGCTTTGAGCTTCTACTGAACTTGTTTGTGATTGTTGTTGTCTTGCAACATTAGCTATGCCATCCATGACGTACTCCTTAACTCTTTTATATAAATATTACAGATGATATCGACTAGAAAAAAAATAACTTTAACAAAATTTTTCAATTTTCTCTTTTTATCTTCATTATTATGATAATCTTGCATTTATGAAAGCTTACTTAGAGTTAATTCGATCGAATGAAATACTAAAAAGATTGTCAATTATTCAGTTAATTGTTTATTTTGGCGCTTGGTTTAGTAATGTTGCTATTTATACACTGCTTATAGAGATGCAGGTTAGTGCTGAAGTTGTAGCGTTTGTAGCAATGCTTCATTTTTTGGCAGGTGTTGTTCAAGCACCGTTCTCTGGAACTATTATAGATAGAGTAAAACCAAAATCTTTAATGTTATTGCTTATCACAGTTGAAATTTTTTCGACACTTTTACTTGTTTTTGTTTCGAGTGCCTCTGATCTTTATTTGCTTTATGTGCTTATATTTTTTAAAATGGCGGCTGCCTCTTTTTACTTTACTACAGAGATGTCACTTCTGCCTAAAATACTCTCAGGTGAAAAACTTCAAAAAGCAAATGAGTTACACTCTATAATATGGTCATTCTCTTACACTTTAGGTATGGCTTTGAGTGGATTTTTTGTTTATTATTTTGGTGTAAAAATGGCATTTCTAGTAGATGCTTTTATGTTCATAATTGCATTTGCTATGTTACGAAACCTAAAAATAGCTATTTTAATTTTAAGAAGTGAAGAGAGCTTACTTATGATGATGCGAGATACATTCTCTTATCTTAAACATAATCCTTTAGCACTTCACCTTATGCTTATTCACTCTTTTTTGGGACTTACAGCATTTGATGCCTTAGTGGCACTTATGGTTAATAAATACTATGCTGGAGTTATTGCGACCTCTTTAGCACTTGGACTTTTACATAGTTCTCGAGCCATTGGTTTAGTTATAGGACCTCTTTTTTTAAATAAATTTTTGAGTAATAAAAATTTGGTATATATATTTTTAGCCCAAGGGGTAGCTATATTTATATGGGCTCAATTTCTGTATAATTTTTACCTTTCGCTCCTCTCTAGTGTGATAGTTGGGCTCTTTACAACTACATTGTGGTCCTACACTTATACACTTCTACAACAGAATATAGAAGAGAAATATTATGGCAGAATAGTTGCTTATAATGATATGTTATTTTTAGGAAGTGCAACTTTTACCTCATTTATGATAGGTTTTTTAGCAACACATAATTTTTCATTAGAGTATATAACTATATTTATAGGCAGTGGCTTTTTTATAGGGGCACTCTATTTTTACTGGATCTTAAAAACAAAAAATATAAATGAAATAAACGAATAAGTTTTGTCATATAAAAATTTAAATGGGAGAAAAAATGATATATAATTCAAAAGAGGGTGATGTAGACTTAGATAAACTAACACGGCTTTATCCTGCTGTTGTTGTAGATATGCAGGGAGAGACTGCTGAAATGAGTCTGGAGTGGATGGATCTGTATTCAGATAAGGTAAAACTTGTACACTATGTTTTAGTCTTTGACTCTACTCCTATAGGAGAGGACAATAGAATACGAACTGTTTTAACATTTCCCACAAAAGATGAACTCATACAAGAGATGAATGAGGTAGCAAAATACTTCGATTAATCTCAAAAGATACTAAAAAAGTATTTGCTCTCGCACTTCCTGCTGCACTGAAACATCTTGTAGATATTTTACAAATACTTATAGATATGCTGATGGTTGGTGTCATATCTACAGCAGCACTTGCTGCTGTAGGTATGAGTATGCAGTTTATGATGGTAATTAACGTTTTAATGACGCTCTATGTAGTAGGTGGTAATGCACTTATCTCTCGTTTTATTGGGCAAGGACGTAAACGTAGGGCTTCTGCACTTCTTTTTTCTTTAGTTCTATTTGCTATTGGGCTTTCCGTTTTTGTTAGCATAGGTGGCTATTTAGGAAGTTCTTGGATCTATGAAGTGATGGGATCAACTCCTGCTGTTGTAGAACAAGGAAGTGCCTACTTTAAGATACTTTCTCTTGGCATAGTCGTTATATTTATAGATAACTTACTTTATAATGCACTCTCTGCTGCAGGTGATACTAAAAGTTCACTCTACATAAAACTTCTCTCTGCAGGACTCAATGCTGGGTTAAATTATATACTTATATTTGGACATTTTGGTTTTGAAGCGATGGGTATAGAGGGTGCTGCTATTGCAACAATTATGTCTTATACATTTAATGTTATGGCATACTATATTCTTATAAAAAAAATGAACTCTAAGCTAGATTTTTTACCTCTTATTCGTGTGAAAGATTTACTAAGGGTATGGCATGTTGGTTGGGGTGCTGCACTTGATCGTGGTATTTCAAGTATGAGTTTCTTACTCTTTGTAAGCATTATAACTGCTTATGGGACAGCTGAACTTGCAGGGTATCAAGTGGGTCTCAGAGTAGAGGGCATAGCATTTATGCCTGGTTTTGGTTTTGCTATAGCTGCCATGGCTCTTATTGGTCAAAATATCGGTGCAAAAGATTATGATAAAGCATATGATATGGGAGTGATTAGTGGTCGAATTGCTTATATATTTATGGGAAGTGTTGGGGTTGTTATGATTAGTATTCCTGAGTATCTTGTTGGATTTTTTACAAAAGATTCTTTAACTATTGCGGTTGCCTCAAAGTATCTTATACTTGTAGGATTAGCACAAATTCCTTTAGCCATTATGTTTGTCTACTCTTCAGCACTTCGCGGTGCAGGAGCTACAAAAACAACCTTAAAAATAAATGTTTTAAGTCTATGGTTTTTAAGAGTTGTTCCCTCATATATAGCTTATAAAATGGGATATGGAATTATTGTTATATTTATAATTATGAATGTAGAAACCCTTATAAAAGGGATAATCTACTGGTATATTTATCAAAAAAGAGAGTGG
>CAZMBK010000164.1:0-3488 GCA_964564315.1 uncultured Sulfurimonas sp.
ATAGATAGAAGATTTAGGTAAGATTTGATATCTTAAAACTTCACCATCTTCAGTAGCTAAAACTATAGTAGGCTTATACTCACTAGAGATATAATCATTAATCATAAGACGAGTTTTACCAGTAAGTTCATCTAACTGCTCACTTGCAGTTGTACCGACAATAATATCTTCATACTTAACCACACCATTAGCTTCAGAAATAATTGGGTTAGAGTATGGATCCCATTCAGCGATTACAACTGACTCATCAGATGATGGCTTTGCGATAAGGGTAGTCGCATCTACAGACTCATTATCATCTGTTACAATAACAGAACCACGAGCGATATAATGACGTACACCTTCACGGTTATTACTATCAATAACAGCTGCAAAAAGTCCTTTTTCTTCTACTGCATGTCCAGCTTTAACACCTTCAAATCTTTCTAAGTAATCACCTTTAAGAATAAAATACTTTACAGTACCCTCTTCTTTGGCAAGAATTTTCTGTGTTACTGGTGCACCATTAGCAACTAACAGTTCCGATGCATAAGGAATACGAGATGGAACATTCCAACCATCTTTAATAGTCTCAACAATTGATTCATCTTCTGCTACTTCTGATCCATTTTGATATGGGAAATAATATTTACCCTCAATTTGACCAGAGATACCCGCTAACTCATTTGGTTTTGCAATCTCATTTTTACGAAGTGAATAACGAATAGTCTCTTTACCAATAAGAGTTACAATAACTTCATCATGAATAGTCTGAATATCAACTTTCCCAGCAAATGGTGCTTTAATTTTAGGTTCAACTAAAAGAACAGCAGCATTACGACGGTTAGCTACAATATTTTTACCATCCTTAGACTCATAAGTTTTTAGGTTATAGTAACGAATAAAACCTTCTCTATTAGCTACAACTTGACGCTCTTGTGCAGTTGAACTCGCAGTTCCCCCAACGTGGAAAGTACGAAGTGTAAGTTGTGTACCTGGCTCACCAATAGACTGAGCAGCAACA
Source organism: uncultured Sulfurimonas sp. (assembly GCA_964564315.1). Lineage (GTDB taxonomy): Bacteria > Campylobacterota > Campylobacteria > Campylobacterales > Sulfurimonadaceae > Sulfurimonas. The sequence goes on from CAZMBK010000164.1 coordinate 1,004, forward strand.
ATACCAATAGCTTCACCTGTTCTAACAATATAACCAGTTGCAAGATTCACACCATAACAAAGAGCACATACACCATCTTTACTCTTACAAGTAGTAGGAGTTCTGATATGCGCTGTTTTGATTCCCGCTTCAGCAATAACTTTTGCAGATACTTCATCAAGAAGAGTTCCCTCAGCATAAAGAATCTCATTAGAAATTGGATCAATAACATCTTCAGCAAGAACACGACCAACAAGTCTATCTTCTAAAGACTCAATAAGTGTATTTTGATCTTGAATATCAGAAATCTCAATACCTTCATGAGTATGACAATCATGCTCAACAATCTTAACATTTTGAGCAACATCAACAAGCTTACGAGTAAGGTAACCTGCATTTGCTGTTTTAAGTGCTGTATCGGCAAGACCTTTACGAGCACCGTGAGTTGAAATGAAGTACTCAATTACATTAAGTCCCTCTTTAAAGTTAGAGATAATTGGAGTTTCAATAATATCACCAGATGGTTTAGCCATAAGACCACGCATACCAGCAAGCTGACGAATCTGTGCAGCAGAACCACGAGCACCAGAATCAGCCATCATATGAATAGAGTTAAAACCATCTTTATCATTTTGTACAAGTTCCATCATTTCAGCAGCAAGTGTATTATTAGTATCTGTCCAAACATCAATAATTTTGTTGTAACGTTCTTGTTCCGTTAAAAGACCCGCTTCAAACTGTTTTTGAATCTCAATAACACGAGCTTTAGACTCTGCAATTTTTGCAGGTTTCATAGCTGGAACACGAATATCATCCGCAGAAATAGAAACACCAGATTCAGTTGCATGTTTGAAACCTAAATCTTTAAGGCGATCAAGGAACGATGCTGTTAGACCAATTCCACCATGTTTTTGTACATAATCAACAATTTCATTAATCGCTTTTTTCTTCATTGTTTTATTCCATAATTCAGCAGGAACAAAATCTGGAAGAATAGCTTTAATAAGAAGACGCCCAGCAGTTGTATGCACAATACGACCATCAACACGAGTTCTTACTTTTGCATGAATATCTAGTGCATCATGTTCTAAAGCAATATTAATCTCATCAACATTAGCAAAAAGTTTATTTGAACCTTTTACTCCATTTTTTTCTAAAGAGATGTAGTAGATACCAAGTACCATATCCTGTGAAGGTGTAGCAATTGCTTTACCTGATGCAGGAAGAAGAATATTCATTGAAGCAAGCATAAGTACTTTACACTCAGCAATAGCAGCTGAAGATAAAGGTACATGCACAGCCATTTGATCCCCATCAAAGTCGGCATTAAATGCAGCACAAACTAATGGGTGTAACTGAATCGCTTTCCCATCAATAAGTTTTGGGTGAAATGCTTGAATAGAGAGCTTATGAAGTGTTGGTGCACGGTTAAGCATAATTGGATAACCATCAACAATCTCAGCAAGACACTCCCACACTTCATTTGTTTTCTCTTCGATCATCTTCTTAGCAGCTTTAACAGTAGTTGCATATCCTTTATCTTCAAGTTTTGCAATTAAATGCGGCTTGAAAAGTTCAAGAGCCATTTTTTTAGGTAGTCCACACTGATCCATCGTTAAAGATGGTCCAACAACAATTACAGAACGTCCAGAGAAATCAACACGTTTCCCAAGGAGATTCTGACGGAAACGACCTTGTTTCCCTTTAATAATCTCAGAAAGTGATTTTAAAGGACGTTTATTAGCACCTTTAACAGCATTAGCACGACGACCATTATCGAAAAGTGCATCTACAGACTCTTGTAACATACGTTTTTCATTACGTACAATAATTTCTGGAGCTTCAAGCTCAACTAGACGCTTAAGACGTTGATTACGGTTAATAACACGACGATAAAGGTCATTTACATCAGAAACAGCAAATTTACCACCATCTAAAGAAACAAGTGGACGTAAATCTGGTGGAAGAACTGGTAAAACAGTTAACATCATCCAAGCAGGATTATTTCCACTATTTAAAAATGACTCAATCACTTTAAGACGTTTATTAATAGTTTTCTTTTTAGCTTCAGATTTTGTTTGTGAAATTGCTTCTTTTAAGTTAGTAAATAGATCAACTAAATCTATAGAATCAAGTAAATCACGAACTACTTCACCACCCATACGAGCTTTAAATCCAAGTGCATCAAATCTCTGAACTAAAGTTCTATATTGCTCCTCATTTAAAACATCATATTGAAGAACTGGTGTTTTTGCTTCAGCATCATAATATGCTTCTCCACCATTTTCAACAATGTATGCTTCATAGTAAAGTACACGTTCAAGGTCTTTCATTTTGATACCTAAAAGAGTACCAATACGAGATGGTAATGATGAAACATACCAAATATGTGCAACAGGAGTTACAAGTTCAATGTGACCCATACGAGTACGACGAACCTTAGTTGATGTTACTTCAACACCACATTTCTCACATACAACACCCTTATAACGCATCTTTTTGTATT
>CAZMBK010000165.1:0-3458 GCA_964564315.1 uncultured Sulfurimonas sp.
ACTTTTTCTATAGAGTAGCCCTTATGAAGTGTTGCAACAATAGTATTTACCATATGTGAATCACCCCCACTCATACCTCTTTCTCTATCTTCACGTATACGAGAATTTGAATACAAAAACTGTAACTCTTGCGCATCTTTAAGACTAATGTAGACAAGGGGATCACCACCTGAGGAGACAGCACCCTCTACAAGTCCAACCACATCATAACTATTACGTCCGATTGTGATTTTATCATGAAGAGCAAATCCTAATTTATTATTTACTACGATCTCATAGTGACTTTTTTCTAACTCTCTTCCACTTATAAGTCTCGCAGGATTAATCGCACTTATAGCACCAAAAGGATTATATCCAACCGCAACAACTCTTACCTGTTTTTCTTTTAGTGGTAACTGAATGTTTTGAAAAGTAAGTGCTGCTGTTTTATCAACCCCATCTATTACTCGAATGGTATCTTTTAAATCTTCATGTATTCGTGATGCTTCTGCAAAAGGTCCAAGTGTATCTTCTTGGACTATCCAAATATCTACATTTAAGTCACCAAGTAAAACTTCTGCATCTACTATCATTCCACGATAAACACCAATCATAATGAGCACAATACCAAGAAGCATACCCACACCCATAGCAGTTACTAAAAACTTACCAAAAGTGTGTGCAACATCCTTTTTTGCTAAATTTATCATTAGTGTACTTCCATTCCCTCTTTAAGTGTTTTTTTCTTTATATTTGCAATAAGAATTTCACTATTTTTATCTAAGCCATCCACGGCTACAACTCCGTTCGAGATTGCTAAAACTTTTACTATAACAAAGTGTGCTTTACTATTTTTCATTATCCAAACACCACTTTTTTGATCTTTATAAACAAGAGCATCTGCTTTAATTTTCACTACATTTTTATACTCTTTTGTATCAATATTTACTTCAGCCTGTTCATTAATGAAAAATGGAAGTGGTAAGTTTTCAAATGCAACATCTACCTCTCTCTCTTGTGTAATGGCATCACTCTGAGCAACAACTCTTTTTACAATACCCTTATACTCTTTTACACTATTAGAACGCAGGTGAATAGTCGCACTACTTCCAAGTTTTACATCGCCACTTATCTTCTCATCTATATATGCTTTTACCCATACATCTTGAGGATTTACAATTTCAAAGAGTGTTTGATTTGCTAAAAGTGTTTGAGAAACTTCTGCTTTTTTAGCAACAATATAACCATCTACAGGTGCATATACTTTGTATCGTGAAAGTCTTTCTTGAAGTGCTTTTACTGCCTCTTTTGCACGAGTTATCTCCATTTTAGCGGAGTTAATATGCGCCTCAGTCACTTCAGTCTGAGCCTCTATAACTTTGAGGTCTGCTTTTGCTTTATCATACTCTGATTGTGAAGCAAAGGATTGCTTTTTCAATTTCTTATAACGAGTATAAGTAACAAATGCAAGATTTTTCTGTGCCTGCAAACTTGCTAACTCTTTTTGTGAAGCCATTAGTTCTGAGTATGCTTTATCTACACCTATTTTACTCTCGTTCAACTGTATGGGAAGATCCACACTATCAAGAGTAGTAAGCAGGTCACCTTTTTTAATCCACTCACCCTCATCATGGAGCATATCTAAAACTTTTGCTGAAACACCTGCACTTACTGCATAAATGTTTTTTGCACCAAGGTTACCAATTCCAAAAACTTGAACACTTAAATCACCAACTGTAGCAGAAGATCTCTCATAAGTAGTTTTTGGTATATAGACTTTATTATAAAAAACAGTCCCTGCTCCAGCAATAATTGCTAGCAGTATAATATATTTAGAGAGTGATTTCATTAAATTTTTCCTTTAAGATATTCTAAACGATTGATAGCAATACTTCGAGAGTAGTATGCCTCCAATAATCCAAGTTCAGCACTCAATACAACAGTAGTGGCATCGAGTACTTCTAAGTATGTAGATAAACCTTCATTATAGCGAGCATCATGTACTTTTTTTGTCTCTTGCGAAGAGAGTAATTGTGCTTTTTTTGCATCAATAGTTTTATTATAACTACTAATATCAATAAGCAAAGACTCTATCTCCTCTTTTAAAAGAAGCTCTAAAGAAGCTTTTTGCTCTTGTGCTATTTGTGATGCAATAGCTGCTTTTTGTGCTTCAGCTGATGTTCTTCCACCACTATAGAGTGGTAAATTAATTGTAATACCTAAAAGCTTGGAGTCATAACTATTGAGGCTGTCTACATGAATATAGGATGCAACACCGTCAATAGAACCATAGTGTGCTGCTTTTGCTGATTTATGTAGAAGTTGATTTTTTTCTATATTTTTTTTCTCTATTTTAAGCTGAATATTATTTGCAAATATAAAATTTTCTAATGAAATATCATACTTTGGATTTTCTTTTAAAATACTACTCTCTAGTATAACATCCTCGGCTATCTTTTCTCCCATATAGAGGGAGAGTGAGTTTTTTGCTTTGAGATAAGAGGCTGATGCGAGAGAGAGATTCTCTTTTGCTATATAAACAGAAGAGAGAAAACGGCTTGCATCAGCTTCTGTTTTAAGTCCCTGTTCCACTAAAGCTTTGGCTTGACTATAGTAAGCCTCTTTTGCTTCTAAATCTTTTTTTCTTACTGCTATTGCCTCATTTTGTACAATCATTAGTTCATAAAATGATTTTACCTTATAAACCAAAAGTGCTTGAAGGTCGTGTAAGGAGAGTTTGGAGATTGATTCATCTATCTTTGAAGCATCCACTTTTGAAGATGTTTTTGAAAAGTCCCATATTTTTTGCTTTAAAGAAGCTCCCGCACTCCAACCATCATTATCAACAGTATTAAAAGAACCATTTACTGGAAAAACAAATGTCTGTACTGCATTGTAATTTGCTTGGAGATTAACCTGAGGTAAGTAGTCTGCATATGCTGATCTATAAGAGGAGTGAGACTGTTTCACTTTTAGTTCAAATGATTTTATATCAGGGTGATTTTGAAGAGTCCTCTCTATAGCACTCTCAAGAGTAAGAGTCTCTGCTCCAAGAGAAGCGCAAAAGAGAAGTGAAGTGAGCAAAAGTTTTTTTTGCATTTTAATATCTTCCTTTTCCACCACGACCTTTAGCCTTTGATGATTGTGCAAGTATATAATCAGCTAAAGTATTTAACTCATCTGTAGAAAGAGAAGCATACGGAGGCATAGCACTCTCTGAAAAGTAAGGGTATTTACCTTGAGAACCATTTTTAATACTACTCATAATAGTTGTTTTTGCATTATCACCTTCAAAACGCTTGTTTCTCTTTCCTATTCCAGCAAATGCAGGAGCAGCTTTTTTACTAGCAACAGCATGACAAGTTAAACAACCATTTGCATCAATAATTTCTTGAGCACTCTGAGCATAAAGCCCAACTGTAAGTAAAATAGAAGACAGAATTATCTTTTTCATAAGGTATCCTTAATTTTTATATAAG
>CAZMBK010000166.1:0-3415 GCA_964564315.1 uncultured Sulfurimonas sp.
CATGCCAAATATGTCCACTTTTAATACTCATCCACATCTCTTTATAGTGAGAGTCTGGAAGTGCTCCCCTCTCTCGAAATATATTTTGGTTTTTTCCTATGAGTTCCTCTTTTGTATAGCCTGTAGCATTACAAAAAGCCTGTGTTACAAAGGTAATGTTTCCAAGTGTGTCTGTTCTTGAAGCGATTGTATACTCATCAAAAAGTTTGTAGCTTTTATCTAATTCCTTTATTTTTAGATGAAGCAATTTTTTCATCTTGTATCTAAAGTAAGCCATAAAGAGAACGAGTAAAAGAAAAAGTAGTATGAAGACTCTTATCTCTTGTTGATATTGACGATAAAACTTTAAAAAAATATGTTTGTGTTTATTATGGCTAAAAGCTTTATCGTAAATGAAATCATCATAGTCGATTTTACTATTTTTACTTTGAACTAAACCCAGTAGACGAAATGTTGTGGCAATTTCTTGTAGTTTTTCTGGATTAATATTTCCAAGCGGAGTCTCTCCTTTATATGCAAGTTTTTTGAGTGCAAAGGCTTCAAACCTAAGTGCTTCACGTGATCTTTTTTGAGTATTGTAGTATTTAAGGATAATCTCTACACTCTCATCTATATGAGAAAAAGCATATATCCATCCTTTCATCGAAGCTCTGTAAAAATGTTCAACAAGAAGAGGTTTTTTTTCTATGAGTTCTTGAGATGTAAAAAGAATGTCACTGTAGAAGTCATACCCATACTCTTTAGGATCAAATGTATAAAAATCTATACCCATCTTATGAAGCGTAAAAGGCTCGTTTGAACTATATGCTGTATAAAAATCAACACTATTATTGATAAAACTCTCTAAGGTAAAGTCTATCTTTTTGGAAGCAATGTTACTTTTATTTATACCATTTAAATGAAGCATTGCTAGTATAGATGCATTATTATAGTCATCATTTGTAAGGTTAACTTTTTTATTTTTAAGTGATTGAAAATTGCTATATTTTTTTGAGATAAGGATGAGAGGGGAAGATTGGTAAATGGTTGCTAAAAATTTAAGGTTGTGATATCTATCGATTCTATCGAGTATAAGAGGAGAGTGCTTTATACCAAAAGCATACTTTTGAGAAGCAACATATTTTACTGTATCTATATTAGAATCATACTCTTTTATGGTGATGTTTAAATCAGCATCTCTGTAAAACCCTTTCTCTTTTGCCATGTAATATCCAGCAAATTGAAACTGATGTTTCCATGAGAGAAGCAGGGTTGCTTTTTCAAGAGGAGCTACTTGTGCTTGAATCTGCACTAAAAAAAGAGTAAAAATAAGTAAAATTTTATACATTCTATGAGTATATCATAACAATGTAGAGCAAATATGACGTTAGTTTGTATCTTTAGAAATATTTTTAGCAGCTAAATAAGCACTCGCCCAAGCAAATGCAAAATTGTAACCACCACGTTTACCGACAATATCAAGACATTCACCTGTGAAGTAAAGATTTTTACACTTTTTACTCATCATAGTTTTTTCATCTATTTCAGTAGTATCAATGCCACCACCACTCACTTCTGCATGGCGAAAACCGTGAGTCTCTTCTACTTCAAACTTCCAGTTGAGGAGTTGGTTTGCGATCTTTTTTGCAATTTTTGTGTGTATATCTTTGCCTTTAATACTGTTTGAGATGTTTAACTCTTCGAGAAAACCATTCGCAATTTTACTGGGAATAAGACCTACTAAAATATTTAGTATTGTAAGAGTTGGTATTTTACTGGCTAAGTTTGCAATGTGTTGGGAGAGTTTTTGCATACTAAATGTTGGAAGTAAATTTATGCAAATGTCAACTGCTTGGTAGTTTAGGAGTGCTTCACTCGCACTTTGTGAGAGATCAAGTATGGCAAAGCCTGAAACACCATAGTTTGTGAAAAGTACATCACCTGTGACACTTAACTCTTTTACACCGTTGAGTATCAGTGTAACTTCTGCATTTAGTTTTGCACCACTCATCTTTTTTGCTATTTTGGAGTTTAGATGGAGTTGTACGAGACTAGGATAAGCTGGAATGATCTTATGCTCAAACTCCTCTGCAAACTTCTCTCCATCACTGTTTCCACCAAGGTGTTCTGCTGCTCGTGAGCCTGTTGCTACGACTACAGAGTCATATTTTTTTAAGAGAGGTTTTATACTCTCTATTTTAGTTTCATTATGAAAAACTACACCTAAACTTTTTGCATAGTCTTCAAAAATTTTAGCAACACTTTTTGCTTCATTTGAAAGAGGATATGCACGACCATCTTCTAAAATATTGAGAAGTAAACCTATCTCTAAACAAAATTTTTCAAAGGATTTAAACCCAAAAGAGTCAAGTGCAAACTTTGAAAACTGGGGATTCTGTGAGAAGTAGTCGCTACTACTTAGATTGGCATTAGAAATATTACAACGTCCATTACCACTTACTAAAATCTTTTTTGCAGGCTTACTATTTTGCTCATAAATAGATACTTTTGCACCACTCTTTGCACATAGTATACTACAAAAAAGTCCAGATGCTCCAGCACCAATAATTGCTATATTATTCATAAGTGCTATTTTATCTTAAGTAAGGTTTATCGTTTCTAAATTTTTTAGAAAAAAGTGTAACCAAAGCCTAAATAGGTAATAGATGAGTTCATATTAAAATCAGTTGATGGTGTTGGTAATGTAACTCCTAGTGCTTTTGTATCTATATCATCAAGTTGCCAGTCACTGTAACGGTAGCCAGCAGTAAAGTAGAGTCTAGGACTTAATGTAAACCAACCGATCTCTATCTCTTCACTTAATGGTTGCAATTTAAGACCTATATCATACTCTTGAAATGTACCATCTGCTTGAAAACTTGAATTCATGTAGGAATTTTTTATACTCCCTGTTTGGTAAGCATAGGTTGCTGATGCATAGATCATAAGATGCTTGTTAAAGCTTTGCATAAGCGATATACTAGGACCAACTTTATAGGTAATAATTTCCGTTTTACTCTCTTTAAGTAGTGTATCATCAGGATAATCACTATCATCACTACTTGAGTCTTTAGAATCAATCCATGGAGTTGATACACCTATCATTATACCAAGACCTAAAAAGTTGTTTTCATTTTTATGGTAAACATCATAACCAAGAACAACATTCACATCAAGTCCTTGCATCCTATAGTCCATAGTAGGTGTATATGTTGTTGTTGTTGGAATAAATGAAGTTGCTGTAGTTGAGTAACTGTTTAGACTATCTTGTACTGCTGTAATTGTTTTAGAATCGTACCATGTAAAGTTGTATTTATAGTAAACATTACTTGAAAGAATGTTTTGATGATTTTGTATTATAGAGTAAGTAGTTAAATCAATATCTAACTCTTGATTAACACCAAAAACTCCACCTGACATCTGAAAATTACCAGAA
>CAZMBK010000167.1:0-3376 GCA_964564315.1 uncultured Sulfurimonas sp.
AAAAAGTAGAAGAAAAAGTAGAAGAAAAAGTTGACGAAAAAGAGACAAAAAAGAATCTTCTAGATATAGTAGAAGAGGTGAAAGAGCAAAAGAGTACAGTGATAGTAGAAGAACTGGAGGAAAATGCTAAGCTACTTGCAACTATTGAAAAAGGAAAAGTAGAAGAACCTAAGAACTTTAAACTTCCATCAGTGGACTTTTTGCAAAAAGCTCCCAAAACTGCAAAAAATATAGATGAGAGTGAACTTGATGATAAAATTCGTTATCTTATAGAAAAGCTTGCACATTTTAAAATAGATGGTGATGTAGTTCGAACTTATGCTGGACCTGTTGTTTCAACTTTTGAGTTTAAACCTGCAGCGAATGTAAAAGTAAGTAAAATTTTGGGTCTTCAAGATGATCTTGCTATGGCACTCTCTGCTGAGACCATCCGTATTCAAGCACCTATTCCCGGAAAAGATGTTGTAGGAATAGAGATACCAAATGAAACAGTAGATACAATTTATTTACGTGAAATTTTAGATGATAAATTGTTTAAAGACTCTTCTTCACCTCTCACTATTGCACTAGGAAAAGATATAGTAGGAAAACCTTTTGTGACAGATCTTAAAAAGTTACCACATCTTCTTATTGCAGGAACAACGGGAAGTGGTAAAAGTGTTGGGATAAATGCAATGATTCTCTCACTTCTTTATAAAAATTCACCAGATCAGTTACGTTTACTTATGATAGACCCAAAAATGCTTGAGTTTTCAACATATAATGATATTCCTCACCTATTAACACCTGTTATAACTAAACCAAAACAGGCTATAGCTGCTCTGAACAATATGGTAGCTGAAATGGAACGTCGTTATGAGTTAATGGCAGAGAGTAGAACAAAAAATATTGAAAATTATAATGAAAAGATAAAGAAAGATAGTGGTGAACACTTTCCTTATATTGTAGTTATTATTGATGAGTTAGCAGATTTAATGATGACAAGCGGAAAGGATGTTGAGTTTTCCATAGCAAGACTTGCTCAAAAATCACGTGCTTGTGGAATTCACCTTATTGTTGCCACACAGCGACCTTCTGTGGATGTTGTTACTGGGCTAATAAAAGCAAATCTGCCATCTCGTGTTTCCTATAGAGTGGGGCAGAAAATAGATTCTAAAATAATTTTAGATCAGATGGGTGCAGAATCACTCCTTGGTCGTGGAGATATGCTTTTTACTCCTCCCGGTTCAACTGGTTTAGTACGCTTACATGCACCTTGGGCGACAGAACAGGAGATAGAGACAATAGTTGAGTTTATAAAAGCACAACGTGCACCAAATTATGATAAAAGCTTTTTAGTTGAAGAGCCTCAAAATAGTGCCTCAGGGTCATCAAGTGAGTCTTATGAAGAGTTAGATGAGCTCTTCGAAGAGGCTAAAAATGTAATTTTAACTGATAAAAAAACTTCTATCTCTTACCTGCAAAGAAAATTACAGATAGGCTATAATCGTTCTGCTAGAGTTATAGAACAACTTGAACGAGAGGGAGTGCTTTCAGCACCCAATACAAAAGGTATGAGAGAGATTCTTTAATGGCTACTGCTATTTTAGCTTTTACCCCTTTTAAAACCTCTTTTAAGGTGTATGTTCAAAACTTAGAACTTCTTTCTGTTTCAGATATTCAAGAGATTGAAGAGTTTGTTCTAGCGAGAAAAGGAATCTTTGATTTTAATACTTACAGTTTTGTCATTCAAAAAAAGATAGACTTTTTTGAGTTTGAAAAGTTGATGCAAGAGAGCTCTTTACATGTACGATGTATAAATGCTCCCTTAGAAAGAGCGGATAATCCAAGAATAGGATTTGGAGAGTATAAAGGTATGCAGTATTCAGAACTTCCTGATTCTTACCTTCTATGGCTGAGAGGGAACTACTCAGGTATGGATAAATCTTTAATAGAAAAAGAGTGTAAGCGACGTAGAATTTAAGCAGATTGATTTAAATGTTACAATTATTCTCATCTTGAAATTTACTTCTATTTTTATGTTTCTTTTAGTAACACCAATAGAATGATTGCTTTTCTTTAGATATAATTTTCAAAATTAAATTTACAGGAATGACTATGGCATTTTTAGAAGATTACAAAGCACATGTTGCAGAACGTGAAACACTTGGTGTTCCACCTTTACCACTTTCAGCTGAGCAAACAGCAGAACTTATCGAATTAATTAAAGAAAACTGTACTGATGAGTTACTTGACTTACTTAGAAATCGTGTAGCACCTGGTGTTGATGATTCAGCATATGTAAAAGCGGCATTTTTAAATGATGTAGCTGCTGGTAATGTTACAGTCTCCGCTATCTCTGCTACAAAAGCAGTAGAGATGCTTGGTATGATGCTTGGTGGTTATAATGTTAAGCCAATGATTGATGCACTTTCATCTTCTGATGCTTCTGTGGTTGAAGCAGCTGTAGTTGCACTGAGTAAAACACTTCTTGTTTATGATGCATTTAATGATGTAGAAGAGTTACACAAGGCTGGAAATGCAGCAGCAACTAAAGTGATGACATCATGGGCAAATGCTGAGTGGTTTACTGGTAAAGATCCTCTTGCCCAAGAGATTACTGTAACTGTTTATAAAGTTCCAGGTGAAACAAATACTGATGATCTTTCTCCAGCATCAGAAGCTTTTACTCGCTCCGATATTCCTTTACATGCAAACTCATTTCTTGTAAACAAAATGGAAAAACCATTAGAAACTATTGCAGAACTTAAAACAAAAGGTAACCCTATCGCTTATGTTGGTGATGTTGTTGGTACTGGTTCTTCACGTAAGTCTGGTGTTAACTCTGTTCAATGGCACATGGGTGTAGATATTGACGGTGTTCCAAACAAACGTACTGGTGGTGTTGTTCTTGGTGGAATTATCGCTCCAATCTTTTTTGCAACTTGTGAAGATTCAGGTGCTCTTCCTTTAGAACTTGATGTCTCAAAAATGGAGACTGGTGACGAAGTAACTATTTACCCTTACAAAGGTGAGGCTCACAAAGATGGTGAGTGTATAGCAACTTTTAAACTAAACCCTAACACTATTACTGATGAAGTTCGTGCAGGTGGTCGTATTCCATTAATTATTGGTCGTGGTTTAACTTCTAAAGCTCGTGGTGTTTTAGGTATGGGTACATCTGATATGTTCCTAGTAGCTGAACAACCTGCTGATACAGGTAAAGGTTTCACTCTAGCTCAAAAAATGGTAGGTAAAGCTTCTGGTCTTACAGGTGTCCGTCCTGGTATGTATGTAGAGCCCCAAATGAGTACAGTTGGTTCTCAAGATACAACTGGTCCTATGACTCGTGATGAGATTAAAGAGCTTGCAGCACTTGGTTTCAATGCTGACTTAG
>CAZMBK010000168.1:0-3316 GCA_964564315.1 uncultured Sulfurimonas sp.
CTAATGAGTATTTTCTAAATGCTTCAACAGCACCTTCAATATGTGCTTTAGTAGCATCAGTTAATGTAATATCTTTTGAACGAATTTGTAAGTTCATAATAAATCCTTTTATAGAAGAGCTTCAAAGCTCTTTTTATATCTGTACATAATAACAAAATAAAGCTGAGATTGGTATAATACGGCTCAAAATTTATAAATTTTATATTAGGAAAGCAGATGAGAGTATTAACAGGTATTCAGCCATCAGGTGATTTACATATTGGAAACTATTTTGGTTCTATAAAACAGATGGTCGATGCACAAGAAAAAGGTGATACATTTGCATTTATAGCAAACTATCACGCTATGAGTAGTGGAAATGGTGGAGAGAAACTGGCAAATCTTACACTCCAAACAGCAACAGACTTTTTAAGTCTCGGCATAGACCCCCAAAAATCAACTTTTTGGGTTCAGTCTGATGTAAAAGAGGTGCTTGAACTCTACTGGATACTCTCTGCATTTACACCTATGGGACTATTAGAACGTGCCCATAGCTACAAGGACAAAACAGCAAAAGGCATCAGTGCAAACCACTCACTTTTCTCTTACCCTGTTTTAATGGCAGCAGATATTCTTCTCTACTCTCCTGATATCATTCCCGTTGGAAAAGATCAGATTCAACATGTTGAAATTGCTCGTGACATTGCGACTAAGTTTAACAATAAGTATGGAGATATTTTAACTATTCCAGAGTTTCAAGTTCAAGAGGAAGTACAAACTGTTCCCGGAACCGATGGACAAAAAATGTCTAAGAGTTATGGCAACTGTATAAATATCTTTGGTGAAGAGAAAAAACAGCTTAAAACCATTAAAAAAATTGTTACGCAACAAGTAGCACTTGAAGAGCCAAAAGAGTATGAAAACTGTAATGTTTACAACATGGCAAAACTCTTTTTAGATAACGGTGAACTTATTGATCTTCAAAATAGATACACAAAAGGTGGAGAGGGTCATGGTCACTTTAAACTCTATCTTGCAGATGTAATGTGGGAGCACTTTAAACCATTTAGAGAAAAACGTGAACACTATATAAATAATCAAGATGAAGTGAGAGACATTCTAAATGCAGGAGCTCAAAAAGCAAGAGATATAGCTTCACCAATGATGGAAAAGATAAGAGTAGCTACAGGAATAAGATACTAAGAAAAGAGACTATTTTAAAATAAGTCTCTTTTTCGTAATATAATTCTTTTTCGCCCAGTTATCATCTTTAAGTTTTAAAAGTGATCTCACCTCTTTATTTACTAAAATATAGTTTAGCTCTACCTCAACTGAAGTTGCACCAGCTAATGTAGAAATTTTTAATACTTTTTTTCCTTTGGCAGGAATAGAGACATCTTTTGACTCTTTTTTCGCTAAATGTGCAATAGTTACTTTATTTTTTCTTCTTGTATAGTGGCTTGTTAAAGAGAGTCTCTGCTCTTTCATAATTTTCATACCATCTTTATAAACTACAGAGACCTCTATCTCCCTTGATCCAAAACCACTTGGAATATTATGTGGTTGTGGATTGTGAATAGTAATAAAGAGACTATTACCCTCTTGAGAAAGTTTGAGATTAAGTGCATTCACCCACATTAAACTCACATGTCCACCCATAAAACCATGATTTCTTACATCTCGAATTTTTGCCTTTCCATTATACATCTTATAGGTTGCAGCAACATCTCGCTGTTTTTGTCCCATATGACAATCTACACAGTTTTTTGAACCTTTTTTATACTCATTTTGCATATTTGTAAAAACTAAACCTTTGACACTTTTATCATTTGCATGACAAACAAAACATAATTTATTTGGATTTTTATCCATAAAGTTATGATATACTGTCTTATGGTATGGTGATTTTGCATCTTTATATGGTCCTGTCATTGTCCCTGATGCCGTCCACTCTACTCTATTTATACCACGCTTACTTGCATCATACTCATCATGAATTTTATCTATATTGTGACAAACAACACAGTTAATACCTTCACTAATAGCTGTATCATTCACAGCTTTATCGACCTCAGAATCTTTATCTAGTCCCATTACAGCTGCAATTTCATAATCTTCATCGGTACTTGTAACTGAAATACGGGGATTATGACATGTTGCACACTTCACTTTTACACTGTTGACACTCTTTCGTGTTTTTCTTGCTACATAATCAAGTGATTTTCTAAAGTACTCATCATTTTGGTAATGACTCCGAGCATGCCAAGACTCTTCCCACTCACTCACAATCCGTAAGTGACATGCCTTGCAGCTTTGTGAGTCTTGAAATCTCTCATCAACTTTTACAACTTTTGCACTAGAGTAAAGTGAAGAGATCATTAACAAAACAAGTAGTAAACACTTCATCTATTATCCTCTCTGTTTATCAAGCCAAACCATTAGACCTTTTTGAGCATGCAGTCTATTTTCTGCTTCATCAAAGATTATTTTTGCATGAGAGTCCATAATTTCTTCAGAAACTTCATAGCCACGATAAGCTGGAAGACAGTGTAAAAATTTTGCATCTTTTTGCGCTAAACACATCATTAGACTATCTACCATAAAGCCTTTAAAATCTTCTACTCTTTGCTCTTTTTCATCCTCTTGACCCATAGAAGTCCATGTATCAGTGGTAACAATAGTCGCACCATGCACAGCCTCTTTTGGATCATTCATCATAGATATTTTTGCCCCACTCTCTTTAGCAACACTCAGCGCTTCTTCTAAAATACTTGCATCTACTTCATACCCCTTTGGCGTTGCAATACGAAGTTCAAAGCCAAGCTTTGCAGCAAGCATCATCCATGAGTGTGTCATATTGTTTCCATCACCGATGTAAGCGACTACTGCACCTTTCTCTACACCATGCTCTATCATCGTCATATAGTCTGCTAAGAGTTGTACAGGGTGAAAAGAGTCAGTTAGACCATTTACAACAGGGACAGAAGAGTTTGCAGCAAACTCTTCTATCATGCTATGCTCAAAGGTACGTATCATTACCATATCACACATAGAAGATATTACACGAGCTGTATCTTTCACAGGTTCACCACGACCAAGATGAATATCACGGTTTGAGAGAAAAAGTGCATGACCACCAAGTTGAAACATACCTGTCTCAAAACTTACACGTGTTCGAGTAGAACTCTTCTCAAAAATCATCCCAAGTGTCTGCATCTCAAGCTCTTTTTTGTAAATGCCACTACGAAGGTTCTTTTTAATTTCTAAACCTATCTCTATAATCTCTAAAATCTCTTCTTTTGTAAAATCTTTAAGTGTTAAAAAATGTCTCAATTTT
>CAZMBK010000169.1:0-3258 GCA_964564315.1 uncultured Sulfurimonas sp.
TTTGAACGCTCTATTCTCAGCTCCATAGTCTTTGAACCAAGTCAGTTTGATGAACTCTCAACTGCCCTTAAAGAGGATGATTTTTATCTTCCTGCACATCAAGATATCTTTAAGGTAATGATTTTTTTACTGCAAAAAGATCAACCTATTGATGAGGAGTTTATCAAAAAAGAGCTTATTAAGATAAAAAAGTTTGATGAACAGGTTCTGCTTGAAATCCTCTCAGCAAACCCTATCTCAAATACAAAAGCCTATGTTGATGAAATAAAAGATAAATCTCTTAAACGCCATCTTTTAACACTCACAACAGAGATAAAAAGAGTTACAGTTGAAGAGGAACTCCCCGCAGCAGAAGTTATAGACATAGTCGAGAAGAAACTCTACGACATCACTCAGGACAGCCAAACAAGTGACTTCAAAGATGCACCAAAAATGACCTTTGATACTATGGAGTACATTAGAGAAATGAAAGCTCGTGGGAACTCTGTTCTTGTTGGAGTAGATACTGGTTTTGCAGAACTTAACAAAATGACAACTGGTTTTGGTAAAGGTGACCTTGTCATTATCGCAGCTCGTCCTGCCATGGGTAAAACCTCTTTTATCCTCAACACTGTCAACTCACTCATTATGAATGGTAAGGGTGTCGCTTTTTTCTCTCTTGAAATGCCTGCTGAACAGTTAATGTTGCGTTTACTCTCCATACAAACTTCTATACCACTACAAAAGCTTCGTGTTGGAGATATGGATGACAACCAATGGTCAAGTCTGAATGGTGCGATTGATAAAATGAACTCTGCAAAACTCTTTGTTGACGATCAGGGAAGCATTAACATCAATCAACTTCGTTCTAAACTTAGAAAACTTAAAAACCAACACCCTGAGATAGAGATAGCAGTTATAGATTACTTACAAATTATGCAGGGTGTTGGTAAGCAAGATAGACACCTTCAAGTCTCTGAAATCTCTCGTGGACTGAAGATGCTTGCTCGTGAACTAGAGATGCCCATAGTTGCACTTTCACAACTTAACCGTGGACTTGAAAGCCGTAATGACAAACGCCCAATGCTAAGTGATATTCGTGAATCTGGTTCCATTGAGCAGGATGCTGACATTATTCTTTTTGTTTATCGTGATGATGTTTACCTCTATAAAGAGGAAAAAGAGCGTGAAAAAGCTGCCAAAGCAGAGGGAAAAGAGTTTATCTCTGAGTATGTAGAAAAAGAAGAAGAAGATGCTGAAATTATCATTGGAAAACAACGTAATGGACCTACTGGTCATGTGAAACTTGTCTTTCAGAAAAAACTTACTCGTTTTGTTGATGCACCAACTTTCAGCGCAGGAGTTGAGACTGTTTATGAAAACATAGACACATCTTCAGCAAGTATGGATATTCCTGTTGTAGATATGCCAACACTCTAAATGCTAGAGAAAGTCTCTCTCTTTAGAAATAAGCGAGACTTTTTTCTCTTTTTACTTCTTATATTTACTCTTTTTTCTCTCTCTATAAGTCTGGAGTATTACAACTACAAACAACTCACAAAGTTTGACTCACAACTTGTAAATGCCACAGTTTTAAAACAGTACACCAAAACTAAACTTACGAAAAAAGGGAAACTCAAAACCTATCAAGTTTTAAAATTTAAGAGCGAAGATGGCTTTACATTTTACTCTACAGCAAGTACAAAACTTAAAAATATTAAATACAAAAATGTACAGCTAGAAGCTTGGGCTGGAAAAATAAGTTTTAAAGAGTATATGCGAGGATTTTTCTGCTTTAGTAAAATTTTACAAATTTATCCTGATGAGAGTTATAAAACAGAGCTCAACTCTTTTATAGATAAGCAACACACAAACAAAAATATTTCACTTATCTATCAAGCACTTTTTACAGCAAAACAGCTCCCTTACGAACTACAAACCCTCTTCTCAAACCTTGGAGTCTCACATCTTATCGCTATTAGTGGTTTTCATCTTGGGGTCTTAAGTGCTGTACTCTTTTTTCTTATAAAATTCCCCTACATGTTTTTACAAAATAGCTACTTCCCCTACCGAAGTTATAAACGTGACACATTCTTTATTATTTCTCTTTCTCTGCTGAGTTATCTTCTTTTTTTAGATATACCACCATCACTACTAAGAGCTTTTGTAATGCTTATTATCGGGTTTGTACTTTATGATAGGGGAATAGAAGTTATCTCTATGCAGACACTTCTTCTTACTATTTCACTCATACTTGCTCTGTTTCCTAGACTCTTTTTTAGTATAGGATTTTGGTTAAGTGTCAGTGGTGTTTTTTATATTTTTCTCTTTCTTATTCACTTTAAAAATCTTAGTAAACTATGGCAATTTTTTTTAATGCCTCTGTGGGTCTATCTACTTATGCTTCCATACTCTTTACTTATCTTTGGAAACTTTAGTCTCTACCATCCACTCTCAATTCTCTGGACATCACTCTTTACACTCTTCTACCCAAGTGCGATTATTTTACATATCTTAGGCATGGGAGATTTAATGGATGGAGTATTAAAGTTTTTTTTAGAACTCAAAATACAAAGCATCCAAGTAAGCTTTAGTAAACTTTGGTTTTTTCCTATCATAGCATTCTCACTACTCTCTATCTTTAAAAAGTGGGCACTTATACCGCTTAGTGTTACGGCTGGGTTACTTCTTTTAAAAGCACTTCTGTTACTAACTTAAAAAACATTTCTCTATATCACGAAGATTTGCTATATGTTTCTCTTTAAGATCCACATTATGCATCTTATAACTCATGGATTTTTCTTTCATAAGAGTATTTAGTGACTCTACTGCCCAAAAGAACTCTATCTTTTTTTTACTTAAAACAATAAAATCATCGCCAAAGACTCTAAAGACAAAAGCATCCTCTATTTTTTTTGTTAAGATATCTGCAAACTCTTGAAGCAATTTATCACCCTCACTCCAACCATACAGTTTATTATACGAAGAGAAGCTATTTATAGAAAATACTAACATGTTTTTTAAGTATGCTTCATAATGGTTCTTCATTAAAACTGTCTCTAAATAGTTTTGATTATAGGCACTAGAGAGTCTATCACTATAGAAGTAAGCAAATCGTTCCTCTTCAAGCTTAGACTGAGGGAGTTGATTTATATTTTCATCAATCTCTATATTTTTTAAAACTTTAGAAGCAAATTTTACAACGTTAGGATGAAACTGTTTTCCAGCTAAGTCATTCAACTCCTCTATAGCTTCATCTATACTTTTTTTTCCCTTATA
>CAZMBK010000170.1:0-3234 GCA_964564315.1 uncultured Sulfurimonas sp.
GAAGAGAGTGCTTTTTCTCGTGCTCTATAGTCTCCCATATTGAGCATATTGTCCATGCCTAAAACTACTGCTAAAGTAACTCCATGATAATCATGCCCTTTACTTAGCATCTGTGTTCCTACAAGTATGTCACTCTCTTTATCATTAAAACGTTTCAATGCTTTTTTAAGCTTACTCGCTGTTGTTATGACATCACGATCAAACTGCTCTACATTTGCACTTGGTAAATACTCGCTAATATTTTTTACAGCCTCTGCTGTTCCTAAACGTGAACTTGTAAGATTTGGACTCTTACACTCACTACAAACCTGAGGTATAGCCTGAGTAAACCCACAGTAGTGACACTTCATTGCCCTACTCTTTTGATGCACACTCAAACCAACAGAACAAAAAGCACACTCATAAGTATGACCACAATCCCCACAAATAAGATATTTAAAGTTTGCTCGTGTTGGTAAAAAAACTATAGACTGCTCTTTAGCTTGAAGCGTTTGTTCTAAAGAACTTAAAATAAGAGGAGAGAGAGTCTCAATACTTCTTTCATAAACAAATTTTTTATTTGACTTAAAGTGTCCTCCTTTGAGTCTTACATGTGGAAACTTTTCATAAGAACTCAATGAAGGAGTTGCACTTCCTAGTATAACATTTACATCATACAATTTTCCCATATATATGGCTATATCACGAGCATTGTAACGGGGTCTTGATGATGATTTATAACTATCATCATGCTCTTCATCTACAACAATAAGCCCTAAATTTTCTATGGGGAGAAAAAGAGTAGAACGGGGTCCCGCAACTATCATAGCCTCCCCACTTTCTATCTTCTCTTTTGCTATTTTCTTCTGCTTAGGTGTAAGCTTTGAGTGCCACATAACAACAGACTCCCCAAAATGTTCTTCTAAACGTTTAGACATTTGAGGTGTAAGTGAAATCTCTGGCATAAGAAAAATACTACGTTTCCCCTCAGCAATCATCTGCTCAAAATATTTCATATATATCTCTGTTTTTCCACTTCCCGTATCTCCAAAGAGTAAGCCTACTTTTTGTTCTTTTAAAAACTCCAAAGCATTAGTTTGTTTTTTTGAAAGCTTAATATGACTAGCCTGTGTAGCTTTAGCCTCAGCTTTGAGTTCAGGTAAGACTAAAGCCATAGACACAGAAAGGTAAGGCATCATCAAAGAAAAAGCATCCCCTAAAGAACAGACATAATAAGTAGCAATAAATTTAGCTAATGTTATTTGCTTACTAGAGTAGATAGCATCACTGACTTCTAAAATTTCATTTGTTTCAAAAGAGGGTTTTGTGCATAAAGAGAGAATAACAGCATCTGTAACTCTTTTGTTAAATTCTACTGTGACTTTTGTGCCAAAAGGTATTGTTTGAGATGAGTGGTAAGTAAACTCACCAAGAGGAGAGCCTATAATTGAAAGGAGATAGTAGTTTATAGTATACTCTTAATAATCTAGTCGACTAAGTTTGCACAATAAGCTTTTGCACTTGCAGATCCACTTGTCTTACTACAAGTAAATACTCCATTACTACGAGTATATGTAAAAGTAATATCTGTATCTGCTACCTTATATTTTACTGTTGAACTTTCTACATCAGTTGAACTTCTAGAATGCCAATGTCCAGAGCTATCTTGTGAAGTTATAGCATACGTCAAAACCCCACCAAAAAGACCATCACTATCAAGCTGGTTTACGGTAGAACTATCTCCTGCTTCTATAAATTTATTGTCTCCAGTAATGAGTCGAGATTGACGTTCTGTAATAATAGCCGAACGAACAGAAGCAACATCAGCCCGACCTTTAGTAATCTGAGCATCTGTTCGTGTAGCTGCAAACCTTGGAATAGCTACAGCAGATAAAATACCAAGTATTACGATAACAAATATTAATTCTATCATTGTAAAGGCATTTTTCATTATATATACTCTCCATTTTTACGTATTTCTTTTATTAATTCTACTTCAAGCCCTGTTTTCAATGCAATAGTATCATCATCTAATATATCTAAAAGATTTTTTGCTACTTCTATAAATCTGTTTTGTGTATTGATTTTTTCTTGTTCAATGCCTTGTTCAATGCCTTGTTCAATGCCTTGTTCTAAGCCTTGCTCCAAACCTTGTTTTATTCCCTTCTCTATGCCAAGAGAAATTCCATCTTCTTTTGCTTTTAACATTGCTAATCTTTGAATGGAAATAAACTCTTTTCTTTTATGTTGTGCTTCAAGCTCTTCTCTTGTCATATTTGCTTCATTAACACTACTGAGTGCATTTTGAATCTCTTCATCTATATTTTGAGGAATATACTCTAAACTTCCTGCATTTTGTAAAAAGTATATCCACTGATCTTTAATATCATCCAGTTGTTCTAAGTTCTTCTGAAACTTTGGTAACTCTACAAAAATTAGTTCTATATCATCACTATACTCTATTAACTTCTCTTTTTCTAAAAGTTTAAAATTATTTACAACACTCTCTGACTCTTCAAACATAATAAAATCTACTATACTTAAAGCTATAACAGGGTTAAGCATATTATAATCTTCTGCTTTACTAAGTTGAATACTATAATTTTTTGCTGCATTATAAAGTACTCTTTTCTCAAAACCTTTATGATTAAGTACCTGCATCTCTATAATTACAGATGTACCATTATCAAGTTTTGCTTTAACATCTACAAAAGTATCTTTTACACCTTTTATCATAGGTATAGTATATGGATCAACTATAGTTAAATCTACTATCTTATACTCTCTGTTTAAGTAGATAAGTGCATTAAGAAAACTTATAAGTATATTTTTACTCTCTTCACTCCCAAACACTTTTTTAAAGGCATAGTCAGTTTTTACATCTAAAAAATTCATACTTTACCCCCCCCCTTTTTGTAAATATTATAGGCTATTATTCATTAATTCTCTTTGAAAAGAGTTTTCTTAGACTATTTTTGCTACACCCGTGTGACTCAAACCTATGAAGTTCGCTATATCTGCTTTTGTATATCCATATTCATAAGCATCTTTTATATTTTGATTTCTGTTAATATCTCTATCAAACTCAAAAAATGTCTCTAAGCGTCTCTTGAGTAGCTTCATTTTACCATTTTTCTTAACTAGCTTTGGTGAAGCATATACTATTTCACTAATATCACTCTGCATCTCAGAAGATATAAATGATTCATACTCATTAAGTGTCATCTCAAATATTTTTGATTTCTTTAAAAAAGT
>CAZMBK010000171.1:0-3195 GCA_964564315.1 uncultured Sulfurimonas sp.
TCCCACCAAGACCAAAAAGAACAATATCTTTTCCATCTTTAGTGATAGCAGAAAATTCTAGTTGTGAGTCACAAACATCAGGGGGCCCAAGCTCTATACCCATGCGTTTTACTTCATCAATGTAACGTACTACTTTTTCAGTATTATCTTTGTCTGATGTAAGAAGTGCTGCCATAAATTCGTTTGGATAGTACGTCTTTAGCCATGCTGTTTGAAAAGTAACCATGGCATAGGCTGCTGAGTGAGATTTGTTAAAACCATACCCTGCAAACTTCTCTATGAGTTTAAACAGATCAGATGCTAGTTTATAGTCAAGCCCTAGTTTTTGTGCACCCTCAGAGAAAAGTCGGTTATACTTTTCCATCTCTTCGACTTTTTTCTTACCCATGGCACGACGAACGATGTCCGCCCCACCAAGACTCATCCCACCAATAATCTGTACAATCTGCATAACTTGCTCTTGATAAACAATCATCCCATAAGTTGGACCAAGTGTATCTTTTAAAAGATCAAAACTAACCTCTTCAAATGGATAAAATACTTTCTTTCTACCATGCTTACGCTCGATGAAGTCATCAAGCATTCCCGACTCCATTGGTCCTGGTCTATAGAGTGCCAAGACCGCAATAAGATCTTCAAAATTATCAGGTTTTAAACGTCGATTTAGATCTTGCATACCACTCGACTCTATCTGGAACATTCCAACCGTTTCACCTGTTTGAATCACCTCATAAACATGCTTATCATCCACATCTATTTCATCCCAGTTTACATCTAAATCATAACGGCGTTTAATGAGTTTTACTGCATTTTGAATAACATCAAGAGTCTTAAGTCCCAAGAAGTCAAACTTAATAAGGTCAATATCTTCCATGTAGTTTAGAGAGTACTGTGTTACAAAAGTGTCTTCACCCGACGGCTTATAAATAGGTGTCTTTTTCCAAAGCTCTTCATTACTTATAACAACACCCGCGGCATGAATCCCTGAGTTTCGCTTGAGTCCCTCAAGTTTTTTTGCAAACTCCCAAACACGTTTAGCATTTGCATCAGACTCAATAAGCTCAGAAATTTTAGGCTCTTTTTGAAAAGCTCCATCTTTAAACTCACCACCCTTTGTTTTACCATTAAGAGTAATTCCAAGTTCATCAGGAATAAGTTTTGCCATTTTATCAGCTTGGCTTAGTGGCATGTCTAAAACACGAGCAACATCACGAATAACCCCTTTTGCAAGAAGTGAACCAAAGGTAATGATTTGTGCTACCTGATTACGACCATATTTCTCAACAACATAGTCTATAACTTCCCCACGGCGAGCTTGCATAAAGTCCATATCGATATCGGGCATACTTACACGTTCAGGATTTAAAAAACGCTCAAAGAGCAGATCATACTTCATCGGATCGATGTCGGTGATGTCAAGAGAAAAAGCAACAAGACTACCAGCAGCCGAACCACGACCCGGTCCAACAGCGATACCCATTCTTTTTGCTGCGATAACAAAATCCCAAACAATCATCATATACCCAGGGAACTTCATAGAGTTGATGATATCCATCTCAAACTCTAAACGCTCTTTATATTCAGTATGGCGTTCCTCTGGAACTATCTTTAAACGATTTACTAATCCCTCACGACACTTATAGATAAAGTACTCTGCATCATCTTTATCAGCACCTAGCATATGAAGTTTTTTCTCATCTTCACTTGCATTAGCAGGTAGTGGGGCATCATCTTCATGGTTTATATCTAAACCCTCTTTTTGAGCATACTCTTTTGTAAACTTAAAGTTAGGTGGGGTTGGTGTTTTAACTATGGGTACAAATGCTTCACATTTATTTACTATTTCTTGTGTATGTTCAAGTGCTTCAGGAATATCTGCAAAGATTCTTGCCATCTGCTCAGGAGATTTTAAATAAAACTCATGTACTGAGTGACGCATTCGGTTTGGATCATCATAGAGTTTATTCATACCTATACACATAAAAGCCTCATGATACTGTGCATCATTTGGATAGGTATAGTGTGTGTCATTCGTTGCAACTACTTTTATACCTGTTTCACGAGAAATTTTGAGTATCTGTTCATCAATAAAGAGCTGATCTCCAATACCATGACGCATAAGTTCAAGATAAAAGTCATCGCCAAAAATCTCTTTATACTCATTTGCAACTTCTAATGCACCCTCATAGCCTAAAGCACCATTACGAACATTTCTCTCATTGGCTAGATTTAAGTGCCAACTCACTTCACCTTGAAGACAAGCACTTGAACAGATAAGTCCTTCACTATGTGCTCGCAACTCTTTTTTGTTAATACGAGGGAAATAGTACATACCGTGGATATAGGCTTGAGAAGAGAGATACATAAGGTTCTCATACCCCTTACGATTTTTAGCATATAAACAGACATGAAAACGCTGTTTTGTACTTTTGTCGTTTAACTCTTCACCATTATGAATATACCCCTCTATCCCTATAATAGGCTTAATTCCAGCACTTGTCATCTGCTTGTAAAAGTCTATAGCCCCAAACATATTTCCATGGTCAGTCATAGCAACCGATGTCATGCCAAGCTCTTTTAAACGTGGAACTAAATTTGTAAGTTTATTCGCTCCATCAAGGAGGGAGTATTCGGTATGAAGATGTAGGTGAGTAAAGGATTGTACGCTCAAAATAATGACCTTTGTAATTTCTAAATTATTAAAGTGATTATAGTGAGTTTGTCTTAATTAAAAAGTAAATATTTTATATAGAGAAATTTGTAACATTACTTTTCACTTATTTATTTCTTCTAACTCTCGATGTAGCTCTAAATTTGTAAAATTTTCTTCGGGACTATCCCCTTGATATTCAAGGAAGAAAACACTTTTATATTGTTTTGTGTTAATATTTATGATGGAAAAACTCCATACCTTTATCTATAAGCTTACTTATTTCATCAATTGCAAACTTAACTCTATTAAAATATTCATTATCTTTTCCTTGTGTTATACCAGATTTTGATTATTTTCATTTATTATTATTTAAACATCTCGTAATCTCATTATAACTTAGCTCCATTTATTTCATTCTCAAAATCACCACCATAATCTTCAGCACTCAAAACAGTATCATAAAGTCCTACATCATCATCTTCATGTTTATCATAAACTATCATCAAAACGAATAATTATTGAACAGATAAATGCAAAGATTA
>CAZMBK010000172.1:0-3193 GCA_964564315.1 uncultured Sulfurimonas sp.
GACTCTCACTATAAAGAGATGTGGATGAGTATTAAAAGTGGACATATTTGGCATGGTGAGTTTCAAAATATTACAAAAGATACTCGTCACTACTGGGCGAATGCTGTTATTTCCCCCCTCTATGATAATGCAAATAATATTATAGGTTATGAGAGTGTTGTCCATGACATTACCATAAAAAAAGTGCTTGAAGAGTTTAACCAAAAACTTGAAAAGGATGTAGAAGAGAAAACACTCCAACTCAAAAAGTACACAAATTATCTCAATACACTTTTTAACATTAACCCTAACATTACTTATGTTTTAAAAAATGACAAATTAGAACTTGTAAATAAAGCTTTTCTAAACTTTACCCAAGTCTCATCTCGTGATGAATTTTTACTGCATCAAAACTGTTTATGTAAACTTTTTCATACTGATTCACATCAAGAAACGCTAGAGAAAAATGGACATCTTTGTACTATAGATGCAAAAATAACTATGTTTAAAAATGGGATAAAACATCATTTCGTTATGACGCGTAAAGAGTTTGAACTAGACAAAAACAAGCTTATACTTGTCTCTTTAGAGGACATTACTGAAATACAAAACTTAGCTATTACCGATAAACTCACTAATATTTACAATAGAGTAAAAATAGATGAAGAGATTGCTCTAAACTACTCCTATTATGAACTATACCAAGATATATTTTCTTTAATTATTTTAGATATTGATCTCTTTAAAAAAGTCAACGATACCCATGGGCACCAAATAGGCGATGAGATTTTAAAGGATTTTTCACAAATAATTCAAGCGAGTATTAGAGATACTGATATATTCGGACGGTGGGGAGGAGAAGAGTTTTTAATAATCTGCCCAAATACCGATAAAGCAGGTGCTTTTACATTAGCAAATATTATTAAAATAAATATTGAAAACCATAGTTTTACTAGAAATCTCTCTATAACTGCCTCAGCAGGTGTTTGTGATGTAAAAGATAGTAAAAATATAGATACTATGATAAACTCTGCAGACAATGCACTCTATAAGGCAAAAGGAAATGGCAGAAACCGTGTGGAGAAAGCATAAATGTTAAAAATATTTCTTACTGTTAGTTTTATATTTACAACATATTTAAGTGCTGATATTCACAGTATACAGTACTTAATAGACAGAAACTCTTCATTAAATATTTACGATGTTAAAAAAATGCAGTATAAAACTATTAGTAATACCCATGCATTTAGTGGTCACACAGGAACAGTCTGGTACAAACTAGATATAAATAACACTACAACATTAGAAAAAGAACTTTTTTTACATAATGTTTTTGCATACTACTCTCGTAAAATAATTTTCTATGAAGTACTAAATGATAAAGTCATAAAAAAAACTGACTATAATACTTTAGAGCCTAAAGAAAAAAATAAGCTTTTAGGTTCTACCCTTGTCCATAAGCTACATATTCCACCAAACTCTAATTTAGAGGTTTTTATAAAAAACATTCCTATGGTAAGTGAACTTTTTAGTCTTCATATCTACAACAAAAAAGAGTCTCTCCTTTCACTTACAAAAACATCCTTTTACCCAAATGCAATTATCTCTTTTATGTTTATGCTTGCTCTATATAATTTTCTCTTATACTTTTTCAATAAACGAAAAGAGTATTTATACTATGCACTTTACATGATAACACCAACCCTTGGTTTACTTTACAAGTATGGAATTGTATTTAATCAGTTTGAACTCTATGGAACAAATATTTACTGGTTTAACCTTACTGCTATTTTTATGCTTGCATTTTTAATTCTTTTTGTTAAACAGGTCCTCAATACAAAATCTATGGATAAAAAAATAGACACTATTTTAAATAGTGTTCTTTTTATCATAGGAGTTAATATACTCTCAGCATTTATCATAGACTTAACCTTTGCTATGGAACTCTTTAAACTTATGTTTCTCATCACTGTCGTGACAATTTTATATCTTATTTTTCATCTATATAAAATAAAACACACTTTAGCACATATCTTTAGTATCGCTTATGGATTTTACTTTAGTGGGCTTGTAGTCACTATTTTAGCGATGTCTGGAGTTATTGAGATGACTTTTTTCTCTTTTCACTCAGGCGGTTTTGGAATTATATTAGAAGGTCTTACATTTTCTTATCTTATGCACTACAACATCGATATATTAGAGAGAAAGGTACGAGATCAACGAGATATCATTATTGCTAAAAATAAAAAGGCACAACTTGGCGATATGATAAGTGTCATCACACACCAATGGAAGCAACCACTTAATCGCATTGTCTCAACAACTTCACTTTTAGAGTTTAAACTCAAAAAAAACATAAAAATTGAAAATAAAGAACTCTATGACAAAATTGCAGTCATAAACGAAACAACTCACTTTTTGAGTGAAACAATAGATGATTTTAATGATTTCTTTAACCCTGAAATAAATTTAAAAGAGTACGACTTAGAAAAAATCATACAAAATGCAATCAAAATTAGTAGTGATTCTGCTTATAGTGATAATATTGTCATAAAGCAAGACTTACAATTTAAGAGAAAAATAAAAACATATAAAAATGAACTACTACATATTACCTTAAACATTATACAAAATGCAAAAGAGGCTTTTAAAAAAAGTGATGAAGAGATAAAAATAATTAAAATTTTCGGGTATCATAAAGAGAATAAAACATATATAGATATTATAGATAATGCAGGTGGAATAGATCAAGACTCCCTTCCTCTTATATTTAATGAAAACTATACAAGTAAAGAAAAAAAAGTTGGTTCAGGATTAGGACTTTACCTTACAAAAGTTATACTTGAGGGTCATTTAAAAGGCTCCATTGAAGCTTCAAACACCAAAGATGGTGCACAATTTAGGATAATACTATGAAAAAAAACTTTACACTACTTTATGTAGAAGATGATCCAATTGTACAAGAAAATTTTACAGAGATATTTAAGACATATTTTAATACTGTTTTAACTACAGATAATGGAAACGAGGCTTTCGATATTTACGAAAAAAACAGTATCGATGTTGCTATTTTAGATATATCTATCAAAGGTATAAATGGTATTAGTCTAGCAACTAAAATACGTAAGAATGACTCTAAAACCCCTATTTTAATGATAAGTGCATACTCAGATAGAGAAAAACTTTTAAAAGCAGTAAACCTTCATCTCAGTGG
>CAZMBK010000173.1:0-3160 GCA_964564315.1 uncultured Sulfurimonas sp.
TATAAATTTACATTCAATAGCTTTACATGTTCAACTACAAATATTTCAATTCTTCTATATATGGTATACTAATAATGAAATACAGACTAGAAGTAATTAAAGAATTACTTTTGATATGCTATAGACTTAAAACTAGTTATAGTAGATATTTTAAATAAACAAAAAGTACACCTAAAAGTACACTTTTGATTTTAATGATGATTTAGTATCCTAATATAGGCATACTTAGCATAACTATATAAAATGGGAGAAATAATAAAATGATAATACTTTTTGATTTAGATGGGACACTGATAGATTCTACAGAAGCGATACTTGAGAGTTTTCACAACTCTTTTGATGTTTTTGGAGTTGAACACCCAAGTGATGATGCGATTAAAGCACTTATAGGGTATCCACTTGATGTGATGTATCCTCGTCTTGGAGTAAAAGAGGAAGATGTTGTTATGTATGTTCAAACATATAAAGAGCACTATAGAGAGATATCTACACAGAAGACTTACCTCATTGAGAATGCTAAAGAAGCTGTTGTCTTGGCAAGTGAAATAGCTGAGATAGGGATAGTGACAACAAAAACAGGACTTTACTCTCAGGTGTTAATGGAGTACTTTGAAATAATGGATTACTTTAAAGTACTAATAGGCCGTGAACATGTGACAAATCCAAAACCACATGAAGAGCCTATACTAAAAGCTTTAGAGAGTTTTAATACAGAGGGAAAAGAGATATGGATGATGGGGGATACAAAGCTTGATTTACTCTCGGCAAAGAGTGCGGGAGTTAACTCTATAGCAGTCTTGAGTGGGTATGATTCACAGAAGACGTTACAGAAGTACACATCGCATATCTATAAAGATGCTTTAGAAGCTGTAAAGTGGCTAAAAAGTAGGAAATAGTCACACATATAACTTGCACCCTTATCTATCTTATATTTTCAAGCTATATTTAAGTCCCACTTGCCTAAAATACAGGAAATAGAATTGATAGAATATATAAATAAAATATTTCTTGAAAAAACTTAAGGAGAATTTATGCTAGAAATTAGATGGCATAGTCGTGCTGGACAAGGTGCAGTAACTGGGGCTAAAGGTTTAGCTGATGTTATTTCGACAACTGGAAAGCATGTACAAGCATTCGCGTTTTACGGATCTGCTAAACGTGGAGCTGCAATGACGGCATATAACCGTGTTGATGATGCAGTAATTATGAATCATGAAAAATATATGGAACCAGATTATGTTTTCGTTATTGACCCTGCATTAGTCTACACTTCGGATGTAACTATTAATGGTAAAAAAGATACAAAATATATTATTACTACTCATGTGAGTACAGAAGAACTGGTAGCTTCTCAACCAAAACTTGAGGGGAAAGAGGTTTATACTGTAGATTGTATTAAAATCGCGCAAGAGACTATTGGTCGTGCTATTCCAAACACTCCAATGCTTGGTGCATTTATGAAGATTTCTGGTATGTATGACATAGAGTTCTTTAAAGAAAATATGCAGAGAGTTCTTGGTAAATTACCACAGAAAATTATTGACGGAAATATGTTAGCAATTCAACGCGCATATGACGAAGTAAAGTAAGGAGCTAAGAATGGCAAATACAGGTTGGGATGAATTTGAAATCGGAGCTATGCTTCGTACATTTGAGGGCGAGGCTGGCAATATCGCTGGAACGCTGCAAGAAGATCGTAAGTACACAGAAAATAGCTCATTTAGTGCTAGTGTAGCTGATTGGAGACTAGAAAAACCAATATTTGCAAAAGATTATTGTATCGATTGTCAATTTTGTTGGATTTATTGTCCAGATATGTCAATTATTTCTCGTGATAAGAAAATGATTGGTATAGATATGGATCACTGTAAAGGGTGTGGAATTTGTGTTGAGGTTTGTCCTACAAATCCAAAATCACTTTTAATGTTCCCAGAACAAGCAGATGAAGAGACTGAGATTGCTCAGTGGCCTGCTAAAGAAACGAAGGAGAAATAGATGGCATTTGATAAAATCGAACTAAAAGATATTGAAGTTTGGGATGGTAACTTTGCTGCTGCTCAAGCTTTAAGACAGTGTCAAATTGATGTTGTTGCTGCTTACCCGATTACTCCATCGACTCCTATTGTTGAGGGATATGCAAAATTTTTAGCTGACAACTATGTTGAAGGTGAATTTGTAATGGTTGAGTCAGAACATGCTGCAATGTCAGGATGTATTGGTGCTTCTGCTGCTGGTGGGCGTGTTGCAACTGCAACATCTTCTCAAGGTTTTGCTCTTATGGTAGAGACTCTTTACCAAGCATCTGGTATGCGTTTACCAATTATTTTAAATGTTGTAAACCGTGCACTTGCTGCTCCATTAAATGTTAATGGTGACCACTCAGATATGTACCTTGGTCGTGATTCTGGTTGGATTCAGTTTGACGCTTACTCTCCACAAGAGGCTTATGACTTAAACTTTATCGCATTTAAAGTTGCAGAAGATCATGATGTAAGATTACCAGCTATGGTTCACCAAGATGGTTTTATGACAAGTCATACAGCTCAGGGTGTTCATACTATGAGTGATGATGAAGCATTTGGTTTTGTAGGTGCATTTCAACCTATGAATGATATGCTCGATTTTGAGCATCCAGTTACTCATGGTGTTCAGACTGAAGAAGATTGGCACTTTGAGCATAAAGCTCGTCAACATAATGATATGATGACTAAAGTTATGCCAAAAATTCAAACTGCATTTGATGATTTTGAAAAACTTACAGGTCGTAAATACAATTTAGTTGAAACATACGATATAGATGATGCTGATGTAGCAGTTGTTTGTATGGGTACTTCAGTTGAGACAGCTCGTGAGGTTGCTACTGAAATGAGAGCAAAAGGTATTAAAGCTGGTGTAGTTGGAATTCGTGTTGTTCGTCCATTCCCATTCTTTGAAATTGCCCAAGCACTTAAAAATGTTAAATCTATAGCTGCCCTTGATCGTTCAGCTCCAGGTGGTGCACCGGGTATGTTATTTAACGAACTTGCAGGTTGTCTATTTAACCAAGCAGAGCGTCCTTTACTTTCTGGTTATGTTTATGGTCTTGGTGGTCGTGACTTAACTAAGAAACATTTAGTTGATTTATATACAGAACTACAAGCAAATGTAGATGCTGGTAAAG
>CAZMBK010000174.1:0-3158 GCA_964564315.1 uncultured Sulfurimonas sp.
CCGTTCTTCTTATGATGATACAACAGCAGATGGTGTTGCTGAATTTTCAAATAAAGCACTAGAAAATATTGGGTGGCTTGCAACGGAGTTTAATATCAACTACAGAAATATTGTAGAAGAGATGGAAGAGAAGTGTGAGGGCATTACTCTATGTATTGAGCAAGAAGAACCACAATATCAGTTTAGTGGTCTTGGATTTATCTTTAACGATGAAGAAGCAGAAAAAATTGTATTTGAATTTGCCAAAAAGCATGTTCAGCATATGATAGATACACATGAGGACTTTAAAAAAGAGCTTTTAACAGATGATGAAGAAGAAGCTGCAAAATTCTTTGGTCTCCTTTAACTAGGTGTCTATCTATAAACAAACAATCAGTATTGAGCATAAGTATAGGGGAAGTGTAATACTTCCAGATAATAGTGAAGCTAAAAATATATTTTTTCGTACAAAACAAGCATATGCTAATCATGAGAAGATGAGTGTTAACATTCTTTTTTCAAAAGCAAAACTACACAAACTTAAACACTATCAAAAAGGTGCATCAGAAGTAGAGTTAGAAAACTTAAACCTATATATAGAAATGAGTAAACTTCTTAACTTTAATGCTGATGATGCTATTAAACTTCAAAGTAACATCCTTTTTACAAATGATAGTGCCCATACAAATTTTAATATAACAAAGCGTTTAAAACTTATAAACAAAAAAAGTAAGAGTAAAGCAACACAAAGTTATCTTTTTTGGGATATTGAAAATTTCTCTAGCATTAGCTCTATTTTTAATGATATTATTGAAAAATATGAGATAAGCGATAATAAAATATTTTTAGCAGCTAATCCAGATTCACTTTACTTAAAACGTGCAGAGTGGGAAGCAAACCTTTATGACTACGGTAAAACACTTAACTCTTTTAACTTTATAAAGTGTGATCATGGGAAGAATGTGGCAGATGATGTACTACTCTCAGAGTTTCAAAATGCGAAACTTAAAAATGCAAATGTATTTATTTTAACTTTCGACAGAGAACTAAAAGAGCGCTTTAGCGAAATAACAGATCCTAGTAATAATCTCTATATTATGGCTAACTAACCTTGTTACATCCTCTGAGCCATTTAAGTAGATCTTCTTCAAGTTCTGTGGCACTATTTGAACGAAGATAAAAAACTTTTTCTTTTGTTTTTATCATAACAACTGAACGAAAGAAAAGTATCTTTACTCCATAAATTTTACCCACTTTTGAAAAACTCCAAGGGACTTTTTTTATCTCTTGAATCTCAAATTTATTTACTATTTCAATGGAAACACCTACTATATAAATATTGTTTTCCGTTACATCGATTCTCGTGAAAAATTTTCTAAAGAGAAGCAGTGTTATAGTAATAAAAATCATAAAAAATAGTAAAATATAGATAAAAAAGTAAAGATAGTTCCATGGTTTATCAAGATTATCTATATAATGCGCATAATCAAAAAGATACAAAGAGCTGTAGTACTCTATCCAACTATTTATAATAAGTGTCATAAAAAATATAAATCCCATTACTAAAAATGATACAAAATAGCTTGTTAAACGCCGTGAAAATCGTATATCTCTTGAAGAATACTTTATGTTTTTATTAATCATCGATAACTTTGCCATTCTCTTCGCTATGTAAAGAATGACACCAAAAGAGAAAAACAGAAAAATTGCCATGTCAAAGGGAAAAAAATAATAATCTCTATAAATATAAAGAAAACTAAATCGTGGTCTAAAACTTTTTGTTAGAACTTTTTGAAACTCTTGAGGGGTAATAGCATTAAAAATTTCATATGCTGTTTTATTGTATATATTTTGATACAGATGTAAAAATTCCTGCGTTTGAATAAGAGAAAGAAGTGTTTCACTATCATGCTCTAAAGAACTATAATAAAGAGCTGATTGATGAAGAGATTCTTCTATTTCACTCTTTGGCATTTTTATAACATCATCTGCTATCTTTTTTTGAATCAAAGCTATATTTTCATCAAAATCTTTATGTAGTGACTTTAAAACCACACCAACTAAAGCAGCATTTCTAAGGCTTTTTTTATAACTCTTCACAGAATATGTTTGTCCCAATTTATTACGAAGGAGCTGCTGTGTTTTATTTGCTAAGTGTTCACTATACGAAAGAAGAATAAGGTACTTTTTATAATTATCCAATAAAAATCGTGTTCCAATATAAGCTTCATTCCTATCACTTTCACCTGTAATAGTCACATGAAAAGGCAGCTGAGAAAGTTTTGCATTGTATGCCAGTTTTTCAGTCTCTTTAAATCCAGCTTTTTCTATTGAACCATATTTTTTTTGAATTAATTTTTTCATCTTTTTAAGATTAAAATTTCCAGCAATTTTAAGTGTCATATTTTGTGGATAGTAATAAGCATCATAATGTTGCATCACTTGCCGAAGTGTAAAAGTTTTATTGTTAAGTTTTTGTTGATAAAGAGAGAGCTCTTCTCTCTGCTTTTCCAAAGAAAAAGAGTCTACAAAAATATCTTGTGACTCAGGAAAAACTTTCATAACATACTTAAATCCTCTCCCAAAATAAAAAGCAAGTGTGTTATACCATTTTACTTCACCTATCTCAGTCTGAAGGGCACGCTGTTCTACTTCTAAATCTACACGATTAAGTTTCTTATCAAAAATCATAGTGGCAAAAGCATCCACCAAAAAGTAGGATTTTTTAGCGTCCATAGTAGCTTCATATACACTTTTATACTCATCTGTATAAGCATTTATATAAGTTGCACCCTCCTCTTCTAGGTAGTCAATATAATCTCGGTAAGGAACTCTTTTATCGCGAAAAATTAGATGCTCCAAAAGATGACTTATTCCTGCATTTTTTGAGTTTTCAACACTTGTACCTACATTTACTTCTAATTTTATCTGTGTGTTTGTCGACTTTCTATCGCTTAAAAGATAAACTTTTAAACCATTATCTAACTTAAAATAGTGTATATTTTTATAGGGATCTGCCGAAGATGAAGCGAAAAGTAGTGTAGAAAAAAAAAGTAGAAAAGTAGAAAAAATATTCATAATATTCCATTGTTTAAATTAAAAACAAAATCATATCATAAATAATTAAAACTTATGTATGTTTATAAAATATTTTCTAAAGGTTTCCCCAAATAGTAACC
>CAZMBK010000175.1:0-3119 GCA_964564315.1 uncultured Sulfurimonas sp.
TATGAAAAAGAGGGTATAAATGCCATTACCATAGATGTTTTAGAAAAGGAGCTTGTTACATTTATGGATGAGGGAACACTTCTTATGAGTCTAAAACTTTCGCGTGATAAAGAGAGATTGAAAAGTTTTATACAAAACAGGCTTCTTCCTGATACTCTCTTTTTTAAACTAATAAGAATGTACTCTTGGAGTGGTGAAGATTTTTTTGAAAATGATGATAACCGAGATGTAAGTGCAGCATTTATTTCCCGTTTTTATGAAAATATAGAGAGAAATCATAATGTGCAGTACTCTACTACAGGATTTATTCATCTTGTTTCACAAACAAAAAGCACTGAGCTTTTAAATGCTATTGTATCACTGCAACCTATAAAAATACACCCTAAAATAGTCTCAACAATTTTGAGAAGTGAGTATTGTGATGCTGAGATGCAGGAGCGGTTTTTCCATAAAAATAATGAAGAGATAAATGAAGCACTCACTTGCAATAGATATCTTAAAATCTCTATTATAGAAGCATTTCTTAAAGATAAAAGGCTGGCTCAGAGTATGGCAATTAACATTTTCTTAGATGCCAAAAAATTTCAACTTCTTTTTAGCTATAAAGAAGCTTTAGCCCTGAATGAGACATTGAGTGAAGTTATGCAAAATAAGTTACTTGATTTAGAAAACAGTGAAGTAAATAGAGCACTGAGTGAAAATAAAAAATTAACACAAAAAAGCATAGAGAGACTTTTAGAGTTTAAGGATGCAGAGATACTTACTTCTCTTTATTCTAACTGCCGTATGCCTGTGTCCCTTTTGGAAAGTGCTTATGAAAATGGTGTATATTTTGAGTCTTTAGCCCAAAATGAAGCGACACCAGTAGAGATACTTTACCAGTTACAACTTGATAGTCGATATGAACGGTACGTAAAAACAAATAGTGCATTTGGAAAGCATATACAGAGTGAAAATATAGGATGGTTAGTATAAGATGAATGCAAAAGATTTAACACAAAGTTTGAGTGCACTTGTTGCACAAAAAGTGCCTACCTTTTTATGGGGTGCACCTGGGATTGGAAAATCCTCTATAGTAAAACAGATAGCAGAGAGTAAGGGTATAGGGTTTGTGGACTTACGTTTGGCACTTATGGATCCAACAGACCTAAAAGGAATACCTTTTTATGACAAAGAGAGTCATACAGCTCTCTGGGCACCACCTGCTTTTTTACCTCAAGATGGAGAGGGAATACTCTTTTTAGATGAATTAAACGCTGCCGCACCGTCTGTACAATCTTCAGCCTATCAGTTAATTCTTGATAGAAGAGTTGGAGAGTATGAACTTCCTAAAGGTTGGGCTATTGTGGCTGCTGGAAACCGTGAGGGAGATAGAGGACTTACCTATAGAATGCCTGCTCCACTTGCAAATCGCTTTGTTCATTTTGAGCTTGAAGTAGATGTTAATGCTTGGAGAGAGTGGGCATATAGAAGTGAGCTGGATGAAAAAATTATTGCCTATATATCTTACAAAAACGAACACCTTTTTACCTTTGATGTGAAGAGCGATAGTAAAAGTTTTGCAACACCTCGTTCATGGGAGTATGTAGGTAAGGTCTTAAATGCAGGGGTAGATAAATCACTTCTTTTAGAAACACTGAGTGGAACAGTTGGTAAAGAGGTGGCAGTAAGCTTTTTGCAGTTTACAAAAGTTGCTGCAAAGCTTCCAAATATTGAGATGATTTTTGAGACTGGTGAGGGAGAATTACGAGAAGAAGTTGATGTATTATATGCACTTAGTAGTGGTCTAGTGAGTGCTTATTTAAAACTACAAGATGAAAAAAGGTTAAATAATCTTTTAAAGTACACTTTAGAGATGCAGAGTGAATTTTCTGTAATGGTAGTACAAGACCTTCAACGTGCAGGGGTAGATATGCAACACTCTGAAATTTTTAAAGAGTGGGTGCAAAAGTTTGCTTATCTTTTGGCATAAATTTCTTTGATTGAGGAGATTTTTTCATTCTCTGCATAGTATTCATTAAGAAGTTGATTAAGCCTATTATGGTTAAAACGCCAAAAAAGCTTGCTGTCAAAATCACTATGTTCTGTCATTGCTAAAAAAAGTTCTTGAGCCTGAATCTCTCCTTTTTTCTCCTCTATAATTTTAAGCATAAGATATCGTAGTGCCTGTTTAGCCTCTTGTGTTTTGTCATCATCTTCTAATGTCTTATTTGGTAAAAAAGCCGAAATTTTCCATACACTTGCGCCTAGTGAGAGGAGAAAAAATATCATCATCCATGTTTCAGTTTCTATGTTCATTCTGTTATGCCTTTTGTAAATATTTGTTAAAAACTACTTCTAACTCATCTGTATCTATAGGTTTACCGACAAAGCCATCCATTCCTGCTTGTAAGAACATCTCTTTGTCTGTATCTAAAACACTTGCAGTAAGTGCAACGATAGGGGTAAAAATAAGTGCTCGATTCTTCTCGTACTCTTTTATCTGTTGCATGGCTCCTATACCGTTGAGTTCAGGCATATTTTCATCCATTAGAACAAGGTCGTAGCTATTTTCTTTAAACATTTTTACTGCTTCTACACCATTGTTTGCAATTTCATACTCTAAGCCATAATCATCTAATATAAGGCTAATAAGCATCTGATTTGTTTTATTATCCTCAGCAACTAAAATATTGCCACTGTATTGTACCTCTTCACTCTCTTGTTCTTCACTCTCGCTCTCCTCTATTCGAATATTTTCAAGCCCAACATCATTAATAGCTTCAACAATAGCAGTGGGAACAAAAGGAGCATAGAGTGCTTCAATATGTGGTAAGTTTGCAAGTTTGATAGCGGAAGTTCTTAACAAAGCAATGGATGGTCTTGTGTTCATAACAATCTCTTCATTATAGTCATCGTCAGGGATGAAAAAGAGTACATCATAGCCAGACTCTTGATATGTATCTATCTCTAGTAAATTTTCTATGCCAAAGTCTTGAAGATATTTTTTTATAAGCATTGCTTGAGATGGTGAG
Organism: uncultured Sulfurimonas sp.; assembly: GCA_964564315.1. Lineage (GTDB taxonomy): Bacteria > Campylobacterota > Campylobacteria > Campylobacterales > Sulfurimonadaceae > Sulfurimonas. Next base: position 3,015 of record CAZMBK010000175.1, read on the forward strand.
TTATGTGAACTGTTGAGTATTGCAAAAGTATATCTATTTATTTTTTGTGGATCTATAAGAGAGAGAGGCTCTGGATTTAAAATTTTAATAGGAAGTGTAAGTGTA
>CAZMBK010000176.1:0-3102 GCA_964564315.1 uncultured Sulfurimonas sp.
TTTCATTTTTTTGCCTTTTGCTTCACGTCTTGTGTACGTAAAACTATATATTTTTTAAATCCGTATGGGGGCAGATTTTCTAGGTACCCCTTGAGGGTATGAAGCGGAATTATACCGAAACAATTCTTAAAAATAGTGCTACTACTTTTTATTTTTCTTGTTTCCTGCTGTTTCACGAGCCAGTTTCTCTTCAGCTTTTAAAAATGTAAAGAGTGCTGAGTACTCACTACGTGTTAAAAATCTTGTCTTTCCAGTTGGAAGATTATTTAACTCTATCTCTGCAAAACTAACACGTTTAAGATCAGCAACCTCAGCATCAAAATGTGCAAAAAAGCGTCTAAGTTCACGGTTTTTCCCCTCACTAATAGCTACTTTTAAAACAGAGTAGTTATGCGCATTTTTCTGAATTTTATACCCTAAAAATGGCTTAAATTCCATAGAAGTTATCTTCGAGTGAGAGTGTCCTCCTGCCGTAGCATCTTCAATAAACATACCATTAAGCATGGCATGCTCCATCTCAGAAGTCACTTCACCCTTTATCTTTAACTTGTAACGACGTTCTAGGTTTGACTCCATTAAAGCAGTAGCAACATGAGAAGCATCTGTCAAAAGTAATAAACCCTCAGAGGCGAAGTCAAGACGACCAACTGGAATATAGTGTTTAAACTGTTTATCTAAACTATCGTAAATAGTCTTCCGACCCTTAGGATCATTTTTCGTAACAAGTTCGCCTTTTGGCTTGTTATATACTATAACTGTATATTTCTCTTGTCTACTTACCTGTTTTCCACTTACATATACCACATCTAGTTTTTCATCTACCTGTGTTGCAGGATTCTCTTCTATCTCGCCATTAACTCTTACATAGCCATCTTGGATAACTTTGTCTGCCTCACGACGCGAATACGTTGAGTAGTGTGCTATAAATTTATTCAATCTCATCATAATTATGAAATTCCTTTTTCAATAAGCGTATGAATATGAAGAACGCCATCTATCTTTTTATTTTTATCGGTAACAACTAAAAGTTGTATCTTTTTTTCTTCTATCAAAACAAGAGCATCACTTGCAAGCATATCTGCATCTTCACAAGTCATAGGATTAAGTGTCGCATACATGAGTACACTATCTTCAAGTGAAAATGAGTCACTTAAAAGAGCACGACGAACATCCCCATCACTTAAAAGAGCAACAAGTTTATCATCTTTATCTACAATAAGAGCCGTACCTAAACGCCCCTCACTAATAGTTAAAATAGCCTCTTTTACTTTTGTATTTTCTTTTATAATTGGTAAATTCTTTCTCTGCATAAGGTTTGAAACTTTTACAAAAAGTTTTTTTCCTAAAGCACCCCCAGGATGAAAAGAAGCAAAATCACTCTTTTTAAAATCCCGTGCTCGCATAAGGCAAACAGCAAGAGCATCACCAAGCGCGAGGGTAAGTGTAGTTGAGCTTGTAGGGGCTGTATCTATAGGACAAGCCTCTTTTGTAACATTTAACTCAATAACCATATCACTATAAGAACCAAGAGTTGACTCTCTATCTCTAGTCATCCCAATTAGTGGTGCACCAAAACGTTTAATGTGGGGAAGAATAGAACTTAGTTCTTCACTCTCTCCACTATAACTTATACCAATCACTACATCATTTTTATCTATCATACCAAGGTCACCATGCAGTGCCTCTGTAGGATGAAGAAAAAAGCTTGGTGTTCCAGTAGAAGCAAATGTAGCAGCCATTTTAGCTCCTATAAGCCCGCTTTTACCAACCCCTGTAATAATAAGTTTACCCTTACATTTAAGTATAACATCCACAGCTTTCTCAAAAACATCATCTATCAAAGTAGCAGCATTTAAGAGTGTTTGTGCTTCTATATTTAAAGTTTCTTGGGCTATTGTCTTGTAATTCATAAACGTATTATATCCTCTTTTATAAAGAGTCAAACTTAATCCCACAAAACACTCACACCATACTCTTGGTTTAAGACAACATATTTTTTATAATAAACTTTTTTACCATACTTTTTGCTCAAAAATTCTAACTCCAAATCTTCACCATTTAAAAGTGCTCGTATATCTTTATACTGTAACCATTTTCCATATTTTGCTAAAGTATTTTGCCAGATACGAAAGTCACAAGTAGAGTGTTCTGTTACCTCAAACATCTCCCCATCTTCTGTTTTCCAGTGAGCATTTGTGCAAGCATAAAGTTTTACTTTTTTACCACTCACTTCTTTATCTCGTACTTCTATCTGACCATCTTCGCAGTAAGGGCATTTTCCTAGTAACATTCTAAAAGTCTCCAAGTGATTTTTTAGAATATTACTACTATTTTTTTCATCAGTTCATTTTTATGACAATTTGCAATATATTTAAAATGTAAACACCGATAATAAGCTCTAATCTTATCTTACTTGTCTATAGTAAAATGTCAATAGCCCATTTTTTAAACTCTATCATTCTATATAATATCTTTTGATACATTTGACATCAATGTATCTAATAAGATACAATAATGTTATGTATTTAATAAAACAAACTGATCTGTTTTCTAAGTGGCTAACTAAACTTAAAGATATAAAGGGTAAAGTTGCTGTATTACGAAGAATTGACAGAGTTAAAAAAGGTAATTTTGGAGATCATAAATCTGTTGGTTCAGAAGTAAGTGAACTTAGAATTACAGTAGGTGCTGGTTATAGAGTTTACTATACTAAAAAAGCAGATGAAATTGTTATCTTGCTTGTTGGTGGGGATAAATCAACCCAAAGTAAAGATATAGCAAAAGCACAACAATTATGTAGGGAGCTAGAAGATGAGTAATTTAACAACATTTGATGTTTCACAATATCTTGATTCTAAAGAGATGATAGCAGAGTATTTATCTCAAGTTTTAGCAGATGGAGATACAGATGAACTTCTTGGAGCGATTGGTAACATTGCAAAAGCAAGAGGTATGAGCCAAATAGCAAAAGATACAGGCTTAGGTAGAGAAAGTCTTTATAAAACTTTTAGTGATGGTGCAAAACCTAGGTTTGAGACTGTAATGAAAGTTCTTGATAGTTTAGGTGTTAAACTTCAAGCTAGTGCATAAATAAGGTTAAAC
>CAZMBK010000177.1:0-3078 GCA_964564315.1 uncultured Sulfurimonas sp.
TTTAGTTTTACTAACCTTGGTTCATTCTCTATGTTATGGATCTCTCGTCAAAAAGAGTTACCAGGGTACCAAAAAACAGATCACAGTTTTGACAAGTTCTCAGGTATGATAAAAACATCTCCAATGGCAGCTATTATTATGGCTATCTTTATGTTGAGCCTTGCAGGTTTACCACCATTTGCACTCTTCTGGGGTAAAATTTATATGATTAGTGCTGCTGTAACAGGTGGCTATACTGTTCTTGCTCTTATTATGGCACTTAACTCTGCTATTGCTGGATACTACTACATTAAACTTATTGTTTATATGTTTATGAAAGATCCAATTGAGGACAATATAAATAATGATGGTAGTCTCTATGTTGCCAATGCAACAACAGCACTTAAATCAATTATTGGTTTTGCTATTATAGGAACTATATTTGCTTTTTTAGCAGTAGATCCACTTTTAGAGTTCGTAACTTCTTTTGTTTACAATAGTGGATACTAGGAGTTAAACCTCTATAATTTAAGGAGAAGAGACATTTGCTAAAACTCTTACTTTTATCTCTTCTTCTGCTTGACTCTTTTGCACTTGAAATCACTATGGAGAGTGCAAGAGATGATTTTCAAACGTATGCGACACTCAAACTTAAAGCAGAAAATAAATTTATCTGTCAAGAGAAGTTAGATGACTTTGATCAAGTTACTGAGATTGTCTGTGCCTTTAGTAAAAAACCTGCAAAAACTACAAAAGAGCTTCAAAATGATTTTTTTAAATTAGAGAGTTTTATTCAAAAAGATACATATTTTATTAAGATCAAACCATTTCATAAAATAAAACTTATGGCAGAGATATTTGACCTTACTAAAGATAGTACAATTTATAAAGCAGATATTACACTTACTAAGAGGTGGCTAGTAATAGGATATAAAGAGAGACTCCCCCTGATTCAAAATAGACAACACCCCGAAATAAGTATAAATTTTCCATATTATAATGACAAAGCACAGCTCCCTTTTGTAGGGAGTTTAGATATTAAAGGAAATCCTGTAAAGATAAAAAAAGTAGGGGATGTTAAGAACTACTTACGAGTAAAAAAATATTTTCAAGAGAAAAAGTATGAACTCTGTATGAGTGTGGTTGATGATATCTTAGATGAGTATCCAGATACACTCTTTAAAGCTGAACTTATATACTACAAGATAAAACTCTATGCGAAACTTAAAGATTATGATAATGTAATTAGTTATGCAAAAATTTATCTCAAAGAGTACTCCTCAAACAGTAACATACCTGAAATACTCTCTTATACTGCACAGGCTTATGGGCAAATAGGGCTAAATATTGATGCTGATTACTTTTTTGATAGACTCTTTAGTGAGCATCCAAACTCTGTTTATACAGAGTGGGCATATATATATAAGGGTGAGATGCTTGAAATGAGTGGTGGTTTTAAAGTTGCACTAAAGTTTTATAAAAAAGCACTTTACAAGACAAAAGATTTAGATGTAGCCGCTACTGCAGCATTTGACATTGCAAAAGCACAGTTGGATCATTCACAAAAAGAGTCAGCAAAATATGTAGATAAAATCATAGCAGCAAAACCGAGTTATTTTAATAAGAGATATGTAGAGTCTAAGAAGATGATGACTTCTTTTGAAGATTATGGCTATGAAGAGACAGCAGCAAAAATAGCCAAAGCACTTTTAGATGCAATAAATCCTACTTACGATGATTATGAAGTTTTACTGGCAAAACGTGGTTTATGGCTTTCAAAAACAAAAAATAGAGAGATGGCACTTGAAGCATTAAATAGCTATTTGAAAGCATTTCCTGATGGGGATTACTTAGAGAAGGTAAAAGTTGCCAAAGATGAGCTCTTTTTTGATACAAATGATATGAATGCAACAGCTAAAATAGCAGAGTATAATAAGTTAATAGAAGAGTATGCTGAAGATACTATAGGTAATAAGGCAATTTATGAGAAAGCTAAACTCCTTTTAGAAGAGAAACAGTACCAAGAGGTACTCAGTGAGAAAGAGGATCTCCTAGGCTTAGATGAGGATACTTACCCTGATACTCAAGAGATAGTTATTGATGCAGCTATTGGGGTAATGCAGAGCTCTTTAGAGAAGAAAAAATGTAAAGAGGTGCTAAGTATCTCAAAAGATTATAATATTACACTCTCAGATGAGTGGGATGATGGTATTTATGAGTGTGCTATGAAAGGTGGGGACTATCAGCTTAGCCGAAAAATGTGTGAGAAAAATTTTAAGAGCAAAGCTTTAGATCTTCGAAAAAAATGGCTCTATCGTTATATAAAAGTGGATTTTGCTACAGGAAACTATAGTGATGTTATTGATGCTAGTAATGATCTTATTGCACTTCTTGATGCCAAAGGGGACACAAAATATTATGATGTATATAGATACCTTTTTGACACCTATGAGCGTTTGGAGCAAAAAGAGAATATGTTAACGGCTATGGTAAAAATAGAAGAGGTATTTGGTATAAGCTATAAAGATATTGATCGTTATGTAACTATGATGTCTTTGGGTAGTGATAGAAACGATGATGCCATGGTTATAAACTATGGAAAGAAAGTAATGAAAATAGAGCAGGATGCAGGATCACATGCACAGAGTCCTTATCTTGAGTTTATGCTTTACCAAGCATATATGAATTTAGAGAACTATGCAAAGGCTCTTGAGGTGATAAAATCTTTAGATAGTGTTACTTTAAAAGAGCGTGATAGAGCAAGACAGAAGTACTTAAAAGGGGGTGTTTTAAGTAAGTTATGGAGAGATATGGAAGCTGAAAAAGCATACAAGGCAGCTATAGAAGCAGACAAAGAGTCCGCTTGGGCAAAGCTTGCCAAGAGTGCTTTAGAGATATAAACTCTATTACTTAAAGCCCTAAACAGTCACTTATTTTATAAAGCCCCGCCTCTTTATTTGCAATCCACTCACCAGCACGCAGAGCCCCTTTGGAAAAAGTAGAACGAGAAGTTGCGGTATGGTTGAGCTCTAAAAATTCGCCATCATTGTAAAAGCCAACAGTATGACGACCAACAATATCACCACCACGAATAGCCAT
>CAZMBK010000178.1:0-3018 GCA_964564315.1 uncultured Sulfurimonas sp.
TTATGAAAGGGGAAACATAATTGAGATGTTGTAATTATATTTATTATAAGTTAATACTAAGTAAATATTGGAACTAATTTACTCTTTTAAGAACTCTTCAAGCATTTCATCAAGTTTTACAAAGAGTTCATGGGATGCATTTTCCATAACTATAAAGTTCTGATGAATGATTTTTGGATTATCATGTTTTATGGTTGTGTGCTCTTTTATAAATATCATATTTTTTGAAACACTATCGTGTACAATTTGATGTGGCTTATCCATCTCTATAAATGCCTTGGTATGACCAAAACGCTCTTGACCCATAGTTAGGTACCATTTACCCATACGGCAGTTTTTATGATCTATAAACTCACTACTTTCATCAGAGCTTAGGATGGATGCGTATGCTTTTGATTTAAAGAGAATATGGTCTACTTTTACTAGGGTTGTAAAGAGTCTATTTTGGATCTTAATTGCCGAACTTGATGAACCTGAAGCGAGAGTTGTAAGCTCTTTAAATGTACTCTCAAAAGCATGAATAACATCATTTGATTCATTTGCAATTTGAGTAATTTCATCAGAGTTTGAACGCATGTCATTTGCATCTTGTTGAAGTGTGGAAATCGTTATTTCTATTTCATTTGTTGCTTTTTGTGTACGTTCTGCAAGTTTTCGCACTTCATCGGCAACTACAGCAAATCCACGACCATGCTCTCCCGCACGTGCTGCTTCTATGGCTGCATTGAGTGCAAGTAAGTTTGTTTGATCTGCAATATCTTTAATAAGTTCAACAACTTCAGAGATCTCACGAGAACGCCCCTCTAGGGATACAATACCCTCATGGGATGCAGAGATAAGACTTACTAAAGAGTTGAGTCTGTCGCCTATCTCTATAACATTTGCAAGACTCTTGTTTGACTCTTTGGCTGTTTTTTCCGCTGACTCTGTAATCTCTTTTGAATCATCTGCACATATTGAGAGATCCTCTTGGATTACATGAAGACCCTCTCCAATACCACCACCAAGTTTTGCAAATCCTTCAGACATTTCACCTCTAATTTTTGTTTCATAGCCACTTGCTATAGATTGTGAAGCTGCTGTGAGTTTTTTAGAAGTTGTGTTAAAAATACCTTTGAGTCCAGCAGGATAAGGGTGTCTGTAGGTATGCCCGATAGAAGCATTTTCCACTGTAGCCTCTGTATCACGCATAAATGCTTCTATTTGGTCAAGTAGGTTATTAACCTCCCATGCAAATGTAGAGAGTTCACTTTCATCGTTTGGAATATGTGTAACACGACTCTCAAGCTCACCTTTTGCTGCTTGAGCAAGAACATTATGTATATTTTTGCTGAGTGCTGAGGTATTGTTTATGTTGTTACCTGTAGGTATAAAGAGTGCGACTATATTTAAAACAAAGACAATAGCAGCAAAAATATATGCTCCTGTGAAAAGAGAATAGAGTGTTACTAAGAGTAGGGTAACAAAGAGAAAACTAGCTTGTCTATTTTTGAATAGAGATAATAAATTCATTATAATCAACTCCTTTTTCTTTGAGTAAATCGAGCAGTAGTTTTGTGCCCGCTTCAACACCACCACTTCTTTCTGCTTGAAGCATTTTTTTGTAGAGTGGTTGAATTAGTTTGAGTGCATCTTCATTTGGTTTTCTTCTTACCGAGTAATACCCAATGATTTGCCCCTGCCTGTTTAGTGATGCAGTAACATTTGCATAGACCCAGTAGGCATCACCATTTTTTGTTTTGTTAATAACAAAAGCAAAAATTTCTTCTTTATTCTGTACCATATTCCATAGAAGTTTAAAAACAGCCTTAGGCATTTCAGGGTGGCGAACAATATTGTGAGGTTTTCCTAATAACTCCTCTTCACTATACCCTGCCATCTCCATAAAAATTTGGTTTACATAGGTTAAACGACCCTTAAGGTCTGTTTTTGAAACAATAAAATCTTCCTGTTTCATCTCTTTTAACATTAACCTTCCCTCCTTTTTTTAATATAAAATCTTAAACTTATTATAACATATCTATTATAAGAATGATATATTTAGGGCACATTTAAATTTTGGATACAATTGCAAATGCAAATACTTCTTTCACTCTTTTATTTTTTCTATTTTTCCATTGTTGGGGTCTATCTTATTTTTATGCCAAAGGTACTCTTGGAGCTTGGTTATTCAGGAGATGAAATAGGTGTTATTTTTGCTGCAGCACCCCTTGTTCGGTTTGTTTTACCATTTTTATTTTTAAGAGGATTAAAAATAGATAGAACTACTTTTAATATTGCTCTAATAATTATGGTTCTAAGTTCATTCGCTTTTTATCTCTCTCTGGGAAACTTTTATGCACTTCTTTTTTCAAATATTTTTTTAGGAGTAGGCATGAGTCTGCTTAATCCCTATATTGAAGTTATATCTCTACAAGTAATAGGTAAAGAGCGCTATGGAAAGATACGACTTTATGGTTCAGTAGGCTTTGTAATGGTCGCTTTAGTACTAGTAAAGGTGCTCACTTCACCCTATACTGCATTAGGATTTTTAGTTTCACTGACTCTCATTACGGCTGGAATCTCTTTTATTATCGCAAAACAGGTCGAAAAAGAGGAGCAGAGCACTCTTGAGGAGTTAAACGATATAGATTTACTCAAAGATTATAAACTTTGGCTAGGGCTTATCTTTATGCAGATCAGTTTTGGATCATTCTATAACTTTTTTACTATTTATGCTACAAATCACTCTATTAGCCTTACAACAACTATTTATCTCTGGAGTTTTGGTGTTTTAGTGGAGATTGTCATGCTCTACTTCCAAGGAAGATTTTTAAGAAATAATCTTATTGCTATTTTACAACTTACTACATTTTTGACAGCATTTCGCTGGTATCTTGTGTATGCTTTTTCAGAGGATATTTTTGTTCTCTACTTTTCACAAAGTCTCCATGCTTTTAGTTTTGCCCTCTTTCATTCAGCGGCTATCTCCTACTTGTATCAACTCTACAAACACAAAAGACTTGCACAGCAGTTTTT
>CAZMBK010000179.1:0-1093 GCA_964564315.1 uncultured Sulfurimonas sp.
AAACCTGCTCCTAGTTCTAAGAGTGAGGCTATCTTTCCATTTACTTCTATGTTTCCACTTGTAGGAGTCAGTACACCTGTTATCATCTTAAGCAGTGTAGATTTCCCTGCACCATTTTTCCCAATTATCCCGACTGTTTCACCCTTCTTTATCTCAAAACTCACATCATTCATGGCATAAAAGTCATGATGATAAGACTTTTTAAAAGGGTTCAGTGCTTCTTTGAGTCTATCTTGTGGTTTATCATAGAGATGATAAACTTTTGTAAGATTTGTTACTTTTATGGCTATGTCATTACTCAGCATCTAAAACCTCTTGTATAAATTTTTCAAAATCTGTTAGATGTTTTGTACAAATACTTCGTACAATTTCTAAAGAAATGTTTTGGTAGTCATGTACAGCGATATTTCTAAAACCAACCATTTTTTTCATCTGCTCAGAAATATTTTCTGACAATACATTAGCATCAAAAAGAAGTGTAAATACATCTCTTGACGTCTTTGGAACACCAAGGTTATTTACTCTTATAATGTGAGTAGAGACATCTATACTCGCTTGAGCTACTCTTTCTAAGTTTAAGATTATAGAGTCTTGTTTAGTATAGTTACTCTGAAGTTCTTCTTCAAACCCAATATACTCTTCCTTAATGCGTTGTAAACATCGTTTTATAGTTTCTATCTTATTAATTATGATGTCATCCTTCATGCATACATCTCCACAATCTCTTTTCTATCTTCATTTAATTGAATATAATTAATATATATTTTATCTAAAAAAATCTCTAACTTATGTGAATCTTTTTTAAAAATATTTTTTCCTTTACTTAAGATTTCAAAAGAGATAACATCATTACTTTTATCTAAGTCTACTAAGTCAATATCACTGTTTAACTTTGATGCTAATGCTTCTTGAATTTCCCATCTTTTAATATTTGAGATTTTATTTTCACTTATAAAGGCAATATCTACATCACTTTTATATTTCTCAAAGTACTCAGTAACAGCACTCCCAAAAAGACCCACCCAAACAAGACCATCAATTTCAGCTTGCAAAAATGAAACTATCTCTTTTTCATTGACATTGTTATTTGACA
>CAZMBK010000179.1:1193-3018 GCA_964564315.1 uncultured Sulfurimonas sp.
TGTTTTTCATAACTTAGAGTTACTAAATAACCATTTCCCATATCTTCATACTCAAATTTCATAGTAGGGTACTGGGCTATCTCTTTTCGTACACGACTATAGCCACTTCCATACTTTTCTATGTCATTTGTCAAGTAGAAGGCTTCTGCTATAAGCTTGTTCCGAGTTTGTGCTTGGTAGGAGTCTGTTTTTAGTTTTTCGACCGTCATATTACCATAGAGGTTCCCCGGATTAAAAAAAGTTATTTTGTTATCAAAAATCTTTATTTGAGTATCTATTGGGCTTGTATAGTCTCTGTGGATAATTGCATTAACAATGAGTTCTCTTACCCCTTTGAGAGGGTATTCCATAATCTCAGTTCTTTGTATAGCTCCTGTAAACTCAAACGCCACTTTTATCCATGAGATGATGTACTTCATGCAGAGTTCTACAGCCTCATACAAAGTTTCCCTTATCATCTTATCATCGACAATCATACTTGCGGTTTTAAACCTACCTATGTGTATGTTGTAGATATTTTGATCTTTACAAAAGAGCAACATAGCTGCATTTGTAGGCTCTTCATCTTTTATGAGATTTAGTTTTTGAAGTGCTTCTTTAGGGTCTGAACTAAGAGTAAATCTTTTAGTATCATTGACCTTAGTTATAAATTTATCTACTTTAGTTATATCTAAATCTTCGTATTTTATGCTATTTGACTCATAAGCATCCCATGACGACTGAAGTGTTTGCATATGCATATGCATATCAGTTATCTCTGCTAAATTCATTTGGTGGTTACTATTGCTTATTCGTTTGTAATACTTTCCTTTATAAGCAACTGGCTTTACTGGAAACTCACTTACTTTTATGAGAACTATTTTCTTCTTCTCTATTTCTTTCACTTCTATATCAACTACCAATGAGGGTTCAGTTGCACTTTTTATCTGGTTGATGTAGTTTTGAACCGTTTCACTTTCAATATCTACGCCTATAATATTTTTATTATCATCCACACCTACATAAACTGTTCCACCATATCTGTTTGTAAATGCTACAATAGAGATAATTACCTCTTTTTGAAATGATGATTTAAACTCAATAGTTTCACACTCTTGCAGAGTAGTAAACATTAAAGTACATCCGCGAAATGTGGTCTCAATTTTTTAAATGTAAGTCCACCAATGGCAAAAATCACTCCCGTAACTATCCAAAAATAGAGAGTCATATTTATATCTTGCCAAAACCATTTATGATAAATCATACTGTTTCTGTAACCATCTATGATATATGACATAGGATTGAGGTGAATAATCCAGTGATATTTTTGAGGTACTGTGTTTATGTTCCAAAATATCGGAGTAAGCCAAAATCCAAATTGAATTAAAATATTTACAAACTGCCCTATATCTTTAAAAAAGACTACTATTGAAGATGTTAACCAAGATAAACCTATGAGCAAAATAGATGTAGCAAAAAGATAGTAAAAAATTTGAATCCAATAAATAGTCGGTGCATACCCATAATACAAAAACATTCCAAACATAAAAAATATAAAAAATATATGAATAGCAACAGCTGAAAGCAGAGGAATCAGAGGAAGTAAACTCACTCGAAAAACCACTTTTTTTACAAGAAAACTATTTGCCATTATGCTATTTGTACCTGTAGAGAGTCCCTCAGAGAAGTAAAACCAAGGAAACATTCCTGCAACTAACCAAAGAATAAAAGGAAAGTTATCCACAGGTTGCGACTTAAATCCTACTTGAAATACGAACCAAAAAATAGCAATCATAGCAGTAGGCTGAATAAATGCCCAAACTACTCCTAAAAGATTACCAACATA
>CAZMBK010000180.1:0-3009 GCA_964564315.1 uncultured Sulfurimonas sp.
AATATATGAGATTCGTTAAAACACTATTTTTAGTACTACTTTTGTCACTATCACTTAGTGCAAGAGAACAGGTGAATGTAAATTTTTCAGATTTACAGATAAATGATTTTATTAAGTTGATCTCAAAAATAACACATAAAAATATACTGATCAATCATAAGATAAATGGAAGTGTAAACTTTGTAAGTACAACACCTGTATATGATGATGAGCTTATCGGTATTTTAGTCTCTGTTTTAGAGTCTAAAGGATACACTTTAGTTCCCAAAGGTTCTATATTTGAAGTTATTCGTTCTACTGAGGCTGCAAAGCACAATGTAAAAGTAGAGAGTAAGGGAAAAAAACTCTCTGGTTCCATTATGGTGACACAAGCTATTCATATAAACTCTGAAAATGTAGATGTTGTGGCGGCAAAAGTTCGTTATCTTATCTCTAAAACAGCCAAGCTTATGACTATGAAAGAGAGTAATACTATACTCCTTACTGATTATCCAAGTAATATCGAAACAATAAAAAGAGTTATTAGAGATATAGATATGGATAATGAATTTATTGTTAAAATTGTTCCTATTAAGCATGCTAATGCTAAAAAATTACAAGTAAGACTCTCTGATATTAGTAAGTCGATTTTTAACCAAAAAGTTTCAAGTAATATAGTGAAAATAATTTTGGATGAAAATATTAATGGAATTATTGTTGTAGGTCTAAAGAAAAATGTAAAAGAGATTCTTAAACTTATTAAAAGTATGGATGTTGAGTCTCACTCTGCAAATGGTGTACAAATTTTTGAACTGAAAAACTCAGAGGCTAAGGCTGTAGCTACATCACTAAATGAGATTATTAAAAAACAAGTGTTTTCTGATCCTTCACTCAAACCAAACATATCAGCAAATGAAGAGATAAATGCTATTATTGCCATTGGTGATCCTATGGTTATAAAAGGGATAAAAGTTATTATTGATGAGTTAGATAAAGAGAAATATCAAGTCTATGTAAAAGCAAAAATTGTAGAGATAAATAAAAACAATAGTGCAGATATAGGTGTAAAGTACGGGCTCTCTATGGGGGATGTTACTTCATCGGGTCTCTATGCTATGAGTGCTAACTTTGGTGCAGACTCTTTGACATCAGCAGCAACTACAGCAGTTTTAGATGCATTAGGTAGCATAGGAAGTACAACTAGTTCAGCATTAGCACTTGGAGCAACTTTAGACTTTTTAGAACAAAATGGAGCATCTAAATCTATCTCCAACCCCTCTATTCTCTGTGTAAATAATAAAGAGTCATCTATATATGTAGGAAAGACCATCTCAATCTCAACAGGGACTATTTCAAATGCTAACCTTGGTTCAGGACTTACAAGCTCCTATAAACGTGAAGATGTTGGGCTTACTCTAAAAATAAAACCACGTGTTTCTTCAAATGATAAAGTAACTTTAGATGTAGAGACTGTTTTAGAAAATGTACTCGATGATGGTAGTAATAATGCTTCAGGACAACCAGTAACTTCTAAGCAAGAGGTAAAAACACAAGCAATTTTACGTCATGGTGAGAGTATCATCATCGGTGGACTAGTTAAAACATATGAGCAAAAATCAATAAGTAAAGTGCCTCTTCTTGGTGATATTCCGTGGATAGGTGAGTGGTTATTCTCCTCAACATCAACTACAGAAGAGCAAGATAACCTTATAGTAATTTTAACACCTTATGTTATAGATAAGAGTGAAAACTTATCCCAACTTCAAAAAGATTTAGGTGTTTTAGAGAAAATGCAGAAAGAGTATAATAAAAAAGTATTTAAGAAGCTTGAAAAAAAGAAAGAAATGCAAGAGGCGAAGTAAGTGATAACTATAGAGACACTCCATAACTTAAAACTAGAAGTCTATGAACCCCAAGAGTTAGAGACAGAGATAAGTGTAAAAAATTATCTTCTTTTTAGTGAGTATGAGGGAGTAGTTACTGCATTTACTTCTGAAAGATATTTCGCAGAAGCGAGTAACTACTACTCTAAACTTGAAGTTTCATACCCTCTCTCTATGCTTAATGAGGACTCTTTCGATAGACTCTATAATCGCTTTTTAGAGCTGAGAACAGATAAAGCGATAGAGACAATGCAAGAGGATAGTGAGAGTGAGGATGAAGAGGATATCTCCCTTACGGATTTTCTTCGTACCTCTAGTGATATTCTTACAAGTGAGGAGTCTGCTCCTATTATAAAGTTTGTAAATGCTCTGTTTTATCAGGCGGTAAAAAAGAGAGCTTCAGATATTCACATAGAAGTACAAGAGAAAAAGGGTGAGGTTCGTTTTCGTGTAGATGGGATGCTTGCTAAAAATGCAGACTTAGATAAGAAGGTAGTGAGCCTTATAGTAAGTCGTATAAAAGTCATCTCTAACCTTGATATATCTGAAAAAAGAATTCCTCAAGATGGGCGGACTCAGATTAAGATTGCTGGTGAAGTGTTAGATGTTCGTGTCTCAATACTTCCAACATTTTATGGTGAGCGTGTTGTTATGCGTATGCTTATGCAGAGTTCTCAAATTCCTCAAATCAATGAGTTAGGCTTTAATGATTCACTTATTGATGATGTAAAAAAACTACTTCGCTCTTCTCATGGGATTATACTTGTTACTGGACCTACGGGGAGTGGTAAGACAACATCTTTACACTCATTTTTACGAGAGGTTGAAAAACCGGAGATGAACCTTATAACGGTTGAGGATCCTGTAGAGTATAAGTCAGATAATATTGCACAGATCCAAGTGAATGAGAAAGTTGGACTTACCTTTGCCTCAGCACTACGTTCTATACTCCGACAGGATCCTGATGTTATTATGATAGGGGAAATTCGCGATGAGGAGACAGCTGCTATAGCTGTTCGTGCAGCACTTACAGGACACCTAGTATTTTCTACACTCCATACAAACTCAGCAGCAGCCACTATTTCACGTTTGGCAGATATGAATGTAGAACCTTTCTTAATAAGCTCTTCACTCTTAGGTATTCTAG
>CAZMBK010000181.1:0-3000 GCA_964564315.1 uncultured Sulfurimonas sp.
GTTACCATGAATAACAGTCGCACTTATCTCTTTCTCTTTAAGATATGAACCAAGTACATCAGCAACTTTTTTACTTTTACAGATAACTACCGTTCTGAGAGAAGGATTCTCTTGGAGAAAAAGTTCAAAGTGAATAAGCTTATCATGTTGTTCAACGAAATAAACTGCTTGTTTGGTACGATTTCCAACACTTATATAGTCATAGTACTTTTTTTGTGGTTCTAAACTCTCTTCACTCATATAACATCCTTAAATATTTAAGTGAATTATACTCTTTTTAGCTTGATAATTTCTACATATTTTTTAAATAGATAGTCGAATACCTACAGGAGAGTGATCACTTCCTGTTATGTAATCTAAAATAAAAGCATCTTCAAGTGATTCACAGAGATCTTCACTTATAAAAAAGTAATCAATTCTCCATCCTACATTATTGAGCCTAGCATTTGAACGATAAGACCACCAGCTATATCTATCTACTTCATCACCATTTACATATCGAAAAGTATCTACATAACCATGATCTAAAAGTTTATCTATCCACTCTCTTTCTATAGGTAAAAAACCTGATTTTTTAGAATTAGCTTTTGGATTTTTTAGATCTATCTCTTTATGTGCAGTATTAATATCACCACAGATAATAATGCTTTTACCATCTTCTCTAAGGGCTTCACAGTGAGTAAGTAGATCATCATAAAATTTCATTTTATAATCAAGTCGCTCTTGATTTTTTTGTCCATTTGGAAAATATATATTAAAAAGGACGATATCATCATAATGTGTTTCAACTATACGCCCCTCGTTCATAGTATCTATATGATTATCTGTAGAGTTATAGTCACTTTTAAGCATTGAAAATGTAGCTGTACCACTATAGCCTTTTTTTTCTGCAGAGTTTATATGAAGTTCACTGTACTCTTTATCAAAAAGATTTTTAGGAACTTGTTCTGGAAGTGCCTTTATCTCCTGAAGACATAATATATCGGTATCTCTTTCATCAATCCATTTGAGTGCCTCTTTTGCGTGTACAGCACGTATTCCATTGACATTCCAAGAGATTATTTCTATAGAGTTTGACATTATAATTCCATAATATGTATTGTTATATAGTTTACTATATAGTAGTTTTAAAAGGACTCCCCAGAGAGGGAGTTAAAGAAGAAGTTAAACGAAGTCTACATTTACAAGGTGATGCTTAAGTCCTAAAGACTCAGCAGGACAACCAAGTGCGAGACCTACCATCTGTTGCATATGAAGTACAGGAAGTGAAACATCACGTCCTATAGCTTCAGATGCATGGTGCGTTTGTGTGTCTAGTTTAAGGTGACATAGAGGACAAGGTGTTACCATCCAGTCTGCATTACCATCCATCGCACCAGCGATAGCATTACCAGTTAAAATAGCAGCAGTTTTTGGTGCTTGAAGCTCAGCATGGAAACCACAACATTTATTTTTCTCTTCATAGTCAACATTCATACCACCACAAGCGATGATTAAATCATCAAGTGAAGTAGGACTATATGCATTTTCAGGAGTCTTATGAGTCTCATTTTGAAGCTCAGAAGGACGAATATTGTGACAACCATAAAATGGTGCAATATTAAACTGAGAAAGTGGTGTAACAACCATCTCTTTAATCTTATCTAAACCGATATCATCAATAATAGCATATAAGAAGTGAGTGATTTGTGAAGTACCTTTGTACTCTAAACCAACTTCTGCAAGTTTTACATTTACTTTTGCTTTTAGTTCTGCATTGTTGTCTAAACGGTGTTTAGTCATAGCAGTGTTGAGTTGACAAGTATTACAAATAGTAACCATTGTAAGACCTTGTTTCTCAGCATAAGCGATATTTCTAGCATTAAGAACTAGAGATAAAAAGTCATCATAATCTTGAAGGTGAGAAGCACCACAACATGAAGCTTCAGTAAGCTCTATAAGTTCAATGTTTAGTTTCTCAGCAACAGCCATAGTAGACATCATTTGCTCAGGAGTACTCTGTTTAGCAGTACATCCTGTAAAAAGTGCGTATCTTAATTTTTCCATATCTATCTACTCCCTAAAACTTTGCAGTTGATGATGATTTTACTAGTTTTTGAATCTCATCTAAATTATCTGATTTTACAATGCCCCATGGTGGAACAATCTTACCTTTTCTAAACATTTTAAGTGCAACTGGTACATGTTTTACAATTCCAGCGAGTTCAGAGTAAAGAACTAAACCACCCTCATCAAGTACACCATTTTTAGCGATTGAGTGTTTAAAGCCAACTGCATGACGTGTCGCAACATTTGAAGTGGCAACACCCTCTTTAAATAGCATATTATGAAGAGATGTAATTTTTTCAATAGGATTTACATCTTTAGGACATACTTCCGCACACTCCATACACTTAACACAGTCCCAAAGACCTTGACTCTCTTTATGAAGATCAACAAGTCTTGTAGTATGTGCATCATCACGAACATCAGCCTCAAATCTATAAGCTTTAGCAAATGCAGCAGGACCAAAGAAATCTTCATTAATCTCAACAACAGGACATGCATAGTGACAAGCACCACACTGAATACACAAGTCAGCTTCATTTAACTCTTCAGCTTCTTGGGGTGTTACTAAATGCTCATGCTCAGGGTGCTCATCTACATCTGAGATAAGGTAAGGCTTAATAGCATCATGTTTTTCCCAGAAGTCAGCTTTATCAATGATCATATCTTTAATAGCACGTTTTTTACTAAGTGGTTCTATAACAAGATCTGTACCAAAAGTATCTATCATAGTAGTCATAGACTCTTTACAAGCAAGAGTTGAACGACCATTTACTTTAATAGCACATGCACCACAGATACCGTGACGACAAGATCTTCTGTATGAAAAGCTACCATCATGATCCCATTTAATTCTGTTTAATATATCTAAAACAACCTCTTCAGAAGTCACATCCATATCATAATTTTCATAGTATGGAAGATAATCTTCATCAGCATTAAAACGAAATACTT